>JBGYFE010000059.1:0-78760 GCA_041819925.1 Capnocytophaga sp.
ACTTCCCTTCCTTAATTTCCCCTTCGCCATAAACGTTATAGAAGTAAACGATGGCATATTCCAAGCCTTACCAATCGCCGTAATTTTTGATAAGTTCGGTGTTTGACGATTTTGACCACGCATACGGACTCTGATTCCTGCCAATACCTCCGTCGCCAAACTTGGTACTACTCCCTGCATAAACCAATTTGCATTTATGCCGTCGGCAAAATTCTAACACTTTTGAAGTTCCTACTTTGTTGAATAACAGCACTTTATCTATGTCGTCAAAACTCTGTTCCACTCGTGAATATTCGCCCAAATGATAAACCAAATCGGGAGCAAAATCAACGAGCTCAAAAATATATTCAGTGCTTCCCTCAATGTATGTTACTCCCTCGATGTGGTTTTCACGGCTTCCTGTGAAATAATTATCTAACGAAAATACTTTATTTTTAGGGTCTTTCACCAAAGCCCTACACAGATTTGACCCAACAAAACCCGCTCCGCCTGTTACTAATATCTTTTTTGTTTGATTCACTTTTTCTGTTATTTACATGAATATCAAATGTTTATTTTTTATATATGATGGAATAAATTCTTCAAAATGACTTTCATACAATTTGTTTTCATCGGTAATATTTTTGATTTCCTTTGAGAGATGGAAAATCACAATTATTTAATTCCGCAAAGATACGTTTTAATTACAAAAAAAAGCCTTAAAAATCAAGTTTGATTGTGATTTTCTTTCTTTCAGCAAAAATAAGTACAAAAAAACACCAAAAATAAGTTTTTTTTTCATAGCTTTGTAAGCGTATCTATAAATTAATGAACTATGCAAACAACAATTAAGAAGGCTACAATCATTGCGGGAGCGACTCTTGTAGCGATTTTACTCTATTTGTTTCTTCCGTATGAAGATACAGTAAATAAAGGACTATCGATTTTGGCATTCGTGGCAATTCTTTGGCTCACAGAAGCTATTCACATCACCATTACAGCCCTATTAGTGCCTATTTTGGCTATCTTTTTCGGGCACGAACAAACCAAATCGGCTTTGCAAGCATTTGCAAACCCTACGATTTTTCTTTTCTTTGGCGGATTTGCCATAGCTGCGGCGTTGAGCGTACAGAAATTAGACCAATACATCGCCAATCGAGTGATTTCGTGGGCAAATGGAAATTTTATGGTAGCCATATTTCTGTTATTTTCGGTTACGGCATTGCTCTCAATGGGAATTAGTAACACAGCAACCACGGCAATGATGGTCCCGCTGGCAATCGGAATGCTTAAAAATATTGACTATCAAACAAATAAAGGAACATACGCCTTTGTTATTCTGGGAATTGCATATAGTGCGAGCATTGGAGGAATGGGAACGTTGGTTGGCTCACCTCCCAATGCGATTGTCGCTTCTCAGTTGCATTTGACGTTTTCGGATTGGCTAAAATACGGAATGCCTACGATGATTGGTTTGATGCCGTTGATGCTTCTGACAATGTTTCTCGTTTTTAAACCTAAATTGAAAATAAAAATCGAAACAAAACAGGAAATCGAAAAATTAAACAGAAATCAATATATCACGATTGCTATTTTTGCAACTACGGCTCTTTGTTGGATTTTCGGAGCGTATTTGAATGAATTTATTTCAAATATGCTGAACATCAATAAAATAGAAGAATTTGATGCAGTTGTGGCAATGACTGCCGCTGTGTTGATTTGCGTCACAAACGTAGCCAGTTGGAAGCAAGTGCAAGACAATACCGATTGGGGCGTACTGATGCTCTTTGGAGGAGGATTGACACTCAGTGCTATACTCAAAAATTCAGGGGCAGACAAGGCTATGGTTGACGCTATTGTGGTGCTTATTGAAGGAAAAAATTACTACTTGATAGGCTTGTTGGTGGCTACATTTATTATTTTTCTTACAGAATTTACGTCTAATACAGCAAGTGCGGCTTTGCTTGTTCCGATTTTTATTTCCATAGCCGAAGCATTGAATATGAATCCATTAGGACTTTCATTAATCATCGGTTTAGGAGCTTCTTGCGCCTTTATGTTGCCCGTTGCCACGCCTCCCAATGCCATTGCTTACGGAACAGGAATGGTCAATCAGCGGGATATGATTCGAGCGGGTTTTGTGCTTAACATATTCTGTATTTTGTTCATATCAGCAATTGCCTACTGGTTCTGGTTTTAAATAAATTTCGTTTTACCCAAGAAAAATGTAGTTTTGTAAAAAATAAAAAATATGAAAACAATTACGGACATCAATCAGTTGGATATGAATGGCACTTACACTTATGCCGATTATCTGCTTTGGAAGTTTGAGGAGCGTGTGGAAATTTTGAAAGGGAAACTATTTAGAATGTCGCCCGCGCCTTCTTCAAGGCATCAGGCTGTGTCAAGTAACTTACACGTAGAATTAGGGATATTTTTGAAAAACAAGCAGTGTAAATTGTACTCAGCTCCTTTTGATGTGCGTTTTCCGAAGCAAAGCAAAGGGGATAAACAAATTTACACAGTGGTTCAGCCCGACCTTTGCGTGGTGTGTGACCCCAAAAAAATTGATGAAAAGGGCTGTTTGGGCGCTCCCGATTTGGTGATTGAAATCCTTTCAAAAGGAAATTCAAAAAAGGAAATGAAAAACAAGTTTGAGCTTTACGAAGAAGCTGGCGTACAAGAATATTGGCTCATAGACCCTGAATATCAGAATGTTTTCGTATATGTTTTAGATGGTGGGAAATACAGAGGTTTAGCACCTGTCATTGAAGGAGATTTTATTACTTCGGTAAAATTTCCTGACTTGAAAATAAATACATCAGACATTTTTTAACAAATATGACAAAAATTTTACTGCTCTCCGATACACATTCTTATATCGATGAACGCATTTTGAAATACGCTCGCCAAGTTGATGAAATTTGGCATTGTGGTGATTTTGGTTCTATGGAAGTGGTTGAGGTGTTGGAGAGCGTAAAACCGTTGCGGGGGGTTTATGGGAATGTTGATGACGCTCGTTTACGCAGTAAATTTCCAGAAGTAAACCGCTTTATGTGTGAAGAGATGGAAATTTTGATGATTCATATCGGAGGTTATCCTGAGAGATATAGTGCGTTAGCCAAAAAGGAAATTTCAGCAAAAGCACCTCAAATTTTTATTTCGGGGCATTCGCATATTCTGAAAGTAATGTATGACAAAAAATATCAGTTACTGCATCTAAATCCCGGAGCCATAGGTAAATATGGCTGGCAAACCGTTCGGACGATGCTTCGTTTTGAAATTGACAAAAAGGAAATCAAGAATGTTGAAGTAATTGAGTTTAAAAAATAACTCTATTTATTTTTTACGAATAGTGGTGTCGTAATATAAAAAATATGCGTAGTTTTGTCGATAGAAAAACAGCGTATGAATAGGAATATTTTTTTTACAGTTGCAACTTTATTGATTATGCCATTTTCCTGTATTTGGGCGCAATCTTTGCCTGAAAAGGAATTACTCAAACAATTGCATCAACTGATTCAGGAAAAAGGAACTTACACGCAACAGAAAGAAAATTCTATTCGAGAAATTCAGAAAATGTTAGATGTTCCTAATATCAATTTGGAGCAACATTACTCAATAAATAAACGTTTATTTGACGAATTTAAAACTTATATTCCCGATTCGGCTGTTTATTATGTGAAGGAGAATATTGCCATCGCTCAACAAATTGAAAATACTTCGTGGCAGAATGATTCCAAACTCGATTTAACTTCACTTTACATCATATCAGGGCTTTATTTAGACGCTTTTGATGTGTTGCAATCGGTCAAAAAAGATGATTTACCGAAAGATTTGCTAATAAAATATTACGATTGCTATCAACTGCTTTACAACAATTACGCTTTCAACAATCCTAATTCAGATGAATATATCACCAAAAGCAATCAATATCGTGATTCTATATTAGGAATGCTTGACAAAAATTCAAGTCATTACCAAATTGCGTATGCGGATATTCTCACAGAGCATCATCAGTTGGAAAAGGCAAAAAAAATCCTCTTAACACGATTTGAACAATTAGAAACGGATAGTCACGAGAAAGCAGTAGTAGCATACGTGTTGGGAACTATTTACAAAAAAGAAAAAAATGTAAACAGCCAAATTGAATATTTTGCGATTTCGGCAGCTTGTGATATCAAAAATGCTATCAAAGAAAATGCTTCAATGCTTGAATTAGCTACAACTTTGTTCGAGTTAGGCGATGTTGAAAACGCATATCTTTTCATCAAATCATCAATGGAAGATGCGATGTTCAGCAACGCACAATTGCGGTCAGACGAAGCAATGCAGATATTTCCCATCATTGAAGCCGCTTATCGAGACGAAATTCAAAGTCAGTATGCTAAATTGTGGTTGTCGTTGGCTATTGTTTTGCTCTTGTCTGTATTTTTGATTGTTGCGATTATTTACGTCTATCGACAGATGAAACGTATTGCTAAAATTCGTAAAGAATTGTATCTCAAAAATATAGATTTAGAAAATTTGAATAACAATCTTCGTGAGGTGGTTGATAAACTCAACATAACGAACGTTAAACTTTCCGAAGTGAATTCGGAATTGTCCGAGTCAAACGAAATTAAAGAGGCTTACATTGGGCAGTTTTTCAATTTGTGTTCCATTTACATCAATAAATTGGAAAAATATCAGTATATGCTCAATAAAAAAGCCAAAGACCGCAACATTGATGAGCTTTTCAAAGTGCTTCGTTCCACTGAAATGGTTGATAATGAACTGAAAGAATTATATCGCCTTTTTGATGAAATCTTTTTGCATCTCTATCCGAATTTTATCAATGAATTTAATAGTTTGCTGGCAGAAGAAGAGCGTTTTGTTCTAAAACCAAACGAAATGAATCCTGAATTACGCATTTTTGCACTCATTCGTTTGGGAATTACTGACAGTTCAAAAATAGCTTCTTTCTTGCACTATTCCACCAACACGATTTACAACTACCGAACTCGGGTGCGCAACAAGGCAATTGTTCCTCGTGACCAATTTGAAAATCGAGTGATGAAGATTAGCAAAACGAACCATTTTTCCGATATGTAATCTATATTTTTTAATGTATTTTCTGAATTATTCTATTGAAAATAAATTAATTATATTTTTTCACGTCTATATTTTTCCTATATAATGTTTTATGAGTTATATAACGAAATAACTTTGTAATCCGAAAAACGTACTTCAATTACGAAAACGTTTTTATTAGATGTATAATGTTTATTTTTTAACTCATATTGTTATGAAAGGAAAACAAAAACCATTTACTTTTTTGATAAGTAAGAATTTTTTATTTGTGCTACTGGCATTGTCCTATTCAGTCCTTTCTTCTCAAAATTTAAAAAAAATCACAGGAACGGTTACTGATGAAAAGCAAGAGCCTATCATTGGGGCGTCGGTGGTTGTTAAAGGAACGACCAAAGGAGTAAGCACTGATTTTGACGGAAATTTTTCATTAGAAGTGCCTCAAAATGCCGTTTTGTCGGTTTCCACAATCGGATACCAAACACAGGAAATTTCGGTTGGTAGCAAAACCAAATTTTTGATTGTTCTTAAAGAAGAACAGCAACAATTAGAAGAAGTTGTTGTGGTAGGTTATGGAACGGTACGCAAAAAAGACCTCACAGGAGCAGTAGCTTCCGTTTCGGGTAAAAATTTGAAAGACAAACCTTTGGCAAGTGCTGGAGAGGCATTGCAAGGGCGTGCTGCTGGAATTCAAGTAACAGCTTCGGGAAAACCGGGAGACAATGTTTCGTTCCGTATTCGAGGTATTAGCACTATTAACAATAGTGAACCTTTGTTAGTGATAGATGGCGTTCCTACTGACTTGGGTATCAATGCTTTGAATATGAATGATGTGGAAAACATTGACGTGTTGAAAGATGCTTCGGCAACAGCAATTTATGGGTCGAGAGGAGCTAATGGTGTTGTTTTAATTACCACTCGCAAAGGAAAATCAGGTGAGGGAAAACTTGCTTTCAGTACCAATGTGGGTGTGCAAACTGCAACGGGCATTCCGCAAATGCTCAATGCAACCCAATTTGCTTCATTGCATAACGAAATGATTGCCAACTACAACAAAGGCGTTTCAACTTCTTCACATCTTTTGCAACGTATTGATTTTGAAGACCCAACAGTTTTAGGAGAAGGCACAGATTGGCTTGATGCGCTTTTCCGAACAGCTTTTATGCGTAATTATTCCTTATCATATTCGGGTGGAAATGAAAAAAGCAATTATTATGTTTCGGGGAGTATTTTTGACCAAGACGGAATTGTGCTAAATACGTCATATCGCCGTTATACGGTGCAATTTAACGGAGAATCGCGCGTGCATTCGTGGATTAAATTTGGTAACAATCTCACATTAAGCCACGATGTGAAAAAATCGGGTGATTACAACATTCGTATGGCAATGGCATCACAACCTACACAACCCATTTATAACGCTGACGGTTCATATGCAGGTCCCGATACGCCCGCTTACCAATATGGTGATATTCGCAATCCGATAGGAACTGCACTTATCAACGGAAACGGTACGACCAAAGGATATAATATTTTAGGAAATATTTATGCTGAAATAACTCCTGTTAAAAACTTAATATTCAAAACATTAGGTGGTATTGATTTTAAATTTTGGGAACATCGAAGTTTTTCACCCAAATATAATTGGAAACCCATTCCGCAACCACAATCGTCTTTATATGAAGAAGCAAACAAAAGCACTACTTTCTTGTGGGACAATACATTAACGTACACTAACACGTTCAAAGACAAACATTTTCTCAATATAATGATTGGAACAAGTGCGCAAAATAACATTTATAACCGAATGAACGCCAGCGTACAAGAGTTTTTGAGCGACCAAAATAACCAACTTAATAATGGGCTCTTAAATCCGACAGTAGGAGGAACAATGAACGATTGGTCAATTTTTTCATTGATAGGGAGATTAAATTACACATTTGCAGATAAATATCTCTTGACGGCAACCGTTCGACACGATGGGTCTTCTCGTTTTTCAAAAGAAAACCGTTGGGGTACATTTCCTTCATTTTCAATAGCTTGGCGATTGTCCGAAGAATCGTTTTTCAAAGAAAATAAATGGATAAATGATGTGAAACTTCGATTAGGTTATGGAATGACCGGAAATCAGGACGGCATTGACAATTATGCCTACTTTACACGGTTAAAAACAGGACAGTATGTGTTCAATAACACGCCCGTTTCCACACTTTATCCGCACGTAATGCCCAATCCTGATGTGAAATGGGAAACTGTGGAACAGTTCAATGGCGGTATTGACCTTACGCTTATTAACAATCGTGTAAATTTGATTTTTGATGCCTACCTGAAAAATACGAGCAATATGCTTGTGCCAATGTCTGTGCCTTTGACAACAGGATATTCTGATGTTGATGTGCCAAGTGTTAATGCAGGGAAAATTCAAAACAAAGGGCTTGAATTAACCATTTCCTCTCAAAATACCAAAGGAAATTTTGAATGGAACACTGATTTTAATATTTCGTACAATCAGAATAAAGTGCTGAAAATGAATGACGGAATTCCGTTATTTACAGGAATTGACATCAATATGACCAAAGTGCAAGTGAGTGCCGAAGGCAAACCTGTTAATTCATTTTATGGATATGTTACTAACGGAATTTTCCAAAATGTAGCTGAGGTTGCCAATTATGCCGTGCAAGTGGTAGGCGGAACAGCTCCGGGCGACATTAAGTTCCGTGATTTGGACAACAACGGCGTGATTAACTCCGATGACAGAACTTATATCGGAAATCCGTTTCCCAAATGGAATTTTTCTCTCAACAATAGTTTTGCCTACAAAAATTTTGATTTGCAAATCTTTTTTCAGGGTGTGGCAGGGAATGATATTTACAACGCAAACCGAATTTGGCAAGAAGGAATGTCTGTGCCACAAAACCAAATTGTTAGAGTGCTTGACCGATGGACAGGTGAGGGTACAAGCAATTCCGTTCCCAGAGCCGTGTACAGCGACCCAAACCAAAACGTACGCCATTCCAATCGATTTATTGAAGACGGTTCTTATCTCCGTTTGAAAAATCTTACGTTGGGTTATACGCTTCCGAAAGAAGTTTCTGAAAGATTTCATACCGAAATGGTTAGGCTCTATTTCTCTTGTCAAAATCTATGGACTTTGACCAACTACACAGGTTTTGACCCAGAGGTAGGCACAAGCGGTATCGACTTAGGAACTTATCCCGTAACGCGCACAATGAGTTTCGGGCTAAACATTCAGTTTTAGAATGAATTATGATATAATGAATTTACAAATCTATCAATAAAAATCAGTACGTATGAAAAATATATTTTACATAGGATTTTTAGTATTACCAATGCTTGTTGGGTGTTCTGATTATCTCGAAAAATCACCATATGAAGACCCAAGTGTAGAGATTATTTCTGACGAAGCTGCCGCCGTAGCCCTTGTGAATGCTGCCTACAAACCGTTACAGCGTCCTAATTTGTACAATATGCGTATCTGGACGCTGGATATCATTGCTGGAAATAGTGAAGTAGGCGCAGGAGGCGGAACAGACGGTATCGAAACCATTACATTAGCAAACTTTGTAGCTACTGCCGACAATGCCTCTGCGTTGGATATATGGCGAGGTCCCAATCCAGGAATTTTGTATTGCAATACCGTGATTGAGAACGTTCCTAATCTGAATATTCAAGAAAATTTGAAACGAAGATGCTTGGGTGAAGCAAAGTTTTTGAGGGCCCATTATTATTTTCTTCTGACACAACTCTTTGGTGATGTTCCCATTATTTTATCACCTACCAAAAAGGGAGATGATTTGTTTCCCAAACGTGATGAAAAAGCAAGAGTATATAACGAAGTTATCATTCCTGACTTGAAAGAAGCGATTGATTTGCTCCCTGTACGTGAAGAATATGGTGATGGAGACAAAGGAAGAGCTTCCAAAGGAGCAGCCGCAGGAATGCTTGCCAAAGTATATTTGACATTAGGAATGTATGGTGAAGCTCTGGAAATGTGTGAATTAGTTGAAAATTTGGGATATACACTTAATCCTGATTATAGCGATTGTTTTGGTGCAGAAGAACGAAACAAAAACACCGCTGAATCGTTGTTTGAAATTCAATATTTAGGGCTTACCAAAGCCGATTTTTGGGGCGGAGAAAATCAAGCAGCGTGGCACAGTACCTTTATGGGACCTCGTAATGCTGATTGGGTAGGTGGTGGCTACGGGTGGAACCAACCGACGCAAGAGTTTGTAAATCAGTATGAAACAGGCGATTTGCGCAAAGAGAAAACCATTCTTTATGAAGGTTGCCCGCCATTTGACGGGAAAAATTACAAGGCAACAATGTCGCATACAGGTTTTAATGTGCGTAAATTCCTCGTACCGCTTTCTCTTTCACCTGATTACAATACGAACAAAGCTAATTTCGTAGTATTACGATTTGCCGATGTGTTGTTAATGAAAGCCGAAGCATTGAACGAATTAGGCAGAACCCAAGAAGCCGAAACTCCACTTTACAAAGTGCGAGCTCGCGCCGGATTGACCAATCGCACAGATGTAGAAAATCTTTCAGTAGAACAAATGCGAGAAAAAATTAGAAAAGAACGTCGTATTGAATTGGCTTTTGAAGGACATCGATGGTTTGACCTTATTCGCTGGGATAACGGGCAATATGCCTTAAATTTCTGGCATTCCATTGGGAAAAATAATGCAAGGGAAAAACATTTACTCTTCCCGATTCCTCAAAAAGACAGAGATGCAAATCCGAACTTGACTCAAAACCCTGGTTATTAAAAACATAAAATTTTTTCGTATGAAAGTATATCGTTTATTATTCGTGTTATCTTTCTTATTGGTTTTTACCCAATGTGAGCAACTTGAAATGGAATTGAACAAGGGAGACAACTTGCTCGAAATCACGTCTTTGAAAGACCGTATAGAGCTTGATGCGTCGAACCCTGAATTGGAAGCACTTAAACTGATTTGGACAACTGGTTCAAATCAAGGCACAAATTCAGCAATCGAGTACACCTTTCAAATGGACGTGAAAGGAAATGATTTTTCCAAAGGAATTTCATTGGAATTAGGTCGGGAAGTTTATGAGAAAATATATAAGAATGAAGAATTGAATAAACTTCTTATCGAAACATTTGGCGTTCCTGAAAATGAATATGTTACAGTGGAAGTTCGAGTAATTGCCAAAGTAACTTCTGATAACGTTCCGACGCAAATTTCGGCACGTAAAACCATTATTATCAAAACACACAGCCCAATAACCAATACGCTTTACATCATAGGAAGCGCTACGTCCGAAGGTTGGGATGCCAGCAAAGCCACCGAAATGCGTGCAGTTGCCAATGCGCCCAAAAACTTTACTTGGACGGGAACACTTTCCGCAGGTGAATTTAAGTTTATTACCACATTGGGGCAGTTCGTTCCGTCGTATAACAAAGGTGATGACAGCACTAAACTTTATTTGAGAGAAAGCTTTGATGATACTTACGATGAGAAATTCACCATTACTGAATCAGGAGTTTATACCCTGAAAGCCAATTTAATAACTAAAACTATCAGTATCACCAAAGAAGATGCTCCCGAGTACAGCGAATTGTGGTTTGTTGGCAACCCAACAGGATGGAGTTTTATGCCTATGACCGTTGACCCAATCGACCCTTTTATTTTTCATTACAATGCTGATTTGTCGGCAGGTGGTGAATTTAAAATAGGAACAGTTGCGGGCAATTGGGACGCTGTTTTCTTCCGACCTGTCATCAACCAAACTTCCGAAGGTACAAACCTTGATGTGGATAAATGGGCTGGTGGAGAAGACTACAAATGGAACATTACGGGAGGAGTTTATAAAATTACATTGAATACTCGTTCAATGAAAATTGATATTGTTCCTTTCACTCCGTATCCTGCTATTTATTTGGTAGGTAGCGCGACTTCTATTGGTTGGGATATAGGCAATGCCGAAGCGATGATTGTTTCTTCCGATCCGAACGTATTGACTTGGGAAGGGCAACTTAATCAAGGAGAATTGAAATTCACTTGTGATAAACAAACCGACTGGAATGGAGCTTGGTTTTTAGCTTCCGAAGCGAATAAAACTCCAACAGGAGACGTCGAACAGATGATTTTTAGCTATCCGGGAGCAGGCGCCGATACCAAATGGAATATCCAAGAAGCAGGCACATATCAAATCACGTTAAATCAACTGAAAGAAACAATAATTATTAAGAAAAAGTAATTGAAAATGAAAAGTTTATATATTTTATTTCTGGCATCGTCATTGAGTCTTTCTTCTTGTGAGAAACTTTATGAAACGGATAATAACCCTATTATTTATGGGGAAACCTATTTAAAACTGAACATCAACACCGATAAAGCGGTTTATGCACCCGGAAGTCAGGTTCAATTTACGTTGAAAGAAATGCCTTCGGGTAATTACAAGGTGCGCTATTCGCATTTGGGCGAAGTTCTGAAAGAAGAAAATTTGACAAGCACCACTTGGACTTGGACGGTTCCGCAAGACGATTTTAAAGGATATTTGGTAGAAATATACCAAACTGTTGAAGGAAAAGATAATACGTACGGAAGCATCGCTGTTGATGTCTCTTCGGACTGGAAAAAATTTCCTCGTTATGGATTTCTATCTTCTTACGGAGAAATTTCTTCGGAACAAATAGACAAAAATATTGAATTTTTGACACGTTGTCACATCAATGGATTGCAGTTTTATGACTGGATGTATGACCATCATAAGCCTTTGGCAGGAACAGTTAGCAATCCGTTGGCTTCGTGGCCAGATCTGATGGGACGTACCAATTATCTTTCAACAGTGCGAAATTACATTCAGGCAGCCAAAAGCAAAAATATGAAAACAATGTTTTACAATTTGGCTTTCGGAGCATTGGAAAATGCAGCCGCTGATGGAGTTAACGAACAATGGTATATGTTCAAAGATGCCAGCCATTCTGATAAAGACCGGCACGAACTTCCCATTCCCCCTTTCCGAAGTAATATTTACTTGACCAATCCTGCTAATGTTCAGTGGCAAAATTATTTGGCTTCACGTCATAATGATGTATATTCTGTTTTTGATTTTGACGGATTTCACATTGACCAATTGGGAAGCAGAGGCACAGTTTACGATTATCAAGGAAATGTGTTGCGACTTGACCAGTTGTATGCTTCTTTTATCAATGCGATGAAACAAAGTAATCCTAATAAGCGCTTGGTAATGAATGCTGTAAGTCAGTTTGGACAAGAGGGCATTGCAAGTACCGATGTTGATTTTCTGTATTCAGAAGTGTGGAATGAAACCAAAACTTTTGCACAATTGGCACAGGTAATTCTTGATAATGATAAATATAGTAACTATCAGAAAAAAACGCTGTTGGCTGCTTATATGAACTATGAAAAATCAAAAAGCGCAGGTTATGTGAATGAATACGGCGTATTGCTTGCTGATGCCGTGATTTTTGCCTTTGGTGGAGCACATTTGGAGTTAGGCGAACATTATTTGGCAAACGAATATTTCCCAAATGCCAATTTGCAGATGAAAGCCTCTTTGAAGAAAAATTTGATTACGTACTATGATTTTTTGGTTGCATATCAAAATTTGTTGCGTGATGGAGGCAATTTTATCACCAAAGAAGTATCAACTACTAATAACAGTGCCACAGTTGAAAATTGGCCTGCTTCTCAGGGAAAAATTGCTTGTGTAGCCAAAGATGTAAATGGCAAAGAAGTGTTACATTTCATCAATTTCAACAATGCCAATTCAATGGAATGGCGTGATGCTTACGGAACGCAAACTGAACCCAATGTTGTTAACAATTTAACATTGAAGATAAAAAACAGTCGTCTTGCCCAAAATGTGTGGTTTGCTTCGCCCGATTTTTACGGAGGAGCACCTAAAAAATTGGATTTTGTGCAAGTGAATGATGAACTTACCATAACACTTCCTTCGTTGAAATATTGGGATATGGTCGTTATTGAGTACTAACTTAATCGGAATTGAATGAAAAAAATATACACATTTTTAATAGGATTGTTTCTCTGTGGAACAATCTCAGCACAAGAGTTGAAGTCTCCTGACGGAAATTTTACACTGACTTTTTCCTTACAACAAAACGGAAAACCTTTTTATGCACTTACTTACAAAGGAAATACTGTTGTGAAACCGAGTGCTTTGGGATTGGAAATATTCAGTTCTAACAAAGTACAATTTGGAACAGAAGTGCATAAAAATTCAGATGTGAATACGTCTTTGTATGATGATTTTGAGATTTTGGACGTAAAAAATACATCTTTCGATGAAATGTGGCAACCTGTTTGGGGTGAAACCAAATTCATCAGAAATCATTACAATGAAATGTTAGTTCGTTTGCGTCAAAAACAAACTTATCGGGAATTAAATCTTCGTTTTCGTTTATTTGATGATGGATTAGGTTTTCGATATGAATTTCCGCAACAAGAAAAGTTGGTGTATTTTGTCGTAAAGGAAGAGGTAACCCAATTTGCGATGACATCAGACCATCAAGCGTGGTGGATACCAGGTGATTATGACACGCAAGAGTATGATTATACACACTCACGTTTGTCTGAAATTCGGGCTATTAACGAAAAAGGACGTCAGGGAAATTTATCCCAAACCGGATTTTCAAACACGGGCGTACAAACCTCGCTTATGATGAAAACCGATAGCGGAATTTACATCAATCTGCACGAAGCGGCTTTGGTCAATTACGGAGCGATGCATCTAAATCTTGATGATAAAAATTTTGTTTTCCAATCGTGGATTACGCCCGATGCCAATGGTGCAAAAGGATATTTGCAAACGCCAACCCAAACTCCTTGGCGAACGATTATCGTCAGCGATGATGCTCGTACTATTTTAGCTTCAAAAATGATATTGAACCTTAACGAACCTTGTAAAATAACCGATACTTCGTGGATAAAACCAATGAAATATGTCGGTGTTTGGTGGGAAATGATTACAGGAAAAAGCGAATGGTCTTACACCTACGATTTGCCAAGCGTTCATATCGGAGAAACCGATTACAAGCGCGTAAAACCGCACGGGAAACACGGTGCAACTACCGAAAATGTGAAAAAATACATCGATTTTGCTTCTTTGCACGGTTTTGACGGCGTTTTGGTGGAAGGTTGGAACATCGGCTGGGAAGATTGGTTTGGGCATTCCAAAGATTTTGTATTTGATTTTCAAACGCCTTATCCCGATTTTGATATTGATGAAATTCATCGTTATGCTAAAAATAAAGGCGTGAAAATGATTATGCATCACGAAACATCATCTTCTATCCGCAATTATGAACGTTTTTTAGATGATGCATATAAATTGATGAAAAAGTATGATTATCCAGCCGTGAAAAGTGGTTATGTGGGCGATATCATTCCGAGAGGCGAAAATCATTACAGTCAATGGATTAACAATCATTATTTGTATGCGATAAAAAAAGCGGCTGACTACAAAATTATGGTCAATGCGCACGAAGCGGTACGTCCCACAGGATTGTGCCGTACGTATCCGAATTTGATAGGCAATGAATCGGCTCGAGGCGGTGAATATCAGGCTTTTGGCGGAAGCAAGCCCAATCACGTAACCGTATTGCCTTTTACACGATTGTTAGGCGGTCCGATGGATTATACACCAGGAATTTTTGAAATGGATATTTCAAAAAATAATCCGAACAATCATTCACATTGTAATGCAACGATTGCCAATCAGTTAGCATTGTACGTAACGATGAGCAGTCCGCTACAAATGGCTGCGGATTTGCCTGAAAATTACAATCGTTTTCTTGATGCGTTCCAATTTATTAAAGATGTAGCCTTAGATTGGGACGAAAGCATCTATTTGGAAGCCGAGCCAGGTGAATATATTACCGTAGCGCGAAAGGCAAAAAACTCTCGAAATTGGTTTGTAGGCAACACCACAGGAAATAAGAATTTTATATCAAAAATAAAATTTGATTTTTTGGAGCCTGATACCCAGTATGTAGCAACTATTTATGCAGACACTCCAACGACTCATTATAAAACCAATCCGCAGGCTTATTCTATTCGGAAAGTGGTTGTAACTAACAAATCAAAATTAACACAACTTGCTGTTGAAGGCGGAGGATATGCCATCAGTTTGTTCCCTGTAACAAATAAATCACAGATAAAAGGAATTAAAAAATTGTAATACAGTTAATTAGTTAATAAATATCTTCGTTGAAGTTCAAAACCAGAGCAATCTTCTCTCACTCATATTCTCGACTTTGGTTTTGGACTTTGATGGAGAAATGATGTCAATTTTCTGTAACATAAACTCTTACGGTTTGTATTTTGGTTTCTGAGCATTCTTCAATCAGAAAATCAAACGGAGGCATTGAAACCGTTTCGCCTTGTTGCGGAATGCCCTCGTTGAAAGTTACGATGAGTCCGCCAAGAGTTTCATATTCTTCACTTTCAGGCAGATTGAGTTTATAGGTTTCGTTGATATATTCCACCTCTAAACGAGCAGAAAAAACATATTCTGTTTCAGAAATTTGTTCCTCTAAAAAAATATCTTTATCGTGTTCGTCTTCAATCTCTCCAAAAAGTTCCTCTACAATGTCTTCCAGCGTAAGCATTCCAGAAGTTCCGCCGTATTCGTCCAAAACCACAGCCATACTTTTCCGTCTGCGCGTAAGTATATTTAAAACTTCGTTAATTAACATAGTTTCAGGAATATACGGAACAGGCATCAGAATGCTTTTAATATCTTTCGGTTTTTTGAACATATCAAAAGTGTGAACATATCCCACTATGTCATCAATGTTTTCGTTATAAACAAGTAGTTTTGAAAACCCAGAAGAGACGAATGTTTGCACCAAATCTTCGGGTTTTTCATTGATGTCAACCGCTACAATTTCAGTGCGCGGAATCATAATTTCACGTGCTTTCACGCCTGAAAATTCCAAAGCATTTTGAAAAATCTGAATTTCTGCATCAACTTCTTTTTTTTCGGGCACATTTTCCATCTGTTCAGAAATGTAATCAACAAGCTCTAACTTGGTGAAAGCCAGCGGAACGTGATCTCCTTTGGTTTTGAAAAAGGTTTTTAAAATAAAATCTGAAATCCAGATGATGAAATTTGAAATAGGTGAAAAAATCACATAGAAAAAATAAGCTGGAAGTACCAAAATTTTCAATAACTGATTGGCATAAATTTGAAAGAAAACTTTTGGCATAAATTCCGCTGTAATGAGAATAATAATGGTGGAAATAATAGTGTGCCACAGCACATTTTGAAAAAAGTCGGGGAGCATTCCTGTCATCACTTTTCCCATTTCAAAACCGTAAATTACCAGCGCAATGTTGTTGCCAACCAGCATTGTAGCGATAAGTTTTGAAGGTTTTCGAGTGATTTTTGTGAGAATATCAGCCAAAAAACCGCCTTGTTTCTTTTGGATTTCAACGTGCACTTTGTTTGAAGACACATAGGCAATTTCAAATCCTGAAAAAAACGCTGACAACACTAATGTGATGAGAATAATGATGATAGAAATCGTGTACATATAAATAAAGTTGGGGCAAATATATGAAAAAGTGCGCAGTAGAAATAGAAAAACACAAAAAAAGGTGAAAGTTTGCCTTTCACCCTTTGTTTTATTGCTTGTTCAGCAAACTATTTTGTAGCTTTTGCTTTCACAACCAATTCAATGTCATCGTTAATAAATTTATCTTTTAAATTGTCAAAGATGGATTTAGAACCATAATTAACACCGAAATCAACACGATTGATTTTGAATGGTGCAGAAGTGATATTCACTTCATTATCAGTCACTGTAACGGTTGCAGGGAATGAAATTTCTTTTGTAGTTCCTTTTACGGTTAAATCACCTGTAACATTTTTTCCATCAAAAGATTTGAAAACAAAAGTTGAGGTAGGGAATTTTTTTACGTTAAAGAAATGGTCTTCTGCATCTTCTTTCCCAGTGCCTTTCAAATGCTCTTCTAAATCCTCTTTGCCATCACCAGCAGGAAGGTCTAACACAGTGATTGAATTCATATCCAACACAAACTCGCCGTTAACAATCGCTCCGTTTTCAACATTTACACCTCCTTGACTTACTGAAATAGTTCCATTGTGTTTTCCAGCAGGTTTTGAACCTATCCATTCAACTACTGATTCAGGAGCTACCGCATAAGCAAATTTAGGAGCTTCTTTTTGAGTTGTTTCAGTTACTGTTTGTTCTGTTTCAACGGTTTCAGCTTTTTTTTGAGTGTTTGTGTTTTCACAACTTGCCAACGCAAAGGCAGAAACCACCGCTAAACTTAATACAATTTTTTTCATACGTGAATCGAATTTAATTTTAATTAATGAATGGCGCAAAGATACTGAGAATAATTCAATAAGCTATTAATGAAATGTTAAATCACAAAAACGCTTCGTAAAGAAAAATCTTTTAGAAAATTCTTATTTCAAATAGTTCTAAATAAAAATAAAATTTTATATTTGCGACCAAAATTAATCAACGATGAAGTTTTACATACATATAGTATTGATTTTATTAGGTTTAGGACAAATTGCTTTTGCACAACACCATCGAAAGGGAGCGTTGCAAGGTAAGATTTTATACAAAAACGGAGATGCTGTGGATATGGCAACAGTTCTCGTTAAAGGAACATCGCTTTATGCAATGACTAACGAAAAAGGATTTTTCAAAATCGAGCATTTGCCCGTAGGAAAACAGTACGAAATTGAAGTAAAAACCTTTGGGAACGAAAGTGTCAAAACTAAAATCCATTTTGTGAGAAGTCATCAGGAAGTTATCATAAAACTCAATAATGACGAGGGCATTTCACTCAGTGAAGTAACCGTTTTGGGCAGTGGCAAGGGCAAACAAACCAAAGAGCAAGGCTACGCAATGAACCTTATCAGCACCAAAGAGGCGGTGCTACAAAACATTCAAACTACGGAACTTTTAGGGCGCTCGGCAGGGATTAAAATACGCCAGTCGGCAGGATTGGGCTCGGATATTTCTTTCAATTTAAACGGACTTTCAGGCAATTCAGTGCGCATTTTTATTGACGGAATTCCTATCAGAAATTATGGACGCTCGTTTTCACTCAGTAGCATTCCGCCATCGATGATTGAACGTATTGAAGTATATAAAGGTGTGCTTCCTGCGGAACTTTCAGAAGACGCGTTGGGTGGCGGCATCAATGTCGTACTGAAAAAAGATATGCAAAACAATATCACTACTTCTTATTCGTATGGCTCATTCAACACGCATCAGTGGGACTTAAACGCCAGCTATCGGGACAAAAAATCAGGTTTTACGGCAACTCTTTCTTCTTTTTATAACACAACCGACAATAATTACAAGGTGTGGGGCGAAAATGTGTATGTTACCGACAACACTACGGGCATCAAACATTACGTTACCGCTACACGCTTTCACGATAAATACTATTCTTCGGGAATAAAAGCCAATGCTGGATTTACGCGCAAAAAGTGGGCTGATGAATTTTTGCTCGGATTTATGTTTTCCGAAATGGAAAAAGACATACAAACAGGCTCGACGATGGAAATCGTTTACGGAAACCGAAAAACCGAGTACAACAGCGGTATGGGAAGTTTGCAGTACAAAAAGAACAATCTCTTTGTGAAAGGATTAGATGCCAGCACTTTTATGACCTATTCGCAAACCTATCGAAAAGTGATTGACACCATTCCTGATATGTATAATTGGAGCGGACAAATCGCCAAAGCCTACAACGGAATTGATAACGCTATTTGGAACAAAGGAGGAGGCGAAGCAGGCAGAGCCACCCTTGCCGATAATGACGAACGCAACATTGCCAATCGCTCGAATGTTCATTACCACATCAACCGACAACATAGCCTTGGCGTGAGTTATTTTCTCAATCATTTTACACGTGAAATCGATGACCCGCTTGAAACCAAAGAAGCGCGCGAATCGATGGATAAGCGCAAGTACAACAAACAGATAACAACGTTCAATTACGACGGAATGTTTTTTGACAGAAAGCTCAAATTTAGTCTGTTTTACAAAATATATCAACAAAATGTATCCTTGACGGAATTTACCATTCGTCGTTTGGCAGGAGGCGGATATGAAGTTAACAGCACCAAACACGACCGTACAATGAAAGACAACGGTTATGGAGCAACCCTTTCTTACGCTCTTACACCCAAAATAACTGTATTAGCATCGGCAGAAAGAGCCATTCGATTGCCTGGAATTACGGAAATATTAGGAAATACGAGTGAAAATATCGACCCGAACGTAACACTTCGACCTGAAAATAGCCGTAACTATAACTTGGGCGTGAATGTGGGTACGTTTCATTTCGGAAGAAACGAATTTGCGAGCGATGTAAATTTCTTTGTGCGCGATATTCACGATATGATTCAACGAGGTGCACCGCGCAATACGGCTGATTTTTACAGTTTTGAGAATTTGGGAAAAGTACTCAGTAAAGGTGTTGATGTGG
The DNA here is from genome assembly GCA_041819925.1 of Capnocytophaga sp. Lineage (GTDB taxonomy): Bacteria > Bacteroidota > Bacteroidia > Flavobacteriales > Flavobacteriaceae > Capnocytophaga. The sequence continues at coordinate 19,572 of JBGYFE010000059.1, forward strand.
AATTGCGTTACAATTGGGATAAACGATTGTTTGTCAATGTGGCAGGTTCATATTTCGACGCACGATTCAATTTGCGTTACAATGAATACGGGATTGAGTATTTTTACTACGGAAGTCGCTTGCGTAATGCGCCTTATCTGACAGGAAATGCGAACGTGGAATATATTTTTAATGATTTTATACAGAAAAAATCACGTTTGGCGCTCAATTATAATTTTAATTATACGCACGAATTTTTCAGAGATTGGGAAAATTTGGGTTCGGCAAACAAAATTATCATTCCCACACAGGCTTTGCACGACATAGGAATTACGTACACCCTTCCGAACCGAAAATGGACGTTAGCCTTCAATGCTAAAAATATTTTCGATACGCAAGTATTTGATAATTATGCGCTGCAAAAACCAGGGAGAGCGTTTTTTGGGAAAATAACGTATTCAATCTTTTAATTACGAATTAACAATTACGAATTAACAATTACGAATGTACAATTACGAATGTACAATTATGAATTAGCAATTATGAATTACGAATGTCATATTGTGAATTAAAACAGCTTATGAAAAAGGAAAATATTATTCAACAAAAAACGTTTGATTTTGCTGTTCGGATTGTCAATTTGTATAAATATCTGACAAATGAAAAGAAAGAATTTGTGCTATCGAAGCAGATTTTACGAAGCGGCACATCGGTTGGAGCGAATGTAGAGGAAGCCATTGGCGGACAAAGTGAAAAAGATTTTTTTGCAAAATTATCTATCGCTTATAAAGAAGCTCGAGAAACAAAGTATTGGATAAAATTACTATCCGTAACGGATTATTTGACCGAGAAAGAAGCGCAGAGTTTGCTCAATGAAGTTGAAGAAATTTGCAAAATCATCGGAGCTATTCAAAAAACCATAAAATCGAAAAATTCGTAATTGCACATTCATAATTCGTAATTGAAAATTCGTAATTCGTAATTGCACATTCATAATTCGTAATTGAAAATTCGTAATTCGTAATTGCACATTCGTAATTGAAAAAAATGTTTAATCCGATTGGGGAAAGAAAATCGCCACGGCGGGAATGTTTAATCTGATTGGAGAAAGGAAATCGCCGTAGGGGCATATTACCATACGCCCGTACAAGGGTTTCCGTAATGGGAAAAAATGTTTAATCCGATTGGAGAAAGAAAATCGCCACGGCGGGAATATTTAATCTGGTTGGGGAAAGAAAATCGCCGTAGGGGCATATTACCATACGCCCATATAAAGGTTTTCGTAAGAGAAGAAATATCGTAAACAAATTAAATTTATATAAAATGAAATTGAAGTATTCAAATTTATCGACCAAAGATTTAGGAATTTTGGCGCAACGTGTGTTGGAAGAAGCGAAGCAATCAGACATTGCAGAGGTGAAAAATCACCTGTTTTTGAGTAACTTAGAAACCTCTTACAATCAGTATTACACGGTGGTTTCTAAACAATCATTCAGCGGGAAAGGGCAAACAGTAGCCCAAGCTGATAAAGAGCGCGACAAGGCTTTTTCGCAACTTAAAGCGTTTCTTTCAGGGTATAGCCAACTTTCATCGGCTCCCAACAATGCCGATGCAGTGGCGCTTTATAATTTGTTTAAAATCTACGGATTGAGGCTTGATAAACTCTCTTACGGAGAGCAAACGCTGCAATTAGGCAAACTTATAGAGGCGCTTTCATTGGCAGAAAATCAAAATCATATTAAAAACCTATCCATTGAAGAAAGTTTTAATGAGCTTAAAACCAAGCACGAAACTTTTAAAGTCCTTTATGACGAGCAAGCACAAGCCAATGCGGAACTTCGTGAGATAAAATCGGCTTCTTCATTGCGTAAAACGCTGGAAAAAGACCTCCGTCGGTTTTTAGAATTAATAACCCTAATGAACGAAGCAGGGCAATGGTCGGCACTTTACAATAAGTTGAATGAGTTTGTGAAAGCAGCGCGAGGATAGAAAATAAACAAAACATAACGTAGCATTATGAGTGGAAAAGTTGTTTTATGCTTATGTATATTAATATTAATATGAGAACATTTATATCTTTTTTACTTGGGATAGTATTTGTAAGTTGTGACCCTACTTATACGTTCCCATTAGACTATCACATTTCACAAGAAAATTTAACAATTATTCCTGAGAAAGATGTTTACAAAGTAGGGGATTCGGTGGAAATTCGTATCGTAGTGCCTCACTTAGTTACATATTCAAATTCTGGGGATTTAGTTCCAATTGAAGAAGTTGTAGGAAATCTTGCCGATAGGTTTAGTACTGAAATAACAAAGGGAGAGAGCAAGCGTTCTAATCTTTATCTGAATGGGAAAAACATAGATAGAGGAAAAATTAATTTTGTATATGATGATAGCAGTAAATCGTATGTTTTGGAAGAAAAATTAGTATTGGAATTTTTAACGTCTGGTAATTTATTTTTAAGGGACTGCTTTCAAATAATAGATGCGCATTTCAGAGTAGGAAACTATGCCAATGAATTAAGATTTAGTCCAGCAGTAGGCAATAGAGTTTTGAAAATTGAGTGAGATAAAATCCAAAAAATCGTAATTGCACATTCATAATTCGTAATTGAAAATTCGTAATTCGTAATTGAAAATTCGTAATTCGTAATTGAAAATTCGTAATTGAAAATTAATTAAATAATCAACATAATGAAAAACAGAAATTTAACATCAAAAATGGTAGCCTTGATATTGATTGGGGCTGGATTTGTAGCAACAAGCTGCAATAAGAGTGGAGATGACCCTATAACACCACTACCCGAAACAACAGAAGAGGTGTTTCACGTAGCTTACGGAGTAGGAACAGGAGGACAAGAAACGACATCTTCGTGCGTAATGAAACCTTTTAGTGATTTAACAACAGGGGCTATTGACATTGGAGCGTCAGGATTCAAAGTTTCTGAATCTCGTACAGACCGTGTTTATACCTCAACAGACGGAAAATTGGTGTACAGCCTACAATATCAAGCAGGAACTATCAAAAAATTTGAAACCGTAAGTCTTACTTCTAACCCGTTCTATCAAAAACTTTCTGGTGCAGCAGGAGAGAGAAACTTAGTAGGGATTTTAGGTTCAACCAGCATTCGTTGGAAAAAAATTGATGACAATACAGCACTAGCATACAATATGGTAGTAGTGCCCCATAACAACGCTGATGGTACGTACAGCAACACCACAGCGACACTTCATATAACGGCTATTGATTTAAACACCTTAAACATTAGCCCTAAAAAATCCATTGACCTCGCAGCATTGGAAACAGACACTTCTTTGGATAATCTTCATACTTGGCGTGTGGATTCACCCGTAGTTTTAGATGGAAAAGTTTATATTGGTGTTGCTAAACAAGGTTACGATGGAGCTAAAAATATCAGCAGTCAGGAATACAAAACATCTACATTAGTGTTAGATTATCCTTCGCTTGACAATCCTAAATTTATTTATTCTGAAAAGTCAAAAGGAGAGGCTTACGGCTACCGTACAGCACCTTATTTTACTTACAACGGAAGTGTTTACCACAACACTACTAACGAAACAAAAATTTTGAAAATCACCAACGGAGTGTATGATGATTCGTATGTATTTGATTTGGCTTCTGCTTTGGGAATGAATAAAGTAGGAGCTTCTGGAATGTTTCACGTAGGCAATGGGATTGGGTATGTAGTGTTTTATGATGCTGAAAAAGGAACAAGTTGGGGGTCAAGCAACAAGTATTGGGGGATAGCTCGTGTTGATTTGAATGCAAAAACGGCCGTTAAAATGGATTTACCTGAAAATTTATGGTTAGCACCGCTTCAAAGTGGTAAATTAGGCAAAGATGGTAAGTTTTATTTGTCAATAGCACCGCTAAACACTGACGGTAACATTTACATCTTCGACCCAACAAGCACTTCTCCAACAGGTTACACCAAAGGAGCAACTTTGAAAATTTCAGGAGATGCTTTCTATTTAGGAGTTTTCTAAAACCCGACTAATATTTTCATAAAAAAACACGAAAAGACCGTTAAAAATAGCGGTCTTTTTGTTTTTTCAAAAAAAAGTTATAGTTTTACGGGAAAAATCAGAACTTTTGCACAAATTAAAAGCACTATGAAAAAGAAAATTACCATAAAGGATATTGCGAAAGAATTGAACATCAGCGTTTCAACCGTTTCTAAATCGCTTAATGGTAGTGCTGAAATCAGTAAGGAAACGCGTGATAAGGTAGTAACTTTCGCCAAATTGCATAATTACAGACCCAATTCCATCGCATTGAGTTTGAAAAATAAAAAATCAAGAAATATTGGAGTCATTATTCCTGAAATTGCTCACGACTTTTTCTCAATGGTGGTCAAAGGTATTGAAAGTGTTGCCAACGAAAAAGGATACAAACTCATTGCTTGTTTTTCAAATGAAATGTTTGAACGAGAAGTAAAAAATATAGAAACTCTTGCCCAAACAGGCATTGATGGCTTTATCATTGCGCTTTCAAAAGAAACTCAACAATTGCAGGATTACCACCATTTGCGCGAAATTCTCAATCAAGAACTTTCATTAGTGCTCATTGACCGTGTGGTGGAAGATGTATATTGTGATAAGGTCATTGTTGATGATGCAATGGCTTCCTATAAAGCTGTAAATCATCTGATTAAAAGTGGGTATCATCGAATTGGTTTGCTCACAGTGCCTGATTATATTAGCGTAGGAAACTTACGTACGCAAGGTTACAAAAATGCTTTGGCAGATGCCGACATTCCCATCGATGAAGGTTTGATTTTGGCGATTGAAGATATTCATTCCGAAGAAGTTATCGCAAACTTTTTCGATACACATCAATTTGATGCTTTGTTGTGCAGTAATGAATTTTTAGCAGTAAAAGCCATACGAGAAGCCCACGATAGAAATATTAAAATTCCGCAAGAATTAGGAGTTGTTACTTTCGCCGACGGATTTTTAGCAAAAAATTCATATCCAAAACTCACAGCTGTTGACCAACACGGCATTGAAATTGGCAAAAAAGCGGCTGAATTGCTTATCGAAAGCATTGAAAATGAAGATAAAGAACGTAATTACCGTACAGAAATCATAAAAACATCATTAGTGGTCAGAGAATCAACAAAATAGTTTGAGCTATTTTTGTTCTCTGTTCACTTTTCTCTCAAAGATATAATGAAAAAATATTTAATCGTAGGTTTAGGAAATATTGGTTTAGAATATAAAAATACACGCCATAACATTGGTTTTAAGATAGTTGAGAAATTGGCGGAACAACACGAAGTATCGTTCAGTACGCAAAAGTTAGGCGACATTGCCGAAATCAAACATAAAGGAAGAACGTTCCTCTTGTTAAAACCTTCTACTTATATGAATCTCAGCGGAAAAGCAGTTCGCTATTGGCTTGAAAAAGAGAAAATTCCGCTTGAAAATTTGTTAGTTATCACAGATGATTTGAATCTTCCGTTTGGGACAATCCGCATCAAATCAAAAGGAAGTGACGGCGGGCACAATGGGCTGAAAGACATTCAAGCACAGCTCAATACGGCTGTCTATGCGCGTTTACGTTTTGGAATTAGTGCCGATTTTGCAAAAGGAAAACAAATTGACTACGTTTTGGGGCAGTGGAGCGAAGATGAAGAAAAACTGTTGCCTGAACGTTTGGAAAAATGTGCAGAGGCGATACTTTCTTTCGGTTTGGCAGGCATTAATAACACAATGAATACGTTTAACAACAAGTAGTTAGCTTTTATGCAAACACACCATTTTTATCTTATTGTTCATCTTTTGGCGGCTACGGTTTGGGTGGGTGGTCATTTGGTGCTCGCTATCGGGTTTCTTCCCAAAGCATTGAAAAACAAAGAATTTAGTCGCATTGAAAAATTTGAAAAAACGTATGAACCCATCGGAATGCCTTCCCTTTTGTTACTTCTTGTTACGGGAATTTTGATGGCGTATGACTTTGACCTTGGCATCACAACGTGGTTTGCTTTTACGAGTCCTATTGAAACCGTTATTTCACTAAAAATCATTTGTTTACTGCTTACGGTTTGCTTGGCAATAAGTGCTCAAGTGCGTGTTTTGCCAAAATTACGCAGCGGGAAAATTGAAAAACTACCCGAAATGGCAGTACATATTGTTGCGGTTACTCTCATCGGAATTGTGATGCTTGTTTTAGGAAGTTTTGTCCGTTATGGAGGAATTAATTTCTAACAGAAATCATAAAAAATAATTAAAAAAGCCATAAATTTGCAATCCGTAATTGACAATCATAAAAAGTACAATGAAACTTACATCTGCATTAAAAAAATATGAATCGGAACAGCTTTCGGCCATTTCAGCACAGCGATTAGCACAAGAAATAGCCTTTGCTCCTGTTGTTTTTCAAATTTCTCGTTTGATGGTTAAATTTGGAATTTTCAGTAGGTTATGTGAGCAAACTGACGGAATGACTTTGGAAGAAATCGCTACGCAAGCCAATTTGAGTCGGTATGCTACACAGGTGCTTTTAGAGGCATCTCTTTCCATCGGGACAGTTATTGTTAAAGATGATAAATTTTTTATCACCAAAACGGGTTGGTTTCTTGAAAAAGACAAGATGACACGAGTGAATATGGAATTTACGCAAGAGGTTTGTTATCAAGGTTTGTATCATTTGGAAGAAGCGTTGTTGAATGCTCGCCCAGAAGGGTTGAAAGTTTTTGGCGATTGGGCAACAATTTACGAAGGATTGTCGCAACTTCCTGAAATTACGCAAGAAAAATGGTTTGCTTTTGACCATTATTACTCCGATAGGTCGTTTGCTGATGCTTTGCAAATCATTTTTGCCAAACCCATAAAAAAATTGCTTGATGTAGGCGGAAATACGGGACGTTGGGCGCTACAATGCGTAGGATATAATCCTGATGTAGAGGTAACTATAATGGATTTGCCACAACAATTGGGATTGATGCACAAAGCAACACACGGAAAAAACGGTGCTGACCGCATTCACGGTCACGGAGCGAACTTGTTAGATAACACAGTTCCTTTTCCCAAAGGATTTGATGTAATTTGGATGAGTCAGTTTTTAGATTGTTTTTCAGAAGAGGAAATTACGTCCATATTGCGTCGTGCTGCCGAGTCAATGGATGAAAATACAGAGCTTTACATACTCGAAGCCTATTGGGACAGGCAACTGCACGAAACGGGGGCGTATTGTCTTAACCAAATAAGTGTGTATTTCACGGCGATGGCAAACGGAAACAGCAAGATGTATTATTCCGAAGATATGATTCGTTGTGTAAACAATGCAGGACTAAAAGTAGCCCAAATTTACGACCATTTAGGAAGTGGCAACAGTCATACCATTTTCAGATGCGTCAAAAAATAGAACTTCAAATGCCTATGTTCGACAAATATGAAAGATGAATTTATAAGATATTTTAGAAAATAAATTATATCAACATACTATGAAAACATTACGAGAATTATTATTACTTGCTGTTCTTCCGACGGCTTTATGGGCTCAAAAAACACCTGCGGATTATGTAAATCCGTTCATTGGAACGTCAAACTTTGGAGCTACTCACCCCGGAGCGATTGCACCTCGCGGAATGTTGAGCATTTCACCTTTCAATGTGGCGTTTGACACTACGGGAGTGAAAAATCCGTTGGAAAAAGATAGTCGTTGGTTGTCAAATCCTTACGTGAATGAAAATACATTCTTGACAGGATTCACACACGTGAATATGAGTGGTGTAGGTTGTCCGGAATTGGGCGTAATCATCGCGATGCCCACCACAGGAAAACTCGAAGTGAATCACTTGAAATACGGTTCTACCTATAAAAACGAACAAGCCTCAGCGGGTTATTATAGCACGCAGATTGATAAATATGGCATTAAAGCCGAAATGACAGCTTCGGCACGAGCAGGTGTGAGTCGCTACCATTTTCCGAAAGGGGAGGCAAACGTACTTTTAAATCTCGGGTTGGGTTTAACCAATGAAAAAGGCGCGATGCTAAAAATTGTTTCTCCAACTGAAGTGCAAGGAATGCGAATGGTAGGTACGTTTTGTTATAACAGTCCTGAATTGGCATATCCTGTTTATTTTGTAGCGAAATTATCAAAACCAGCCGAAAGTTACGGCGTGTGGCATCAGCCTGAAAAACACGAAGGTGTGGAGGCTCAATGGATGTGGTATAATGGAGATTTGCGCTTGAAAGAAGGCTTTGCTCGTGAAGTGGTGGGTGACAGTATCGGGGCATATTTCCGTTATAAATTTGATAAGGAAGAAGTGGTGGAACTTAAAGTCGGAATTTCATACGTAAGCATTGAAAATGCACGTGAAAATTTAGAAAAAGAAATTGGTAATCAGTCTTTTGCACAGGTTTACGAACATACCAAAAACCAATGGAATAAACAATTACACGTTGCCGTTGAAGGAGGTACAGACAACCAGAAAACGATTTTCTACACCGGATTGTATCACGCACTCATTCACCCCAATTTTTTGAATGACGTCAATGGTGATTATCCTGAAAGTAAAACCAATAAAATCGGAAAATCTGACCATCGTTACACCGTTTTTTCTTTATGGGATACGTATCGGAATTACCATCAATTGATGACATTGCTTTATCCTGACCAACAACTCGGAATGGTCAAAACGATGTTAGATATTTATGACGAAAGTGGTTGGTTACCGAAATGGGAACTGAACTCTACCGAAACCTTTACGATGGTGGGCGACCCCGCCAGCGTTGTGCTTGCCGATACATATTTGCGAGGCATCACCGAATTTGATGTTGAAAAGGCATATCAAGCAATGCTAAAAGGAGCTAATACGTTGAAAAATAATCCAATTCGCCCTGGTGTGGAGGAATATTGGAAACTTGGTTATTTGAGTGTTGATGGAGGCGTAAAAGGGCCTGTTTCAACCACACAAGAGTATAACATTGCAGATTTTTCCATCGCTCAATTGGCAAAAAAACTCGGAAAAAAAGCAGATTACGAACGATTTAACAAACAATCGCTTTCGTATCGTAAATTGTTTGACAAACAGACTAATTTATTGCGTCCGCGTCACGCCGATGGCAAGTGGTACGCACCATTCAACCCTGAAAGTGGAGCTAATTTTGAGGAAAATGTAGGTTATATTGAAGGTAATGCGTGGCAGTATGTGTATATGGTTACGCACGATGTAAACGGAATGATAAAAATGATGGGAGGAGCGAAAGCCTTTGAAAAACAATTGGATTTTATTTTCGATAGTGGGCAATATGATATGGCGAATGAACCCGATATTGCCTATCCGTACCTTTATAATTATGTCAAGGGCAGTGAATGGAAAACTCAAAAGCGTATGCACGATTTGATTGAGACTTATTTTCAAAATAAACCCGCCGGATTGCCAGGCAATGAAGATACAGGCGTGATGTCGGCTTGGTTAATTTACGGAATGATGGGCTTTTATCCGATTACGCCAGGCGAACCTATTTATACGTTTACATCGCCTAAATTTAATAAAATTACGCTTACATTAGATAAAAAATACTATCCAAATGGCGAACTTATTATCGAATCGAATGCTTCGCCTGAAAATATCTATATTAAACAGATTTTTATTGATGAAAAGCCCTATAATTCGTATTTCATTACGCACGAACAACTCAAAAAAGCTAAAAAAATACGGTTTGAGTTGAGTCCGAATAAGTAAAACATATAAAAATATCAACAAGGCTGTCCAAAAAGTATAAAAAGTAATATTTTATAAATTTAAAACGTTAAAAGACTTTCGGGACAGCCTTATTTGATGTGTTTTTTATCTATATGATTGGGGTTAAGTAGTTGATTAATAGTTTTTTTGTTGTGAATTGTTATAATGAATTTGAATAAAACTCATACATTTGTTTTACAATATCTCTTATCTGGTAGCGAAATTCCTTTGGGGAAATAATTTCTAATTCGTTTCCGTGAGAGAGGATTTCTTGTCTAAAGTCATAAGTTGGACGTAAAAAATACTCAAAAAAAGTGTATTCCCCTTCTCGTTTTAGTTCTTTTTGAGAATGATGTAACGGCAAGGATTTCAAATATTTAGTTTTTTCTTCATTGGCTTTGATTATGATTTTTTGTGGCTGGATAGAACGGTCTGCAAAAATTCCAAAACTATGCTCAAAAAAAATCTCTCCATCAAAATCGCTTGGAATTTCAAATTTGTAATTGGTTATTTGTAAATTACTTATACGGTCAAGAGCGAAAATTCGAATCTCTTTTTCGTCGGAGCAAAACCCAATGACATACCAACGTTGGTTGAATACTTTAACACAGTAGGGAGCAAGTAGATAGTTTTTTGAGTCGTTACGTTGAAATTTGTGATAGTCAAAACGAAGTTGTTTTTCATTTTTCATAGCCTGCATTGTAGTAATCAGAAATTCTCGCCCCGACGGAATATCTTCTAATAGAATCCGATGGTAGAGCGTTTTCCATTCTTGTAATAAATTGCTTATGGTAAAACTATTCAGAATCCATTTTTGTAAGATGTTATTCTGTATATCTTCTTTGTTTTCAATGTAATATCTGTATTTTTTGTCATAGTTGATTTCAATTCCAAATACGTCTCTGATAGCATTTTTATGTCTATTGAAAGTAGTACGGCTTAAAGGTTCTTCATTTTCGTTTAGGGAGCTACTTTGCCATTTTTGGTCAATTTCTTCAAGTGTAATTCCGTTCTCGTTATGTTGCAAAATGAGGTCAATAAGCCAAATTTGTCTATTTAAAGCGTCTTGTTTCATATATAAAGAGGTTTAAAAAGACAAAAGTACGGAAAAAGTCCGTACTTCTGTTGAAAAAGAGAGATGGTTTTGGATGATTAAGATTGGGGTACTTGAAAAAATTGTTTTTTAGCTAATTTGGACAATCCAAAATAACTTGACCCTAGTCTGCTTTTCCTTTTTCGTATCAATTTTTCTTTTTTCAAAGCACTTGACTTTAAGTTTGTTATTAATAAGTTTATACGACTATTACCCCTGAAAAGACCGACTGAATTATATCTTTCTCCCTCACTGATGTATTTATCGCAATACATTAAAAATAGCAAACGTTCCTCATCTGTCAGTTTGTATTTTTGCAGTTGTTGAACGAAATGCAATTGTGGATTGTTATTCACAAGTAGGTTAATTTCTTGATTTACAGTATTAAAATCAAACTCATCGAAATCTTTAAACAATTCTTGTAGTGTGTCAAAAAATTGCTCAATAGTGCTGTTGGCATAATCATTAGGAACAAAACTTTTATTTGCAATAATCGCTTTTTTAGCTTCGTTTGAAATTTGATATTCCGTTCTGTCTGTACGATAACTTTTCCTTTGTTTGATAAATTTTTGTTGAATTAAAATATTTATGTCATTGGTATACAGATACAAGTGTAAATTGCAAGTCTCGAAAAATGAGGCAAGACTTTGTTCGTCCCAAGTATCTTCCATAAAAACAGAAAGGAGAACAGCTTGCATAGGTGAAACTGACAATTTTTCGTTCACGAAGTTGGTGTAACGTTCAATTTTCTTGAAGAAATCATCATCAAGCTCCGATTTTTTTGCTTTGATGTAGATTTGTAGCATTGAATTTACTAATGTAAGCTCTTGTGGCTTTTCGATTTTTGGGGTTTCTGTAAAATTTTTCATACGTTTTTTTAATAATAAATTAATTTCTCTTTGACGTTTTTTCAAATTTTCGGTTTGTTGTTTAATTCTATTCATATTTTTTCTTGTTTACGTGACAAAATTAAATTGCAGATGTTTCAGGTTACGATACAGCCTTGTAAAAATTTATTTTAGTATCATTTTGTCAATTATTTTATCAGGGATATCAGTAGCCTTTTTGATTGGAGTTTCTAAAATCTTTTGAGGAAGAGAAAGCAAGTCCAATTTATCACAATCCAAAAAGGCTGAAAACTCCCATTGCATTAGTGTTTCGGAGAATACGATTTGTGTCAGATTGCAACAACCTAAAAAAGCTCCGTGATTTATGGTGGTCAATCCTTCGGGTAAAACGAGTGTTTGTAGCTCCGAACAACTCAAAAAAGCGAATTCACTGATAATCTCTACTTTTGATAGAATACTATCTTTCTGCATATCAATATATTTTGTTGTTAGGTCGTTCCATTTCAATAGTGTCTTTTCGTCGGAACTGAGTGTGTATTCTTTCATAGTATTGTAGTTTTGTATTCAGGGGCAAAATTAGATTGTAGGTGTATCAGATTACGAAACAGGTAAAAAAAATAAACAAAAAAAAACACGGACTTAAATCCGTGTTTTTTGAGTATTTGGGTAGGAGAATAAATTAGGCTTCCTCTATCATTTCTCTAATCATCGAAATAAAAGGAGTTTTGTTTTTTCGTGGATTTTTGCTGTTATCTCCATACCAATCATTGGTTACATAATAAGATTTTCCGTTGTATTCGAATAGATTTTTTTGGTAATATCGTTCTTTGTCAACTTTATTTTTAGAATCTACTAATACGGGATAACCCTGTAAAAAATATTCTTTACATAAATCTTTATCAATCAGAATAGGATATAAATCCTCAAAAATCCCATATTCAACAGAGATGTTTAATAGGTTGAAAATAAAATCTTTATTGTTTAATTTGTTGATAAAGTCAAGTTTTGTTTCAAAATCACTATCATCAGAAATACTCAACTCTTTAATGGGAGTGAGTTCCTTTTCTTCCTTGACTTCCTCTTCTTTTTCCACAATATTAGTGTTTTTAGGTAAATAGTTTATCCAATTATTTTTGATAGCTTCATCAGCTATCTTTAAAAATTTTTCTTTTGGTTCTTTAACGTCAGTAAGTTCGTAAGGATGCATAATTGCAATAGGATTATACAATCTGTAGCAAATTGCTTTTATTGTTTCTTGTATGGTATCATTTATTGAATGTTGGTTCTTAGGCTTATCCATTATGTAATTTAAAAAATTAGGTATGATTACTACATTCCATAATGAACTGAAAAATAAAGGATTATTTGTTTTTCCTTCCCAAATATGAGAGATTGTGTAATTAATAATAGTACTGTCAAAAGTGCTAACGTTGTGTTTCGTTGCTTGATAAATAGCTTTTACAACGGATTGATTTCCGGTAGGGTCAATCTCTACCAAAATGTTGTTTTTCTTGAAACATAACTTGCCTTCTTTGGCATATTGAACGATTTCTCTTTTTGATTTTTTGTCTAATGCCTTTGCTCCTTCCACTTTATAATTAGCGTTCAGTTTCTTGCCATACCGAATAGGTAATTTTTTTCCCGATTCTACTGTTTTTAGCATTTCTCCTGCTCTTTCTTTTACCGATTCTTCTGGAATAAAGTAGCAGTTTTTGATAAAGAATTCGATAAACTCGTCCTTACTGTTGAATAATCCTGTTAATTTGTCAGTTCCGTTCATAGGTATTTGGTTTAAAAAATTAATAAATCTTCCGAATTGTACAAGGCTTCGGATTCAGCCGTTTATTTTGTTATTTTTTTTGATAATCACCTTATTATACTAATAAAAAAGGACACAGCACTTGTTTGTCCTTATTTTTTCGGTAGGGCTTCGGCAAAAGCCTGAGATGAAAATAGGTAAAACAGCCTGCGTCCCTTCTGGGGAGCAAACACGCTTACCAATCATTTTTCATCTCGATATTAATTTTTGCCGAATTTAACCGAATCAAATAATTGTTAGCAAGTTACGCGATATATTTTATGTTTAAATTTCTTCTTATAAAGATTTTTTTCTGTTAGCGACCGCTAAAATACAAAAACAACTTAAAAAAAGCAAAATAAATACATAAAATTCGCCACAGGCTTCTCTTTTGATGGCAAAATTATGTTTAAGGTGTATCAGATTGTGATACAAGTTTGCTGAAAAGCAATATTTTTACTACCTTCGACCTTTCTGTTGGTGATTTTGCCTACTTGTAGAAGCTATTCAAAGATGAAGTAATGTGAAAAATATTTTAAGAATTTAACTCATTATCAGCATAATAACTTTCTTAAAAATTAAAACTTTGGCAAAGTTTGTGTGATACGGATTACACTTTTATCAACCTTTTTAAAAATGGACACATCACTTAATAAAATCCCGCTGCGAAAAATCATTCACATTGATATGGATGCTTTTTATGCTTCGGTGGAGCAACTTGACCAACCTGAACTTCGAGGAAAACCGATAGCCGTAGGAGGCGGGGAGGAGCGGGGAGTGGTAGCAGCGGCAAGTTATGAAGCGCGAAAGTTTGGTGTGCGAAGTGCCATCAGTGGAGCGCAGGCAAAACGATTATGTCCTGACTTGATTTTTGTGCGTCCTCGATTTGAGCGTTATGCCGAAATTTCAAGACAAATACGTTCTATTTTTTATGAATATACGGATTTGGTTGAACCTCTTTCGTTAGATGAAGCCTATTTAGATGTTACGCAAAACAAGAAAAACAATCCCTCAGCAACGCATATCGCTACTGAAATACGTCAACGCATTTTGCAAACCACAGGATTGACGGCTTCGGCGGGCATTTCCATCAATAAATTTATTGCGAAAATAGCCAGTGATTTTAACAAACCCAATGGGCAAAAAACGGTTACGCTTGATGAAGTACAAGATTTTTTAGATGTGCTTGATGTGAAAAAATTTTACGGTATAGGCAGGGTTACATCTGAAAAAATGTATTTAAAAGGTATTTTTACGGGTAAAGATTTAAGAAATCAAACGCTGGAATTTTTAGAACAACATTTCGGGAATAGTGGAAAATATTACTATGATTTGGCTCGGGGCATTCATTTGAGCGAAGTGAAACCACATCGTGAACCGAAGTCTTTGGGAGCGGAACATACTTTTTCAAAAAACATAACCAGTGAAATTTATGTAGAAGAAAGGTTGGTATCTATCGCCCAAGAGTTAAGCGAGCGTTTGCAACGAAAAAAATTGGCAGGTCGAACGATCACCTTAAAGATAAAATATAGTGATTTTTCTGTAAATACTCGTAGTAAAACCATTTTGCACTACATTGATTCACAGGAAGATATTTTGTTCTATATTCGAGAATTGCTCTATCAGCAACCATTAGAAAATTCGGTGCGTTTGTTGGGAATTTCTCTTTCAAATTTTAATAATAAAATCGAAGAAAAAATCTCTCAACCAGCACCTAAATACATACAATTGCGTTTGAATTTTCCTGAGGAAGCAGAATAGGCATCATTGTTAAAGTTAAAAACATAACAATGATGCCTATTCTACAGAAATTAGCCGTATATTCAACTATCAAAATGAATACGAAGAAAGCCTACTTCACCAAAAACGGAATGTTAGCTGTTGCTGCGTTGCCCTTGCCATCATAGGCATACACGAACAAACGATATTTTCCTGCCTCAGGCGCTGTAAACTGCAATTCATTTCCTTTTACTGTCATATTATTCATTGAAACGGCATCGGGTCGTGTTTCTGCATCGCCTCCTTCCCGCAAATCGGTGCTTTCATAGAGTAATTCATAACGATATGTGAGTGTATCTCCATCGGGGTCGGTGGCTTCAAATAGCGCTTTGCAAATCACATCAGGGGCAATGGTTATGTTGTCATAAGCGGTTTTTCCATTGAGTGTAAAACCAATCACTTGGGGCGAACGATTTTCGGGATATTTTCCATTCCAAACATAGTGCATCACATCAACAGATTCCGTTTCGCTTCCGTCTTCTAAAAATATTCCATACCAAGTAGGTGTACGTTCTTGTTTGTTTCCCCAAAGAAAAACGAAAGAACCAGCGCATTGCAAACTGTCAGCCGCAATTCCTTGATTGTAACGTTTTAAATAATTGTTGGCTTTGATAGTTGTATTTTCCTCAATAGGCGCATTCCACGAAGTCAGAGGCACTTCCCAATGCCCCGTAGCTCCCCATTCTGTAACGATATAGGCTTTTTCCCAACCAAATTCCTTGATAAGTTTCGGAAGATTTGGTAAATCACCATACATCTGTACGGAAAGCAAATCTAAATCAGGGCATTTTTCTTTTATTAAAGAAACTTCTTTCTGTGAAATTCCTGCCAAAGTTGTGGTCGTCAAATGATTAGGGTCTTCTTGGTGAATCATTTTTGAAATTTCATTCACAGCGTCCCACACTTTGGGGTTGGAGTAGTGTAAGTTCAACTCGTTGCCAATGCCCCAAATGAGCAAAGCGGGGTGGTCTTTCAGTTCAATGACTTCCTTTCGTATTCGCTCTAATTGAGCTTTCACCGCTTCGGAATCATCGTAGTTAAAACCGTGTCGTTCGCGTCCCACTTCAATGCCCATCATCACCATAAGTCCGTTTTGATATGCTTCATCAAGAATTTGTTTGCCTGTTTTTTGTCCATTATCGACACGCCACGTTCGGAAAGCGTTTGCTCCGTGTGCTGCTAATGCGGAAATATTTCCAAATTCCAAGCCCGCTCCTTTGATGTAAAACGGCTTTCCATTAACCATAATTTGCTGTTTATCACCTACTTTCTGTAAAGTAACTTTTGCAGGAAGAATTGTTTCTGTTTTTTGTTGCGTTTCATTCTTACAACTCAATAAAAAGAAAAAACAGAAAGCAAATAGTATTGATTTAAATTTCATTATTTACTTATTTTTATTATTGATATACCCTAACATAATCTACTTCCATAGTGTCTTCTGTGAAATTAGCATCTACTGTTCCACCAAGAGTTCCTCCCATAGCGACGTTCATAATCAGAAAGAAATCCGCATTGAAAGGCAACGAAGCATTGTTTGCTAATTCAAAGAATTGTACTCCATCTACGTAGTATTTGATAGCTTCTGCTGTCCACTCCATAGTATAAATATGAAATTCGGAAGAAGAATTGGTTACGGGAGCTGTTTGTGAATGGCTTGCCGTAGTGTTGTCAGCTGCGTTTTGCCAATGTGTAGCTCCGAGTATGTTGGCTTTGTCAGCGCCTGTTTGTTCCATAATATCAATTTCACCGCATTTAGGCCAGCCAACCGTTGTGTGATTGCTTCCAAGCATCCATAGGGCAGGCCACGTTCCTTTTGAGGCAGGAAGTTTGGCTTTTATCTCTACTTTTCCGTAAGTAAATTGATACAATCCTTGTGTTTTTAACCGTGCGGAAGTATATCCTCCTTTTCCGTCAGATTTAGCCGTTATTTTCAAAACTCCGTTAGCAATTGACACATTTTCAGTGCTATTGGTGTATGTTTGCAATTCTCTATTTCCCCAACCATTATCACCTGTACCCAAATCGTACGTCCATTTGGAGGCGTTAGGAACACCGTCAGTATTAAATTCATCAAACCATACTAATTTACTGAATTTTTCATTGCTGGGTTTGGTGGTTGAGAATATGTGATACCAAGCATATACGCTATTAGGTTGCATTACTCGCACTATTAGAGTTGTTTCTGTGATACTTACGATGTCATATGTGCTTGAACCTACCCACCAACCGAGCATTCCTCCGTTAGAGAGTTCCATTCCTGTTTTTCGGTATGGAGCATTGTTAAATGTACCTTGAAGAGCGGCTTTGGACGAAGAAGGGAATAGAGAAACTTGTTTCACGCCGTCTATGTTAGGAATAATGTCGAGCCCGTGACATTGGTCGCCTGTAACGCCTATTACGGAAGCATACGCACCCGGAACAAACACATAATCAGCAGTTTGTTCAAAGGTGATTCCACTGGCTGTTCGTGTGAAAACGAATGAATTTTCATACATACACGTTCTCGTTGGGTCAAACGGAGAGGCTTGCCACCACGCACCGTAAGCATAATCACCGTTTCCGTAATCGTCTTCCTGAGGACCAAGCCCCACGAAAGAAGGTGTGTCTGCTGCCCAATACCACGTTTTGGAATCGCCTACGTTTGTTCCTGCCAATAAGTTTTCGGCTTCAACATCAGAAAAAGAACTATACACTTCTACCTCTACTGATTTTGAAGTAGATACACCTCCTGTTCCTATGGCACTTGCTACAACCGTGTATTTATTTGTCCCAACAGTGGTGTATCGGTATTGTAATTTTCCTGAAGGTGTCATTTGACTTTTTCCGTCACCAAAATCAAGTCGGTAAGTAATGGCATCTTTTCCTGTTACTACAAAGTTTACGTATCCGCTTCCGTCACCATACGGATTTGCCGTATCAGCACCTACAATTTCATACGTTACTTCTACCTGTGAAGGCGTTACAACATCTCCAAAGGAATATTCTTCTTGACAACTGCCAAACAATAGTGGCATCATCAACCAATTTAGCATTTTTATGTAATGATTAAACAGTTTCATCGCTTTTTGTTTTATTTTGTTAGTTTTACTTCGTCAAAATAGTACACACTGCCGTCGCCTTTTGTGCCAAAATCAAAAAATATCACAATTCGGGTGTACTGAGCGTCGGGTGCGGCACTCATATCAAAAGTTAATTCTTCCCACTTGTCAGTGACTGTGGTGGGCACTCCTGTTTCGTACGACACGCTGCTATTTGCATTTTCAAGTTTTACCAACACGGTTGCATTAGCTTTTGGAGAACGTGTTTTTACGCGTATTTTCGGATAGGTTTTCAAATCAAGAGCTGATGTTTCAAAGAACGTTCCTGCCCAAGTTTCTGAACCATTTGTTTTGGTTACACGAGCTACTTTGGCGGTGGTATTTGCACTTGAAACCTCTGGATTATTAACCACGCTCGCATCGGGAATGTTTCCAAAAGATGTGAGTGTAGGTGCCGTGCCTTCAAAATTTTGAATCAAAACCGAATTTGTGTCAGGTTTTTTGTAGAAATAGATATTATCAATAAATACGGTTCCTTTTGCCCAAGGAGATGCCACAAACTTGATTTGATGAATGTCTTTCACAGATAATCCTTGATTGGTGAAAGCTGAAAGAGGTATGTCAATGCTTGTCCAATTTTCAGCTGTAAGATTTTGTTTTACAGGTTTTTCACCACTTCCCTGACTGATTAAAGACGTTTCCAAAGAAGTTACGTCAGCCGTCCAAACATCTAAGTGCACGTATTCCATCTGTGATAAATCAACTGCATTGGCAAATTGAATTCCTTGGTAACTTGCATTGATAAGTTGAATCATTTGATGATTTCCGAGAGAGAAAAACGCAAAACTGCTTCCTTGTCCACTTTGTCCCCAATCAGGATTGTAGTTTGTTCCTGCCAAATTGGTATATGCACTTCCATAAATGGAAATCACATCTTCTGCATTGCGAGCCGGTGGTGTTGTTGCAATTGTTGAAGGTTGCATCAAAGTTGTTGCCGTAACTGATTGCTCACGAGTGGTGGTGGCAATAGCAGCTCCTTTAACCACTACGGTCAGTGTGTAAGTTCCTGCTTGTGCATACACATACGATATTTGTTCGCCTATGTTAGCAGAAAGTGGTGTTTCATTGCTTGTTTCTCCAAAATAAACATCATAAGAAACTGCATAATCAGCAGTAACCGTAACATTTACGCCTTTGGAAACAGCCGCATCACTTTCGGCGGTTATTACCACATTTTCAGGAGCTTTGAACGATACTTCTAACGGAATTGAAGCCTCTGTTTGCTTTCCGCTAACGCTGACAGCCACTACTTTTACGCTATACGAGCCTTCTTTGTAGGTGTGAGTTACGGAACCGCCTGCCCGCACTTGTGTAGGTTCAACAGTGTCATCGCCAAAATAAATCTGGTAAGAAACTACTCCTGATGCCGTAGGTGTAATGGTTACTTCGCCCGAATTGTTTTGTGTAACATTAAAAACTGCGGCTACATCAGTGGGAGCGGCATCATTGTTGATGAAATCAGTGTCTCCGAAACTATTCTCGCAAGCCACAATTCCGCCCAAAAATAAGGTAATTATGAAAAAATATATTGTTGTTCTCATTGGTATTGTTTTTTAAGTTTAACTTTCCCTCAATGGATTTTATGATTAATATCCTGGGTTTTGTTGCCAATTCCCATTTGCGTATCTGATTTCTTCATAAGGAATTGGGAAAACTTCATTTTTTCCTACCGTAAATCCTTCAATTTGTGATGCTTTTCCCGTTCTGACTAAATCAAAGAAACGCAATCCTTCGCCCATAAATTCAACACGGCGTTCTGCCCATATAGCTTCTGTAAGAGTTGTTCCAGAGGAAGTTACCGAATGATTTGTGTTGCCAAAAGCTCTTGCTCGCACTTCATTGAGATATGTTCGAGCGCGTTCATCACTGATTCCGCCTCGATTCAAGGCTTCGGCAGCCATCAGTAACACATCAGCATAACGAATGGCTCGATAATTGTTCGGATTGGTCAAATTTTGGTCTGGCGTATTTAAATCTCCTTTGCGAGCGATATATTTTCGATTGAAATATCCCGTATGTTCATAGCCTTCGCCGTAAGTGGCATTGTTAGCGGCTGCCCACGCAACAATGTCAAGAATAGCTACATCTTTTCGTAAATCGCCACTTTCAAAAGCATCTACCGCACTTTGCACAGGAATATTAAAACTGTATCCTGAATCAAAAGTAGGTCCGTTGTAATTGCGAATGCTGTTAAAGCCCACTGCCACATTTCCTTCGCTACATTGTAAACAACCAAAACCTGCGCCTTCGGAGTCTGTGTACTGCACCTCAAAAACAGATTCTGTTCCGTTTTCGCCCTCGTTTTCAAAAATGCTCGCATAATCCTTTACCAAAGAATAATTTCCACTGTTGATAAGAGCTTCTAATACGTTAGCTGCTTCGGTAAATTTATTTTGATACAAATAGGCTTTTCCTAATAAGGCTTGTGCAGCTCCTTTGGTTGCCCGCCCCACTTGACCATCGGGAGGCGTAATAGGCAGATTTTCTACGGCAAAAATCAAATCGCTTTCGATGGAAGCATAAACTTCTTGCACCGATGAACGCGGAATGCTCAATTCATCGCCTTTCACAAAACGCGCATCTCCTTTTAGCGGAATTCCTCCAAACCATTTTACCAGCTCAAAATTGTAGTAAGCGTGCAAAAATCGAGCTTCAGCTATGATTACGTTTTTCCCTTCAAAGTCGATTTTATCCTTAAATTCCAAGATGTAAGCCGCTCGATTTACGCCAGCAAACATCCAATCCCACATATTTTTCAGTTGGGCATTGATAGGCGTATGAATCATATCGTCTACTTGCTGAAAACCCGGCACGTCGGTGGCGCTTTCTCCGCCGCAAAGCGTGTTATCAGAAGCAATTTCACCTAAAAGAACATTCAAATAGGTGGATTGAAGCAAATCATAAGCTCCGATGAGTGCTTTGTCATAATCTTCTTTGGAATTGAAATATGATTCCGAATTGATTTCATAGGTTTTTGTATCGTCCAAGAAATTATCTGAACAGGCAAACAGCAATCCGAATGAAGTTGCTGCAACGATGCCCAATGATTTTATTTTTGCAAAATTTTTCATCTTGTAAGTTTTAAAATGTTAAATTAAGTCCCAACAGAAATTGGCGTGCTTGCGGATAGAATCCGTAATCAATTCCGCCTCCAATGGCAGCTCCTGATGTGGCTGATGGGTCGTAACCTTTGTAGTTAGTCAATGTAAAAACATTATTTACCGAAGCAAAAATCCGCATTGCTTCCAAGCCAACTTGCTCTAACACCGCAGGGGACAAACTATATCCTATTTGAGCATTTTGCATACGCAAGAAAGAGGCATCTTCCACATAAAAACTTGAAAATACGTTATTTGACGTTACTCCGGTAGTCGCTCTCGGAACAAAATTGCTTGTGCCTTCGCCGTGCCAACGTTCCAAGTAAAAACGATGTCGGTTTACGTTAGGTTGCGACCGTTCATAATTACGAACCATTTCTTTATCCAATTCTGCATAAAGATAGGTTGAAAAATCAAAGTTTTTGAATTTGAGGTTTAGGTTTAATCCCATAAAATAAGTAGCTACGGGTTTTCCTAAATAAGTTCGGTCGTTGAAGTTGATAACTCCATCTCCGTTTATGTCTTTATATCTGATGTCTCCTGGTTGTGCATTTGCCCCGAGAGCCACTTGACTTGGGTGAGCATCGACTTCGGCTTGATTTTGGAAAATTCCATCGGCTTGCAAACCATAAAAATATCCGATAGGCATTCCTAATTCCATACGCGCTGGCGCTAACTGTCCTACGCTGAATGCGCCTCCTTCTGGAATGACATCTCCGTTAATGGCTGTTACCTCTCCTTTTACCCGAGTTATGTTATAACTTGCTGATAATGATAAATTTTCATTGAATTTGTGGTTGTAATTCAACGCCAGCTCAATTCCTTTGTTTCGGGTTGTTCCTGCATTGACCGTTGGGTTTGAAGCGCCCGGAGCCCCCGTTCCGATGATGCCCGATACGGGGAAACCTGCAATGAGCAAATCGTTGCGGTCTTCCACGAAATAATCAAATACGATTGCGAGTTTATCTTCAAAAATATTCAAATCCAAGCCAAGGTCAAGTTTTTCAGCGACTTCCCATTTTGCATCAACATTGGGCAATAATCCGGTTGCTATTCCGTTTACAATCGCTCCATTGAGTACGTAAGTTGCTTCGCCGTTGAGCAATGCTTTGTAAAGATTTTGCCCAGCATTATTTCCCAAAGTCCCGTAGCTGGCACGTAGTTTCATAAAGTTTATCCAACTTACATTTTTCATAAAATCTTCATCAGAAATTTTCCATCCTGCTGTGGCGGAAGAAAAGTAATCGGCACGATTTTGTTTTGGAAAATCAGAAGAAGCATCTCTTCGCAACATTGCAGAAATTAAATATTTTCCTTTGTAATCGTATTGAAGCCTTCCGAAGTAAGAAGTTAGACGTGAATCGGTAACATACGAACTGTTGGTTTTGATGTCATTCGTTCCCGTAGTGAGACTGATGTCGGCAAAATCCCACGAATTGTTAGGCACGTCATAGCCTATGGCAGTAAGTCCCTCACTCCATTGGCGTTGCGCACTTGTTCCGAGTGTGAAAGCCACATTGTGAGCTTCGGAAAAACTGCGGCTGTAAGTGGCAAAAGTTTCCCAAGTGTACGAATTATACTCATTTCGAGATTGTTCCACTGTGCTACGGTCTGTATTGAATATTTTTCCTGTTCCGTAGAAATCTATTGGATTGAAAACTTTTGATTTATCTTTATAGGTTTTAAATCCGATGCGGGAGGTAAGTGTCAAACCTTCAATCGGGCGATATTCCAATTGGAAATTTCCTTCCAATCCGTCACCATTATAGGCATTGTAAGTATTGGCGACTTGTGAAAGCGGATTAATAACTTCATTTCCTACAAAACCATTCAAATCTTCATCATTTTCACCGAAAGTTGGAGAAAAGTTGAGCGCATTGAAAAGCACAGAACCCAAACCATTTTCCTCAAAAGATTTTCTTCTGTTATTGAAATAATTCGCTGAAAATGAAGTTTTAAACTTATCAGTAATGTCAACTCCTAAATTGATTCGCACGTTGTTTCGTTTGAAGTTTGATTTATCACTTGCCACAATTCCGTCTTGACTGAGGTCAGAAGCGCCCAAATAGTACGAAACACGTTCTCCTCCGCCTGAAACACTGATGTTTGTGTTGTACATTAAGGCGTTGTTGAACATCATATCTTGCCAATTTGTGCCTTTGCCCAACGACCCTAAATTCGCAAACGGAAGAGCTGCCCCGTTAGTGGCATAACTCTCATTAAGCAAAGCCGCATATTCCGTAGCGTTCATATAATCAAGGCGTTTGGTGGTTTGTTGTAATCCTGCGTAGGTGGTTACTTTCACTTTGGGAGCCATATTTTTACGTCCTGCTTTGGTTGTAACCAAAATAACACCGTTAGCACCTTTGATTCCGTAAATGGCAGCTTGCGCATCTTTCAAAACGGTAATGTTCTCAATATCATCAGGATTAATACTGTTTAGAGCTCCTTCATAACCGTCGATGATGACCAAAGGGGCGTTATTGTTGTTAGAACTCACTCCTCTGATGAGAATATTAACGCTTCCGCCTGGTGAACCCGAAGCAGTGTTAACGCTCACTCCCGAAGTAGTTCCTTGTAAAGCTAATGAGGCATTCACCGGTTTGAGCTCGTCCAAAACTTGCTCACCAACCACTGAAACTGCTCCCGTAACATCTTTCTTTTTTTGAACGCCGTAACCTATCACCACAACTTCATCGAGTTCTTGGGTGTCTTCACGCATTGTTACGACTAAAAAAATGCCGCTATTCACTGTAATGCTTTGTTTTGAGAATCCTACGGCAGAAAACTCTAACACGCTTCCTTTGGAAATTTTATCCAAAGAAAAATTTCCGTCAAAATCTGTTGACACTCCCCGAGTAGTTCCTTTTATTACAACTGAAACTCCCGGAATTGGAATTTCGTCAACCCCTTTGACAGTTCCTTTTATGTCATACGTTTGGGCAAGTCCAAGATGTACGACAAAAAACAACATAATTAATAGTTTGAATGACTTCATAATTGTGTATTTTTTATTTCTCTGACAAAGATAGTTGCTATTTTCGTAAGAAATCAAAAAAGCACCTATATAAAAAATATACATACAAAAATTTCATCTTTTTGTATAGTAAAAATATTTATAAAAAATAATGTAAATAATTAATTGTTATATTTTTATAATAAATAATTTTGATATGTTGTAAAGGTATAAAGGTAAAAACATACTACCCTTTTAGCCTATTGATGTATAGGTAATGTATAGTATTTTTTAAGAAAATGATTTCTTTTGCTTAGTTGCGATTTGTTGGGTTTTGGTGTAGAATTGTTATTTTTTTTGATAAAATACGAAATAAAATGAAATGAAACGTTTTTTGTTTGTTTTGTGATTTTATAATTTCAAAATATAATCGGTCAAATTTTGGTCGTGTTCCAAGTTCATTTTTTTGCGCAAGCGATAGCGTTTTATTTCGATGCTTCGTGTGGAAATATTAAGTAATGGAGCAATTTCTTTCGATGAAAGATTGAGTCGCAGATAGATGCACAATTTGATGTCGTTGGGAGTCAGTTCGGGGTGTTTCTCTTTCAATCGGTTCAGAAATTCTCTGTCGGTGTGTCCGAAAACCTCTTGGAAATATTCCCAATCGTCGTTATCATTCATATTTCGGTCAATGATGTTCAACACGGATTTCACATACGGATTTTTCTTTTCTTGCAGTAGTTCATCTTTGATGGTGAGTAACAATTCATTTTTTCGGATAATACTCATTGCTGTTGCTGCCAACTCACGATTTTTACTTTCTATTTCGCTTCGTAACTTGTCATTGCGCAATCCCATAACCACTTTGTCGTTTTCTAACTGCATAAGTGTCAATTCTTTTTCTTTTTCTTTCTCAATTTTTTGCTTATGCTTTTTGTACCGCAATTTGTATATTCTGTTGATAATGAGGAATAACAACAATAAAATAATGAGATACAATCCTATCATTATTTTTGTTGCATACCAAGGTTTGTTTATCACAAAATGAAAAATTTCCGTATTTGGAGAGATTACATTTCCCGCTTTGGCTCTTACTGAAAATGTGTACTCGCCAGGTGGCAAGTTCTCAAATTGCACCATTGGCAGGCTGCTCCATTCGCTCCATTGTTCGTATAACCCTTCTAATTTATATTGATACATTGCCTGAAATGTGCCTTCAAAGAAAGGAATGCTATAATTAAATTGAAGATTATTTTCTTTACTATCAAATTCTATGTGATTATTTTTCAAAGAGATAGACCTTTCCGCATCGCCCAGCTTACGGCTGTATATGTTGTCAATGCGAATTTCATATTGCGTATGCTTAATGCGGTCGAAAGCGAAACTTACAAATCCCGTACTACTTCCTAAAATGCAACTTCCATCATTGTGTTCATATATGTTTTCGTAACCAATAATGTCGTTACGCAACATAGTTGAAATAGGCATTTTTTCAATTCGAGGTAGCGTGTCTAATTTTCCTTGTGATATTTTTACGATATTATTTTTGGTAAATAGCCATAATTTGTCATCGCGCCCTTTTGCTAATATTCCTGAAAGGTAATCGTCATTGTCAAATATTTGCTTTGTGAGCGATGTGTTTAACCGAAAGCGATGATTTTGCAAGTCATAAGAAAACAAACCTTCTTTGGCGAAAAACCATATATCACCGTGAAAATTAGCAATAGATGATTTTAAACTTATGGGCACGGAATTGTCTTGGGACACTTTTTGAACACTCGTAAAATCTTCATTTATAGTCAAATGAAAAACGCCTTTATATTCGTGACTTACCAAAATTTCTTGCGGATTGATAAATTCAAAAAATCGGCTTGAAACGTTGAATCCGTTTAGTTTATTGCGATACACCCATTTTCCTTCCTTTTTCTCTAATAAGTGTAAACCTTCGTAATTGCCCTGTAACAACCATTGTGGGTGATTTTTAATGGTTTTTATATCCCACGTACCCAGTAAGTTACAAATCAGTTCGGCTTTATCTCCCTCTACTACGAATGTGCCTGAATTGTGTCCACAAAAAAGCTCATTGCCTATGACTTTCAGCTGCCATACTTGTCCTTTTGTGCCCTCAATCAAACGAAATGACCGCAATGAATCCGCTAAACTGCAAAACAAGCCTTGATTTGTACCTAAATATAAATATCCGTTGTGAATTATTGAAGTGTAAACAGCTCCTAAAATGCCGTCGTAGTCTTTATATTCTCGAAAAGGTGAGAAAAAGTTAATCATACTGACCCCATTATCAAGTCCCAACCATACGTTGTGTTCTCTGTCTTCAAATACGGAAAGCACTGTGTTGTTCTGCAAGCCCTTTCGTTGGTTGATATGTTCAAGAATCGCTCCCTCAGTTGATAAACGATACACTCCGTCGGCAATAGTTCCTAACACGAACGTTCCGTCGCTGAGCTGTTCGCAACTATAAATATTCAGATTTTCAATTAGTTGAGAAGAACTTGTTTTCCATTGACTAATTCCAGATTTGCTCCATTGATAAATACCTTTGTCTTGTGTAACCAACAACAAATTTTCGCCTGAAACAAAAATGTTTATCACAATATGATTTTGAAAAACATCAACATCTGATACCAATATTTCTTTTCCATTGACAAGTTTGAACAATCCTTCGTTCATTTTTTGGAAATAGATTTGGTCTTTGACTTTGAACGCTTTCGGAAGATTGTTTTCAGAATGTATGACGCTAAATAATTTCAAATCAGAATCATATATGAAAATTTTATGAAGAGACTGAAATAAAACCCATTGGTCATAAAAAATGATTTTCCAAATTTCCTCATCTTCAAGCATTGAAGGTGCGATGTTTTTGCTTAATGAAGTGTAAATCAATTCATTGTATTGGTTTGATTCCCAATAACCAAATTCAGAGAAACCGCCCGTAAAAATCTTATTTCCGCGAGCACTCACCGCTCGCAAAATAGCTCCATTTGGGGAAGGATATTTTTTCCAGATAGCACCGTTGTATTCAATCAAACCCGCATTATTGGCAAGGTAAATTTTATTACTATTTTCCGCTTGACATATCTTCCAATTCTGATTTTCACCCATATACAGCGCAGGTGTGTAATTATAAACAGGTGGTAACATTTGTGCTTTGATTTGCAATGAAATTAAGATTATGAAGCACACTATTACCATTTCTGCATACCACATCATTTTACGTGATGAAATTATACTCATAGCATTTCTATCTGGAAACCCCACAAAGATAAAACAAAATATGAAATCATCTTTTAAAAAAGGCAATTTAGATTTTTTTGTAGCGTTTTTTGTTTGATAATTACTTGGTAAAGAATATATTTTGGGCAGAAAATATTTTCGTATTCCTTTCTTATATTTTTGGTGATGAATATTTTTTTGTGTGTTGATAAAAATGTGGATATTAATTCTTTGTTTTGGCATAAAATTTGCCCTCCACTCGCAACAAACTTAAATAATTATTTTTTTGAACAATGAAGAGAATTTTTGTAACAATGACAGTTCTTGCCCTCACATTAGGAGCGTGCAAAAATGTAACACAACAAGTGCAAGAAGGTGCTGAACAGGCTCTAAACGAAGTAGAAGAGGGAGCTCAGCAGGCTTTAAACAAAGTAGAAGAAGGTGCTGTACAAGCTCTGGACAAAGTAGGAGAAACAGTGAAAGAAACCACAGCCATAATTAAAGAAGAAATGATGGTAGGGGTTTATCAAGGAGTGACGCCTTGTGCTGATTGTGAAGGAATTCAGCTTGAACTTAAACTTAATACTGACAAAACCTACGAATTGAAGCAAACTTATTTGGGTAAAAAAGAAACGCTAACCGATACATTTAAAGGAAGTTACTCCTTAGAAAATAATGTTATCAAACTTGACGGACTGAAAGATATGTCAAATCTTTTCAGAGTAGAAGTTGGTCAGGTGCGTTATTTAGGTGCTGATGGTGCTGAGGTAACGGGAGAATTGGCTGATAATTATATTTTGAAGAAAAAATAAAAATACTGAAAATGATATTTAAACTGCTCTAAATGAGCAGTTTTTTTGTTTTTAAACATACTCTTCCTTTTCTAATTGATATAAAATAACATATTTTGTAAATAATACTCACCTCAAAAAATAACTGAAAAACATTCATTACTTACTTTTTGTTATAGATTCTACTCAACGAGATTTTAAAATATTTTTTGGATAATCATACGAAATATATCGGATTTCAACTTTTAAATTAGTTATAAAAATCTTAATTTTGAATCAATTTTAGCAAGAAAAATAAATTGAGATAAAATTCCCATATTGTGATACAAAATTTTCATAAGAAACTTGTTCTTATCCGTAATTTTGTGCGAGAGTTCAAACAAAAATTTTAAGTATATGGAAAATAGAATTAAAATGTTCTTAGTAACATTGTTGTTTCCGATGTTGTTTTTTGCACAATCGCAAATTCAGTTCAGAGGAAAGGTTATTGATGAAAAAGGCGAACCCGTAACAGGAGCCAATGTCATCGAGAGAAGGAAAGCATCAAACGGAACGGTAACTGATTTTGACGGAAATTTCGTCCTCAATGTTTCGTTGGGTGCTACGGTTGAAATATCTTATATTGGATATTTAACACAAGAAGTAAAGGCTACCACATCTTTCTCAGAAATTGTTTTAAAAGAAGACCTTCAAGATTTAGATGAGGTGGTTGTAATTGGTTATCAAACAGTTCGGAAAGCTGATTTGACGGGAGCTGTTTCCGTGTTTAAGCCTGAACTTATGAAAAACACAGTAGTAACGGGAACGGTTGCCGATGCACTTTCAACCGTGCCGGGTTTGTTTGTTCGTTCTTCGGGGCAACCTGGTGCTGAGGGATTTGTACAAATCAGAGGTACGTCAA
Source organism: Capnocytophaga sp. (assembly GCA_041819925.1). GTDB lineage: Bacteria > Bacteroidota > Bacteroidia > Flavobacteriales > Flavobacteriaceae > Capnocytophaga. The sequence goes on from JBGYFE010000059.1 coordinate 48,862, forward strand.
CCTTTGGCAATAGCACACCTTTGTATGTAATAGACGGAATTGCCGTAGGAACTGCCAACCGTGATTTTAATTACAATGACATTGAAAGTATTCAAGTACTGAAAGATGCTTCGGCTGCTGCCATTTATGGTTCGCGAGCGGCTAATGGTGTGATTATCATTACTACCAAAAAAGGTAAGGAAGGGAAAATGAAAATTGATGTGTCGGCAAAAAGCACATATCAGTGGTTGCCTCGTTACAATTTAATGGACAGAGATGGTTGGATAGCCCTCAATGACCTTGCTTTCAAAAATGCAGGGCGGGCTGTGGCAACTCACTCTGACGGAAATACCGATTGGCAAGATGAAGTCTTTAAAATGGGCGTTATTCAAGATTATGACGTTAGTTTTTCAGGAGGCGGAAAGCAAAATAGTTACTTCCTTTCATTAAACCACCAAACCAACTCAGGAACTACTTATGGCACTGACAGTAAGCGTATAACAGCTCGTATTAATACTTCAACAACAAGAGATTTTGGCGAAAATGTAAAATTTACGCTTGGAGAGAATGTGATTATTAGCAATTATTTTGTTGATGAACTCAGAACCAATCCTATGCTTGACGTTTTCAGAATGTTGCCCACCATACCCGTTTACAATGCCAATAACATTGGAGGATACGGATATGGTGATGGAACAAAAGACGTTACCTTCGGGACAAACCCTATTGCTCGTGAAAATTTGGAAGACACAACCAATGAAAATATGCGAATCAGAGGAAATGCTTTTGCTGAACTTGAATTTTTTAAATCTTTGAAATATCGGTTTAATTTCGGATTGGTAACAAGCTCTGACTCACATATGTATTTAAGAAAAGAAGGCTCTTGGGCTTATAATCAGCCTATTGACCCTACAAGTTTGACTCGAAACAAAGCGTTTTATAAATCAACCACTTATGACAATACACTTGAATTTAATAAAAAATTTGGTGTTCACGACATTTCAGCAGTTGCTGGTACAAGTTTCTTGACCGAAGATTATTCACAAATTTGGGGAACAAAAAATAACGTTTTGATGACAGGAAATGATTATTTCCGACAATTAGATGGAGCTCTAACAGACCCTAAAACAGGTAGTTATCAAAATTTATCTGAATTGTTTTCTATTTTCGGAAGGGTAAATTACACGTATGATGGCAAATATATGTTGAGTGCTACCGTTAGAAGGGATTCCTCATCAAAATTTGGACCTGATTACCGAAATGGTGTTTTCCCTTCCATTGCAGGAGCTTGGCGAATAAGTGAGGAAAAATTCTTTAAAAATAATTTGATAAATGATTTGAAATTAAGAGCTAATTACGGTATTTTGGGAAGTTCAAACATCGGTTATTGGGATTGGACACCTTTTATCAACGTATTCCCGCAAGTTGTTTTCGGAACAGGGCAAAATGTTCAGACTGGAATGACGCAAGTTAAGTTAGTGAACAGCAACCTCAAATGGGAAGAATTGGAGCAATTGAACGTCGGATTTGATTTAATGATGCTGGATAGCCGTTTGGAAATTAATGCCGATTATTTTCATAAAACGACGAAAGATGTTTTGACAAGTATGCAAATCTTGATGTCAACGGGGAACAATGGAGGCGACCCAATGGTGAACGCAGCTTCTTTGGAGAACAAAGGATTTGAAGTTACCGCTAACTGGCGAGACCAAATCAATGATTTCAGATATTCCATAGGTTTAAATGCTTCTTATGTGAAGAATAAAATCCTTGAATTAGGTTATGGAAGAGAATTTTTTACGCAATGGGATACAAAATCGTATGTTGGTAGTCCTATTGGAGATTGGTATTTGATAAAAACCGACGGTTTGTTTCGCTCTCAACAAGAGGTACTTAATCACGTGAACAGCAAAGGACAAGTCATTCAACCCGGTGCACAACCTGGCGATATTCGGTATGTAGATTATAACGATGACGGAAACATCACCGATGCCGACCGACAATATGTAGGAACTTCATTGCCAGCTTGGAATGTGGGAGCAAACTTATCGTTTGAGTACAAAGGATTTGATTTGTTTTTGCAATTTACAGGAGCTTTCGGGCACAAATTGTTTAACGGACCAAGAAGAACCTATGACCGATTTGACGACAATTCAAATTATCGTGCCGATTATGACGCTTTTGACTTGACTACCAATCCTAATGGGAAAGACCCTCGTCCGCTTTATGGAGATGCTCGCAACGCACGTAGCGACCAAGACCGTTGGCTTGAGAGTGGTGATTACCTGCGCCTAAAACAAGTGGCTCTTGGATATAATATCCCTAAGAATGTACTTAAAAATACGTTCGAGAGTTTCAGGATTTTTGTCAATGCACAAAATTTATTCACGCTTACCAAATATACAGGACTTGACCCTGAGTTTATGAATTCAAACATTTGGGATAGAGGTTATGACGGAGGTGCGTATCCTAATCCTTACGGGCTTACATTAGGAGTTCAATTAAAATTTTAAAATTTAAGCAAAATGAAAAATATAGGATTAAGTTTATTCGTTTTAATAGCAGCTTCTTTTTTGGGAGGATGCGAAGCAGATGTTGACAATCCCAACACACTCACACAGAAAACATTTTGGAAGACGCAACGTGACGCTGAGTACGGCGTGAATGCCATTTACAATATGTTTTACAAACCCGGCACATATAGCCGTTGGCTTTGGTTTCGGTTGGATTTGACTTCTGATGAAGGATTTAGTCAAAGTCCTTGGGCAGAACTTAAAGAATGGACACGTTTTCAATATATTAACTATAATTTTTGGGAAGGAAATGCTTGGACATATCGCGACTCTTACGAAGCCATTTTTAGAGCCAATCAAGCATTGCATCACATTCCAAATATTGAAATGGAGCAATCGGTGAAAAACGAACTTTTGGGACAGGCTTACTTTTTAAGAGGTTTATATTATTATAACATTGCTATCTTGTGGGGCAGTGAAAATAAAAGTGTTCCTATTGTGTTGCTCCCCTCTGAACCAAGCGATACACCCGTTGGAAATGACCAAAACGCCGTTTTTGCGCAAGCGATTTCTGATTTAAGTAATGCTATAAATCTGTTGCCTGAAAGTTGGAGTAATACTGAAAAAGGAAGAGCCACCAAAGGAGCTGCGTATGCTCTCAGAGCCAAATGTTATATGCAAGAACACCGTTGGGACGAAGCTAAAAATGATTTACAATGGTTAGTGGAGGGCAGTGGCAGTCAGTATTATGATTTGGTATCTAACTATCAAGATAATTTTCTGTCAACCACTGAAAATAACAAAGAATCGGTCTTTGAAATACAATATTCAGACGTTCATAAAGCTCCTGCGGGCGACGGAGACTTCGATGTTGACCCAAATTTGGGCTTGAATCGAGGGCAATTTTTTGCTCCTCCCGGAGTTGGTTGGACTGATGGCGAAATTCGTCCGTGGATTGTCAATGAATTTAAAAAAGAAAAAGACCTCAGCGGAGGATATGATATTCGCTTAAAATACACCGCTTTTTACGAAGGAATGAATCAAGATTTCACAGATAATAACCGAATTTACCGATTCCGATTAGATGGTGCTGACGCAGGAATTTGGGAAAAACAAAACTGGAAAGGACGCATTTTTTACAGAAAATATAGTTCAGAACATTATCGTGATCACGATGATTATCACAACCCAACAAACGTACGTGTAATTCGATTTGCAGATGTTTTATTGATGTATGCTGAGTGTATTGCTAATGCTGATAATGATTTGGCAAAAGCCGTTGCTTTGGTTGATAGAGTGCGTGCAAGGGTAAATATGCCTCAATTGGCAGTCAATCATTTATCAGCAACACAATCCAAAGATGCTTTTCTAAAACGTTTGCAAATGGAGCGCGCTTTGGAACTTTGCACTGAGGGGCATCGTTGGGCTGACATCAAACGCTGGGGATTGTTAGATTCTCAATCAGGAATTGAGGAATTGAAAACAAGAGATGAAGATTTTAACAACTTTGTCGTTGGGAAACACGCTCGTTTGCCAATTCCGTCAAGTGAAATTAGTAATAATTCTGGTCTAACTCAAAATCCTAATTACTGATGCACGGAAAAATATTCATATCTCTATTGTTTTCTTTTCTTTCGGCTTGTTCTGGGGATAAGAAACCATCAGAAACGGAAATTACTGAGCCCACCAACGTATTAGTTCCGTTGGCTGACCCTTTCATAATGTTGTACAATGATGTTTATTATGCTTACGGAACGGGTTCAGAGGAGGGTATTGAGGTGATGACTTCAACCGATTTGAAAACTTGGCAACGTGTTGCCAATAGTCAAAACAAAGTGGCTTTGCATAAAGATGATTCTTACGGAAATCGGTGGTTTTGGGCGCCCGAAGTTTATCACGTAAACGGAAAGTTTTATATGTATTATTCAGCAGAAGAGCATATTTGCGTGGCAATTTCTGATTCTCCGTTAGGACCGTTCAAACAAACAGAACAGAAGCCGATGCTGGAAGGTGAAAAAGCCATTGACAATTCTTTGTTTATTGACGATGACGGAACACCTTATCTGTTTTTCAGTCGTTTCAATGACGGACTTAACATTTGGGTTGCTCAACTTGAACCCGATTTGATGACCATAAAAAAAGAAACGATGCACTCTTGCATTCGTGTTTCACAAGATTGGGAACAAGTTTGGCCTCGTGTCAATGAAGGAGCGTTTGTCATAAAACACGAAGGTATTTACTATATGACTTATTCAGCGAATAGTTATGAAAGTCCGTTTTATGGCATTGGTTGCGCAACGGCTTCCAACATTATGGGAGAATGGACAAAATATCCTGACAATCCGCTGTTGCAAAAGCCAAAAAGTTTGGTCGGAGCGGGACATAGTTGTACTTTCACAGATAAAAATGGAAATCTGAAAGTGGTTTTTCACGCACACCAAAGTGAAAAGGAAATACACCCGCGTAATATGTATATTACTTCGGCAGGATTCAAAAATGTGAACGGAGTTCCTAAATTGTTTATTGATTCTGATTACGAAGTTCCAACTCTTAAAACGAGGTAAATCATTGATTTTTAGCAATGTAGAGGCGTATTGCAATTCCTTTGGATTTTCAATTTGCCCTTACAAGAAAACCAAACAATTATTATTTTATTGAATCGAAAGGATTTAACAATAAGGCTGCATCAACTTTGACAAAGTTTGACATAGGTTATTGAATTAGTTAATAAAATTCCCTTTCGGTTTGTTGAGCCGAAAGGGAATGATTATGAGATTATTAATCATAAAAAATGGGTTATGAATTGTCTTAAAATAAGTGTATTTCTATTTATGTTGCTTTCAGCGAATTGCGCATCAAATAAAGGGGAAGAAATTACGCCACCCGACGTTTCTTTTCCCTACTACGTTGAATGGAATAAAAATTCGTTGGTTTGTATCGCTCCGCAAGGAGGGTATCCGAGAATGAGAAAGTTGAAAGACAATTCCTTGTTGGTGGTTTATGAAAACTATCAGGGCGATGTTTTGGCAAAACGAAGTTTTGACGGTGGCTCACATTGGGAAAATGAAGTTATGGCTTATGAAGGCTTTACTTTTTCAGAAAGTAGCAATTCAACGAAAGTGAACGTAGCGAATCCGGAAATCATTGAGTTGCTTGATGGAGATATTTTGCTTGCGTGCAATCTTCGTCCGCAGCAAGAAGGAATTTTTCCTTTTTCGATAGCCATAAAGAGAAGTGGCGACAAAGGATTGACGTGGTCAGAGGCAAAAATAGTTTACCAAGCAGGCAAAGAATTTAAAAATGGTTGTTGGGAGCCTTCTTTTTTGTTGTTGCCCAACGGAAATATACATCTTTATTTTGCTAACGAATCGCCATACCGAAACTCTGACGAACAAGAAATTTCTTTATTACAATCATCTGACAGAGGGCAATCTTGGTCTCCACAACCTACAACAGTTAGTTTCCGTAAAAACCATCGAGATGGAATGCCTGTTGCGGTGCATAACAATCAGGAAATTTTCGTTGCCATTGAGGATAATGTTTCAAAGGAATTCAAACCCTATATTGTTAAAAATCCGTTGGAAAATTCTTGGAAAGAACCCGTATCAGGCACTTCTGATTTTCGATATGCTGCTTTGGAAAACGCCCTGCCTAATGCGGTTTATGCGGGCGCTCCTTACTTAATTTACACGAATAGTGGTTTTTACGTAATTTCATATCAAACTACGGAAAATCGTACCACGAATTGGGAACTTTCAACAATGAAAGTCGCCATCAGCAAAACGCCTAATCTGTTTAAAAATCCGTCAGAACCGTTTGAAGTTCCGTTGAGCAAAGAAGCCAAATGGAATTCTCTCACGGATTTAGGGAACAATGAAATAGCGGCTTTGACTTCCTCAAATTTTAATGCTCCAACAACGGGTGTTTGGCTGATAAAAGGAAAAATTATAGAAAACTCAAAATAAGTATTTTACTTTGAAAATAGCTGTCAGAAATATCATCTTGCTTTTGACCATATTTTGCTTCCTAAATGTGGTTGTGGCGTATGCTTTGTCGCCAACGTATTACTTTAAACATTATAACATCAATAACGGACTGTCACAAAACACGGTGTATTCTATTTTTCAGGATAAACAAGGTTTTATGTGGTTTGGCACAAAAGACGGACTAAATCGGTTTGATGGCAATTCGTTCAAAACGTTTCGATTTCCGCCCAATGGAGAATTAAGAGATAATGTTTTTAGGCGTATTCTGCAAACAACCGATGAAAATTTGTGGGTTGCGACCGACCAAGGTGTTTATATTTACAATCCTCGAAAAGAAACTTTCAATCGATTTGAAAAACAAACAAACCAACGTGAAACCATTGAAGGAACAGTCAGTGATATGATTACGGATAATGACGGTGATGTTTGGATTTCTGTGGAAGAAAAAGGTGTTTTTCACTATGATATTGTGGCTGACAAACTGTATTTTTATAAAATTTCTGAAAAAAGTAAAGGTTTGAATCTCTTGACGTTATGTGCAGGAAAGAATGGTGATGTATGGGTTTTTCCGTATTCTCGCCCGTTTTTGCATATTGACAAAAAAACAAGAAAAATATCTGATTTTCAACTGAATGACAACAAAAATTTGATGTACCAAGTGGGAGAAGTTTCTTCGGTGCTTATCAATCAATTCAATGAACTGATTTTGGCGACTTCTCAAATGGGCTTGATAAGCGTCAATATTGTGAGCAAAACGCATAAAATCTTACTTAACAAAGACACCTACGGAGAATCCGTTTTTGCGAGAAGCCTCCAACAAGTTAATGACAAAACACTTTGGGTTGGCACAGAATCAGGTATATACATATACAATCTTGAAAATGGGCAATATACGAACTTACGCCATAATAAATTCATTGCGCATTCACTCTCTGACAATGCGATATATTCCATCTACAAAGACCGCCAAAACGGAATTTGGATAGGTACGTATTTTGGGGGCGTAAATTATTACCCCAATCAAAATTCAGGTTTTGAAATTTTTTATTCACTTGATAATTTTAATAGCCTGAGTGGCAATCGAGTACGCGAATTTTGCAAGGCTTCTGACGGAAAACTTTGGATAGGTACGGAAGATAACGGATTAAATCTTTTTGACCCTGTTTCGTCCTCTTTTCTGCCCGTAAATCCCAAACTCAAAAATCTGTACACCAACATACACGCCCTTTACAATGACAATCACCATTTGTGGATTAGTACTTTTTCAAAAGGACTTCATAAATATAACTTGAAAACCCACGAAATAGTTACTTACACAGAGTTTGATAATCCGAAAACGATTGCTCAAAACAGTGTGTTTGCTTTGTGTCGAGATAGTCAAGATAAGTTATGGATAGGAACACTTTCAGGAGTCAGCGTTTATGATTACGCAACAAATACATTTTCTTTCGTAAAAGAATTAAACGGAGTTTCTGTGCAAGATATTGAAGAGGATTCTGACGGAAATATCTATGTAGCAACTTTTCATAAAGGACTTTTTCTTTACAACCAAAAAACGAAAAATTGGCATCATTTTTTGCATATAGCTACAAGTGCTAACAGCTTGGCTTACAACAAAACAACAAGTATTTTTGAAGATTCAAAAAAACGCATTTGGATTACAACCGAAGGCGGTGGTTTCTCGCTTTTTAACAAAGAAACCAATACGTTCAATTCTTTCAATAGTCTGAACGGATTGGCAAACGATGTGGTGTATCAAATACAAGAAGATAGCGAAGGGCATTTATGGTTATCAACCAACGCAGGAATTGTCAAATTCAATCCAGAAACAAAAATATTTAATAACTACACTATTAGCAACGGACTCAAAACCAATCAGTTCAATTACAAATCAAGCTATAAAGAAGAAAACGGAATGCTTTATTTTGGGTCAGTAGATGGCTTTGTTCGGTTTCATCCTTCTTATTTTAAGGATACGGAAAACTCTCCAATGTTTGTATTTACAAACTTATTGATTAACAACTATCCCGTTGATATTTCGTCAAAAAAATCACCCTTATCGGAAAGCATTCAGTATGCGGAAACCATAAAATTGCCTTATAACAAAAATTCAATTGCTTTGGAATATGCCCTTTTGGATTATTCTGGTTTGAATGTCAAAAATCTTATCTATAAGCTCGAAGGGTTTGACAAAATGTGGCAGAAGTCGCTCAATAACAACATTTTATATACAAATTTACCGTATGGAGATTACAAATTGCTTGTAGCTTTTGAGCAAGGCGATGCGAAAAATAACGCTGTCATAAAAACGTTGAATATCAGTATCGAGCGTCCTTTTTGGTTGACGTGGTGGGCATATTTTGTTTATTTTCTGATAGTTAGCTCTCTTATTTGGATATTAGTTTCTTACGTGCATCGAAAAAGCGAGAAGAAACAGAAACAAAAAATGAAAATTTTTCAACAAGATAAAGAACAGGAACTTTATAAATCAAAAATAGATTTCTTTACGAATATTGCACACGAAATCCGAACGCCTTTGTCGCTGATAAAAGCTCCTTTGGAAAACGTTTTGAAAGAAAAAAGTTTGCCCTATGAAGTGGTTGAAAATCTGACCATTATGGATAAAAACACGGACAGACTTTTGAATTTAGCCAACCAGCTTCTTGATTTTAGAAAAACCGAATCAGACTTGTATGCACTTGATTTAAAGGTATATAACATCTCACAGTTGGTTCGTGAAACAACCTCTCGGTTTGCTTCTTTTGCGGAACAACAACAAGTTTCGTTGGAAGTTTTTCTTCCTGAAAATGACGTATTTGCGCAAATTGACAAAGAGGCTTTCACGAAGATAATTAGCAATTTGATTAGTAATTCTCTGAAATACGGAGAAACTTATTCAAAAATTACACTCAGCCTCGCCAATGAAAATGAAAAAACATTCAAATTCACGACCGAAAATGATGGAGCTGTGGTTCTTGATAAATATGTTAAAGATATTTTCAAATCGTTTGTTCAAATCGACAGAAATCAAACAAAAATCGTCAATGGAACAGGAATTGGATTAGCTTTGGCAAAATCGTTAACAGAATTGCTAAAAGGCTCAATTACATACAGTAATGAAACTCAAACCAATCTTTTTACGTTGATTTTGCCCATCGGAAACATCTCGCAAGAAAATGGCAATGTTTCAATGCCTGATAAAGAAACAAACAAGAAGAAAGATGCAAAACGTCCCGTTCTTTTGTTGGTTGAAGACGATTTTGAAATGCGAGAATTTCTTTCAAAGTATTTTGAAAGTGAGTATGTTATTTTGAGTGCTTCTAATGGAAAAGAAGCGCTGGAAGTTCTGAAAATCAGTTCTGTGGATATTATTATAAGTGATATTATGATGCCTGAAATGGACGGATTTGAACTGACCAAACACATCAAATCGAATGTTGAAAATAGCCATATTCCGATTATTTTACTTACAGCAAAAACAAACAATCAGTCTAAAATAAAAGGTTATGAAATGGGAGCAGATGCCTATATCGAAAAACCTTTTTCAACGGAAGTTCTCAACGCTCGCATAAAAGCATTGCTTCAAAACAGAAAACATCTTCAAGAGGCGTTTATGAAAAATCCGCTTATTGGTGCAACGAGCGTTGCGGTGAACAAATCTGACAAAGAATTTATCAAAAAATTGGACAGTGTGGTTCAGCAACATCTTGTAAATCCGAATTTTAACGTAGAAGACATCGCCGAAGAGTTTTTTATGAGCCGAGCAAGTTTTTACCGAAAAATTAAAGGCACGCTCGACCTTACTCCCAATGAATATATCCGAGCTGAAAGATTGCGAAAAGCGGCTTTATTGCTTAAAGAGAAAAATTATAAAATCAACGAAATATGTTATATGGTCGGATTTAGTTCGCCGTCATATTTCACAAAGTGTTTCCACCAACAATTTGGAATGCTTCCCAAAGAATTTAGTGAATCAGATAGTAATGTTTAAAAATTAAAAATAATGAAAACAACCATTTTAGTTCAATCACTGTTTCTTCTTTTGGCAGCTTTTGCTTGTAATTCAGAAGAATACAAAAATTTGCAACAGCCCACCGATAACGGCACAACTTACAAAAATCCGATAATTAATCAAAGTTTGCCTGACCCAACAATAGTGAAAGCAAACGACGGATTTTTTTACCTCTATGCCACCGAAGACATTCGCAATGTGCCTATTTTTCGTTCTGAAAATTTGGTCGATTGGAAATATCTCGGAACGGCTTTCTCCGAAACTACTCGTCCTAATTTTGAACCCAATGGCGGAATATGGGCGCCCGACATCAATTACATCAATGGCAAATATGTGCTTTACTATTCGATGTCAGTGTGGGGCGGAGAGTGGACGTGTGGCATTGGTGTAGCCACTTCTGAAAAGCCCGATGGAGGTTTCTCTGACAAGGGAAAACTATTTAGAAGCAATGAAATTGGTGTGCAAAATTCCATTGACCCTTTTTACATCGAAGATAACGGTAAAAAGTACCTCTTTTGGGGAAGTTTCAGAGGAATTTATGCCATAGAATTATCTGATGATGGGCTTTCTGTTAAAGAAAATACTGAAAAACAACAAATTGCAGGAACAGCTTACGAAGGAGTCTATATTCACAAAAAAGGACAATACTACTATATGTTTGCTTCCATAGGCTCTTGTTGTGAGGGTTTGAACAGTACTTATACCACTGTGGTAGGGCGTTCTGAAAACTTGATGGGACCTTACACTAACAAACAAGGAAAACCGATGTTAGAAAATCATCACGAAATTTTTATCCAGAAAAATGGAAAATTCGTAGGAACGGGGCATAATTCCGAAATAATAACTGATAATTCGGGTCAAGACTGGATTTTATACCACGCAGTTTCGGTTGATAATCCAAAAGGGCGAGTTTTACTTCTTGATAAAATTGAATGGAAAGACAATTGGCCTATAATTCAAGGACAAAGTCCGTCATTAATGTCTGAAAAACCTGTTTTTAACTAAAAAAATTATATTATGAAACAAATATGTGTTATTTTTAGTCTGTTTGTAGCAAATGTATTATTTGCTCAAAATCAGTCTGTTGATATGTTTTCGGCTTCAATAGCTTTAAAAGTACCAGGAAATAAAGCCATTTCCTATTCACTTATGCCTTCGGGCGAAATGTTGGTTGCTAATGAAAGCATTCCCATTTCTGTTAAAAGGACAGTAAGTGGCAATACAATAACTGTTACGTTGGAAGCCCAAGATGATGTATATTTCAATTTTAAACAAGTTATTAATTCAAGTTTCTTACACGCTGATTGTCAGTTTTATATGCCTGGATTTTGGTATCGACGTAATCTGCGTTCTCCCAAAGAAGCGCCTTCATTTCACACCTCAGACAGTTGGACGGTACGTGAGGATAGGTTAAGCACACCAATGACAGCTATTTTTGATGAAAAAACAGGGCAATACGTGTCCATAATGCGGATTGACAACTTCACCGATGAAGCCTTGACAACTCATAGCGAAGGTGAAATCATTCTTTCAGGAAAAACTTCTTTGGGATACACAGGTTTTGAAAATCAAAAAGGAAATGCGGTTCTTTCGTTCGGTTTTCCTTATCAAGAAACACCGAAAACGTATGTTCGTAAGCTCACTTTGGCGCCACCGGTGGAGGCTTTTCAATTTCTTCCAAAAGGTGAAAAAATAACGCTAACTTGGCAAACGAAAAACGGAAAAGCTACTGATTTTTCAGATTTTATTAAACAATTATGGGAATATAGTTACGATACATACAAGCCGCAACCCGTAAAAACTTCTTTCTCAGATGATTTTGTGAAAGAAACCTTAACGCATTATTTTACAGAAAGTTTTGTGAGTGATAAGGCGTTGAAATTCAATTCAGGAGAAAATCTTCTTGTGGAAACAAGCAACAAAAATGGGCGTGCCGAAATTGGGTTTGTCGGAAGAGTTTTACTCAATGCTTTTAATGCGTTAGAATATGGTCAGCAACACAACAGAACTGATTTAGTTACAAATAGTTATGCTGTTTTTGAAAGTTACTTAAACAATGGATTTACTGCAAATGGTTTTTTTCGAGAATTTGTAAATTTTGACAATAACACCGAAACCGACGTTTTCAGTATTCGTCGCCAATCCGAAGGAATTTATGCGGTGTTACATTTCTTACAATATGAAAAAAACAAAAACCGAAAACATCTCCTTTGGGAAGCTAAATTGAAGCAAATTTTAGATAAGTTTCTGTTGTTACAAAATGCAGACGGAAGTTTTCCTCGTAAATTTAAAGATAATCAGGAAGTTGTAGATGTCAGTGGAGGTAGCACGCCTTCTGCAACTTTACCTCTTGTAATGGGATATAAATATTTCAAAGATAAAAGATACTTGGTTGCTGCCCAAAAAAGCGCTTCTTATCTTGAAAAAGAAATCATCTCGAAAGCTGATTATTTTTCATCTACACTTGATGCCAATTGTGAGGATAAAGAAGCATCTCTTTATGCAGCAACAGCCACGTACTACTTGGCTTTGGTGAGCAAAGGCAAGCAACAGCAACATTATACAGCACTCACTCGAAAAGCGGCTTATTTCGCATTGTCGTGGTACTACACGTGGGACGTTCCTTTTGCTCGTGGACAAATGATTGGCGATATCGGGTTGAAAACCAGAGGCTGGGGAAATGTTTCCGTAGAAAATAATCATATAGATGTTTTTATTTTTGAATTTGGGTCTGTATTGAATTGGTTATCAAAGCAATACAACGAGCCTCGTTTTTCTGATTTTGTGGACATCATATCAAGTTCTATGCGCCAATTACTTCCTTTTGAAGGTCATTTATGCGGAGTAGGTAAAAAAGGATTTTATCCAGAAGTGGTTCAACATACCAATTGGGATTATGGCAAAAACGGAAAAGGATTTTATAATGACATATTTGCCCCAGGTTGGACGGTGGCTTCCTTATGGGAATTGTTATCTCCAAATCGGGCTGAGAAATTTCTAAAATAAATAATTTAATAATATGAAAATCAGTAATATACTAAAAATTTGTTTTTTAATTTTTATGGTTGTTGCTTGTCAAGAACCACGAAAAAAACAAGAGAAAACAGAACTCATTTCAGGTTTGGAAAGGGCAAAATTTCAAACTGAAATCAATGGAAAACAAACCGATTTATATGTTTTGAAAAACAAAAACGGAATGGAAGTTTGCATAACTAATTACGGAGGTCGAATCGTTTCCGTAATGGTTCCTGACAGGAAAGGTGTGTTTCAAGATGTGGTTCTTGGTTTTGATAATATTGACGATTATGTTCGTATTGATAACAATTTTGGAGCAACTATTGGGCGTTATGGAAATCGAATTGCTCACGGAAAAATTGTCGTAGAAGGTGTTGAATATCAATTGCCTACGAATAATTTTGGACATTGTTTACACGGTGGCGACAAAGGATTTCATACTCAGGTTTTTGAGGCAAATCAGGCTGATAATCAACGTCTTGAACTTTCGTATTTATCTGTTGATGGTGAAGCTGGATTTCCTGGAAATTTGCAAGTTAAGGTAGTGATGACGCTTACCGATGACAATGCAATCGATATTCAGTACGAAGCAAAAACGGATAAAGAAACGATAGTCAATCTGACGAATCACTCCTATTTTAATCTCAGCGGAAATCCTAAAAACACGATTTTAGGCGATATTCTGATGATTAATGCAGATGGATTTACGCCAATTGATGAAACATTTATGACCATCGGAACTATCGAAAATGTAGAAAAAACTCCTTTGGATTTCAGAAAGCCAACCCCCATTGGTGAGCGCATAGAGCAATATGATTTTGTGCAATTGAAAAATGCTGATGGCTATGACCATAATTGGGTGCTTAACACCAACAGTTCGTCAGACGTTGCCGCAACACTTTTTTCACCACTCACAGGGATAAAATTAGAAGTAAGAACCGATGAGCCTGGTTTGCAAGTGTATTCAGGAAATTTCCTTGACGGAAAAATTATAGGTAAAAAAGGTATTGCCTATCAGAAACGCACAGCAATTTGTTTAGAAACCCAAAAATATCCAAATTCTCCTAATAATCCCACTTGGGTGTCTCCTTACTTAAAAGTCGGCGAAACCTACAAAAGTCGGTGTGTTTATAAGTTTTCTGTTGAAAAATAAAATTCTATGATAAATTTTTATGTAGAGAATTATTTCTTATTTAGCAATGCTTACTTATTAAAAGTACGTTTTTCAAAACATTTATTATTCTTGAAAAATTCCAAGAAATAGTGAGAAATAAACAAAAATCCTCTCCAAGAGAGGATTTTTGTTTATTTCTTTTTTAAGATTCGCCCATTTATCAGAGGCATTTCGTGTTCAATGGTCAGTTCTGTTTTTGTTTCATTGATTTTACAGTTTACCTTTTGGTCTGCTTGTTCTAAAAGCAAGAGAGGATATTCGTATTTAAAAGAACCATTTGTAGGAAAATCAATAGGATTTCCTTTGAAAGTACCCTTTAATAATAACGTAAAAGTTTTATCACTGACCAAAGTAAGGGTTACAGTTCCTTTGAAAATATCTTCATCAGCGGTTGCTTCCCACACACCAACAACATCATTAATTGATGATTGTGCCGTTTCTTCCTCAATTGATGATTGTGTTGCTTCTTCTTCACTCTTTGAACAAGCCATCATTAAGAAGGCAAAAAATAATGCAAAAAATGTTTTTTTCATCTCTTTTGTAAAAAATTAATTTCTAATCGGGTGCAAAAGTAGAAAAATATACAACAAAAACAAAGTCAATACATTAAATTCTTTTTGATGTTGTTTGTCATTTTTATTTCAACTTTCTCGCCACCCAATTGGTACTTAATGTGGTGAAAAGCACAATAGTTATGGAACTCAAAGGCATCAAAACGGCTGCTACCAAAGGCGATAAATGCCCCAAAACAGCAAACGAAATTCCAACAATGTTGTACACAAAAGAAAGCGCAAAACTGCCTTTGATAATGCGGATTGACTTATCAGAAAGGTCTAAAAACAGTTTCAAATCCCGAATTTTGGTAGCGTCCATAATACCATCGCAAGCGGGTGAAAACACGTTTACATTTTCCGCCAAAGCGATGCCTACATTGCTCTGTTTCAGCGCTCCTGCATCGTTGAGCCCGTCACCAATCATCATCACTTTTTTTCCGTTTTGTTGCAGTAATTGAATGTGATTGAGTTTGTCATCGGGTTTTTGGTTGAACAGAATTTGTGATTTTGGTGGTAGTAATTTTTCCAATGTAGCACGTTCACTCTCGTTGTCTCCTGAAAGAATTACCAATTCATATTTGTTTGCTAACGATTGAAATAATTCCGAAATGCCTTTACGATATGAATTGTTAAAAGTAAAACAACCTTTGTAGATGCCATTGAGTGAAATATGTACACTTGTTTTGAGGTTGTTTTGGGTTATTTCTTTACCCACAAAAGTTGCCGAGCCTATTTTGACCGAAACTCCTTCCACCTGAGCTTCAATGCCTTTTCCTGTCGTTTCTTTAAAATTGTCAATTAAAGCCATTGTGTCAGAAGTTTCCAAATAATCGTAAATCTGACGACTCAGCGGATGGTTAGAATTGCGTAACGTATTTTTTACAATTCGCTGTTCCTGAGCATTAAGCGGAGTTCCTTCATAGGTTAAATCGGATTTATTGGCTGTGGTGATTGTACCCGTTTTATCGAAAATAATGGTATCGATTTTCGCCATTTTTTCAATTACTTTGCTGTTTTTCAAATATAACCTACTACGCCCGAAGATGCGTAACATATTCCCAAGAGTAAACGGAGCTGAAATTGCCAATGCACACGGACAAGCAATGATGAGCACCGCCGTAAAAACATTCATCGCCATAACAGGTTCAGAAATTCCCCAGTAAGCACGTAAAATCCATACGAAAAGCGACACAAAAGCCACGATTAAAATCGTGATGGTGAACGACCTGCTGACTTTGTCGGTTAGGGTTTTGAATTGGTCATCTTTGTCTTTGTTGAAAATTTCGTTGCTCCAAAGTTGAGTCAAATAGCTTTGTGAAATTCCTTTAAGTGCTTCAATTTCAATGGCTCCCTGCATTTGTTTTCCGCCAGCAAAAAGTTTGTCACCGCTGTTTTTCTGCACCGGATTGGCTTCGCCTGTAACAAAACTATAATCGATATTCGCTTCACCACGAATTAAAATCGCATCAACCGGAATGAGTTCTTGGTTTCGGATAAGCAATCGGTCACCTTGTTCAATATCATACACTTGCACGCTTTCTTCTTTTCCGTTGGGAAGAATTTTTGTAATTCCGATGGGAAAATAACTCTTATAATCGCGTTCAAATGACAGAAAATTGTAGGTTCGTTGTTGGAAAAATTTTCCTATCAGAAGCAAAAAAACCAAACTGTTCAAACTGTCAAAAAAACCTTGTCCGGCATCGGTGAGTATGTCATAACAACTGCGTACAAACATTGCTAAAATTCCTAATGCCAGCGGAATATCGATGTTCAAAATGCCGTTTTTAATGCCTTTGTAAGCCGAAACAAAATAGTCCGAAGCCGAATAAAACATCACGGGAAGTGACAAAGCGAACATTATCCAGCGGAAGAATGATTTATACTGCTCGAACCAAAATTCTTCGGTTTCAAAATATTCTGGAAAGGAAAGCAACATCACGTTCCCGAAAGCGAATGCAGCAACACCTAATTTGTAGTAAATCTGTCTGTTAGGTTTATGTTTTTTTCCTTGATAATCTTCCAAACTGATGTAGGGCGAATAGCCGATGTTCGCCAAAAGCAACACCAATTCTTTGAGAGATATTTTTTCAGAATTGTAAGTAATACGCACTGTTTTTTCAGGAAAATTCACTAATGCGCCACCTACGCCCGAATGCAAACGGTCAAGATTTTCAAGCACCCATATACACGAACTGCAATGAATATGAGGAATGTAAAGGTTCACAATCTGCACATTTCCGTCGTTAAATTCGAGCAATTTTTCAACGATTTTTTCGTTTTCTAAAAAAGAATATTTTTCCAAAGCCTCTTCGGGACGCGCTCCCGGATTTTGCTCCAAATCATAGTAAGAAGTAAGGTTGTTTTCTGACAGAATTTCGTAAACCGTTTTGCAACCCAAACAACAAAAATTTTTATCATCAACCACCAGAGGCTGGCTATCGCACTCATTTCCGCAATGATAGCAAGTTTTTTCCATACGTAAAAAATTCGTGCAAAGATAAAAAAAATAATGATAATTATCAGTAAAATTCATACCTTTGCGAAACTAACTAAAAATGATATGCTAAAACAAAGCAAATGCGACCACTGTGCCATTCGGAATGAAAATGCTCTGAAAATGCTTAATGAAGACCAACTTCACGGTGTTTCGGAGTGTAAGACAGTTATATACTTAAAAAAAGGAGATGTTGTGTTTGAAGAAGGTGATATGCTTGCAGGGGTTTATTGCATTAGTGATGGTTTTTGCAAACTCAGCAAACTTTGCCCTAACGGAAAAAGCCAAATTGTGCGTTTTGTAACCAAAGGTGATATTTTAGGACAGCGAAGTGTTGTAAGTCGTGAGCCTATAAATCTCACAGCTACAGCGCTTACTGATGTGCGAGCTTGCTTCATTCCGAAAGATGTCATTTTTGAGTCGTTCACTTCAAACGGAAATTTTTCCATAGAAATATTCCGAAATGTGTGTGATGAATTGCGCAAAGCCGATGATGCGATTGTTGATTTTGCTCAAAAAACAGCCAAACAACGATTGGCGAGCTCATTGCTTTTTTTGGAAGAAATTTTTGGCAGAGATGCCGAAGGCTTCATTAATGTGCAGCTTTCTCGTGAAGAAATCGGAAATATGATAGGCACGGCCACCGAATCGCTCATACGAATGCTATCCGATTTTAGTAAAAATAATTGGATTGAAACACATATCAAACGAATTAAAATACGCAATAAAAAACAGTTAGAAAAAATTTCGTTAGGAAGTTAATTAATTGTTTTTGAATATTTTATACAAATGAAAATTCTTTATTTACACGGATTAGACAGTTTTTTGCAAGATGACAGAAGGCAGGTTTTGCAACGTTATGGCGAAGTGTTTGCCCCAGTTTTAGATTACAAAAACACACCTAATCTTTTTCAAACTTTGCAAAAAGAGTATACTGATGTGGAGGCTATTATCGGGTCAAGTGCAGGCGGATTAGCAACTTACTATTTGGCACAAACGATGAGAAAACCGTGTTTGTTGTTCAATCCTGCACTTAATTTCAGAGATGAGATGCCTATTCCAACGGATTTTGACCTTTCCTACTTTGAATATATGCGCATTATCATCGGTTTGCAAGATGAAGTCATTGATGTGTGGCAATCAATTGAGATTGTCAAAAAAGATATTTCTGAAAGACAAAATGTTGATATTCATTTGATTAATAAGATGAAACATTCCTATCCGATTGAAATTTTTCAGCACGAAGTAGAAATATTTTTTAAGAAATTAGCCGCAAAATAACTAAAAAATAATAACCAAACATCTTTAAAACCAATGAAAAAAATCGTTATCGTAAGTTTATTATTAACAGCTTGCAATCAAAATCCAACGAACAATACTCTTGTTTTAGAAAAAGAAACGCTCGTTAAACCTGTGGTTATCAGCACTTGGAATCACGGTTTGCCAGCCAATGAAGCAACTTGGAAAATTCTTTCAACAGGCGGAAGTGCCTTAGATGCCGTTGAAAAAGGCGTAATGGTAGCCGAAGCCGATCCCGAAGAAACCTCTGTGGGTTATGGCGGATTTCCTGATCGTGAAGGAAATGTTACACTTGATGCTTGCATAATGAATAGCCATAACAATGCGGGTTCGGTGGCTTGTTTGAAAAATATCAAACACCCCATTTCAGTAGCCCGTTTGGTAATGGAAAAAACGCCTCACGTGATGCTCGTGGGTGACGGCGCAAAACAATTTGCTCTTTCACAAGGATTTACAGAAGAAAATCTACTTACTGAAAAATCAAAAAAAGCCTATGAAGAATGGCTAAAAACTTCACAATACAAACCTATCATAAACATTGAAAATCACGACACTATCAGTATGCTTGCCTTAGATGAAAGTGGCAATCTTTCTGGGGCTTGTACCACCAGCGGAATGGCGTGGAAAATGGCGGGTAGAGTGGGAGATTCCCCCATCATCGGAGCAGGTTTGTTTCTGGATAATGAAGTAGGAGCTGCTGCTGCAACAGGTTTGGGGGAGGCGGTTATCCGAACCGCTGGAAGTGCTATGGTTGTGGAACTTATGCGACACGGAAAAACACCACAAGAAGCCTGTGAAATCGTCACCAAACGCATTTATGACCTTTATAAAAACTCATCTGATTTAGAACATTTACAAGTAGGATTTATTGCTTTAAACAAAAGAGGCGAAATAGGAGCGTTTTGTGTTCGTAAAGGATTTAATTACGCCTTACAATCTAAAAATCAAGAAAATAAACTCATTGACGCTAATTTTATGATAGAGTAGTTTTTGAGTTCTAATCCAAGAGATTTTGGTTTTATAGACTTTAAGGACTATTTTTCAATCCACGAAGCATATTTTACGTAATTGTCAGCTGTTTGGCGAATGGCTTCTTTTTGCGTTTCTGATAGGTTTTTGACTTTTCGAGCAGGAACACCCGCATAGATGCTGCCCGATTCAATATGTGTGTGTTCCGTAACCACGGCTCCCGCAGCGATAATGCTATCACTTTCAATGATGCAACCGTCCATTATAATGCTACCCATTCCTATTAGTACATTGTCGTGAATGGTGCAACCGTGTACAATAGCATTATGCCCCACAGAAACGTTGTTTCCGATGGAAGTTGCATATTTCTGATATGTGGCGTGTATTACAGCGCCGTCTTGGATATTTACTTTATTTCCGATGCGAATAGAGTTTACGTCGCCTCTAATTACGGCATTATACCAAATTGTGCATTGATTTCCGATAGAAACATTGCCCGTAACTACCGAATTTTCAGCAAAAAAACAATCTTCCCCAAAAGTAGGAAACATTCCGTTTACTTTCTTTATTATCATATTTTTCTTTTTAGTTAAAATCTTACTCTTGAAACCCACAAAGCTAATAATATTTTTCTGAAATTGCTATTTTTATTTATTTTTGCGCAAAAAAATAAGAGTGGGAAGCAAAAATAAACTGAAAAGGTTTAAGGAAAATGAAACCTTTGCAAACGTGTTACAACCCAAACGGGAAGAACTTTTGTCAGAACAATTTCTGTTTCGAGGAAAGTGGAATGAGTTGTATTTCAAGAATAACAATCCGATTGTGTTGGAGTTAGGCTGTGGAAAGGGCGAATATTCTATTGGTTTGGCGAGAAAGAATCCGAACAAAAATTTCATTGGAATAGACATCAAAGGCGCTCGATTTTGGCGAGGAGCAAAAACTGCAGTTGAAGAAAATATCCAAAATGTAGCATTTTTACGTACACAAATTGAACTGATTGAGCATTGTTTTGCACAAGATGAAGTCAGCGAAATATGGATTACATTTCCTGACCCACAAATAAAATATAAACGTACCAAACATCGTTTGACTAACGCTGAGTTTTTGAATCGTTACAAGAAAATTCTTTCAAAAGAGGGAGTTATTCACTTAAAAACGGATAGTGAATTTATGCACGGCTACACACTCGGATTGTTACACGGTTTAGGTCATAAGGTGCTTTACGCCAATCATAATATTTATAATAGTGATGGAGTTCCTTTGGAAGTAACTGAAATTCAGACTTTTTATGAACAATTCTATTTAGAACAAAACAAACCTATTACTTACATTCGATTTCAGATTTTTTAATTTTTTTTAGTGCGTTTGAACTATTGAGCATCGTTTTCTTTCTTGAAATCGTAAAAATACGACAGGAGCTTTTTTTGAGATAGTTTTATTATGAATGACATAATGTTTTCGTTCTGTTACTAATTCTTTCGTTTTAAAAATGATAACAAATTTTTACATTTAATTTGTAATTTGCAAAAATAAATCTGATATTTAGGTTGTTTTGTTAAAGAAATTTAAAATAAAAGCTCGTTTTTTTGAAATTTATTCGGCTATTCTTTTTGTTAGTTTGTAGAAATAATTGTATGTTTGCCGCGAGAAATTAAAGAACTACTAATTAAATTTTTAGAGAGATGAGAAGGCGAGATTTATTATTTGGAACGTTTTTGTTCCTTATGGTGTTTATTGGCTATGGGCAAATAGGTGCTCCTGAAAAACCTTTAAGTAGGGCAGAGGATTACCAACTTAAAGGAAAAATAAAAACATACAAACTAACCCCTTACCACGTAGTGGATTCATTTGGTATTGTTAAAAAAGATAAACATCCTGAGTTTTGGAAGGGAGATATTCTTTCTGTATTTAATGATAAAGGCTACAAGGTTGAGAGCGAAATGTATGACAAACACAACAAACTTCGTGGTAAAATCATATACAAATATGATAACAAGAACAAAAGACTTTCCCGTGATATTTACAATGAACACGGACATATAACAGGTAAGTATTTGTATGTGTATGACGAAAAAGGGTATAAAACAGCTTATAGGTGTTATAATCCAAAAGGAGAAATTGTTGAATCGTGGTTATATAACAATGACGACAAAGGGCGTGAGATTGAAGTTATGCACCAAACGCCAAAGCGTTCTCCCGAAATGCAAAAATATGCCTACAAGTACGATAATTCAGGCAATTTGATTGAGCTTACAAAATTTTCTAAAAATAATACTCCTGAAATTACTTGGAAGTATGTCTATGATAAAAAAGGGCAGATTGCCGAATTGCATACTTTCAAAGGGGAGAACCTTTTTCGTAAAAAAGTAACGAGCTATGACGCTTACAACAATCCCATAAAGTCGCAAGAGTATGACGGAAATGGGCTCTTTATCGAAGAGACGAATTATCAATACAAACTTGATTCGTACGGGAACTGGACGCAACGCATTGATTATGTGAATGGATTCCCAAAGATGATGTACGAAAGAGAAATAACATATTACTAAATTATTTTATTTTAAAAGCTGCCTTTTTAGGCAGCTTTTTTTATTTAAAATATTAAGTTTTCATCACCAATTTTAAATATTTTCCGGTGTAACTATCCTGATTTTTAGCGATTTCCTCAGGAGTGCCCTGCGCGATGATGTTTCCACCTCTGTCGCCTCCATTTAAACCTAAATCAACAACGTAGTCAGCCGATTTTATCATTTCTAAATTATGTTCAATGACAATGACCGAATGTCCTTTTTCAATGAGTGCCTGCAATGAAGTTAACAATTTGTGAATATCGTGAAAATGTAAGCCCGTAGTAGGTTCATCAAAGATGAAAAGTACTTTTTCTTTGCTTTCTGATTTTGCCAAAAACGAAGCTAATTTAATCCGTTGCGCTTCTCCTCCTGACAGAGTTGAAGATGACTGCCCCAGCGTAACATAGCCCAAGCCAACATCTTGCAAAGGTTTAAGTTTTGCGCTGATTTTGTGCTGTTTATGCTGCTCAAAAAACACAATGGCGTCATCGATGGTTGTGTTGAGCATATCATCAATGGATTTACCTTCAAAAGTAACTTCCAGCACTTCTTTTTTGAAACGCTTGCCCCCACACGCCTCGCAAGGCAAATGTACATCTGCCATAAATTGCATTTCAATGGTAACTTCACCTTCTCCTTTGCAAACCTCACAACGACCACCATCAACATTGAACGAGAAATGTTTCGCTTGAAAGTTTCGTAACTTTGAAAGTTTTTGATTAGCATACAAATTTCGTATGTCGTCATACGCCTTGATATACGTAATCGGGTTGGAGCGAGATGATTTTCCGATGGGATTTTGGTCAACAAATTCAACCGATTGAATGTGTTTGAATTTTCCGTCGAGACGTGTAAATTGTCCTGCTTTGTCGCCGCCTAAATTCAATTCTTTGAGCATTGCAGGATAAAGAATTTTCTTAATTAAAGTCGATTTTCCACTGCCTGAAACGCCCGTCACTACCGTGAGCATATCCAACGGAAGTGTAACATCAATATTTTTTAAATTATTTTCACGACAGCCTACCAAATTGATGTAATGCGGTGATGTGCGTCTTTTGGAAGGAAGGTTGATTTTGAGTCTTCCGCTGAGGTATTTTCCTGTTAATGAATCAGATGCGCAAATGTTATCATACGTTCCTTGTGCCACCACTTCGCCTCCGTACGTTCCCGCTTCGGGACCAATGTCAATGATGTAATCAGCGGCTTTCATTATGTCTTCATCGTGTTCCACTACAATAACCGTATTCCCTAAATCGCGTAATGATTTGAGAACTCCGATGAGTTTTTCAGTGTCTTTCGGGTGCAGTCCAATGCTTGGCTCATCAAGAATATACATTGAACCTACCAAGCTGCTTCCTAACGAAGTAGCTAAATTTATGCGTTGGCTTTCTCCTCCTGAAAGTGTGTTTGATTTTCGGTTTAAGGTCAGGTAGTTCAATCCTACTTCTGACAGAAAACGCAAACGATTGTTGATTTCTATCAAAAGACGTTTCGATACATCTTTTTCATAATCTGATAGTTGCAGTTCTTTGAAAAATTGTTGTAATTCTTCAATAGGCATTTCAACCAAATCGGAAATACTTCGATTTTGAATTTTTACGTAATTTGCTTCTTTTCGTAATCTTTTTCCTTCACATTCAGCACATTGCGTTTTTCCTCGATAACGAGCCAAAATAACACGATTTTGAATTTTGTAATTCTTCTCTTCCAATTCGTTGAAAAAATCGGTCAGCCCTGTGAAGTATTTATTGCCTTTCCACACGAGCTGTTTTTGTTCTTTTGTGAGTTCAAACCAAGGTTTATGGATTGGAAAATCAAACTTATAGGCATTGTTAATAAGTTGGTCACGATACCAACTCATTGTTTCGCCTCGCCACGGATAGATGCAATTGTCATAGACCGAAAGCCCCGTATTTGGAACAATTAAATCTTCATCTAAACCGATAGTGTCGCCATATCCGTCGCAATGCGGGCACGCTCCATACGGATTATTGAAACTGAACAAGTGAACATTAGGCTCTAAAAATTCAATGCCATCCAATTCAAACTTATTGCTGAAATGAATTTGTTTGTTGCTTTCCATTTCTTGAATGACGCATTCGCCTTTTCCTTCAAAGAAAGCTGTATCCACCGCATCTGCCAGGCGATGTTGAAAATCTTCATCGTGTTGCACCACAATACGGTCAATTACCAAAAAGAAATCAGAAATATCAGACGGAATTTCGTCCTCATCAATTCGTAAAATACGGTTATTGTGTAAAATCCGAACATATCCTTGTTGTAATAAAATCTGCAACATTTGCTGCGCATTTCGTCCTTCGGGAATGTGAATAGGCGCTAAAAGTACTAACTTGGAGCGTTCGGGATAATTCATCACGGCATCTACTACGTCGGAAGTGGTATGTTTTTTGACCTCTTTGCCTGAAATAGGGGAATATGTTTTTCCGATGCGAGCAAAGAGCAACTTTAAGTAATCATAAACTTCGGTTGATGTTCCCACCGTAGAACGAGGATTTGAAGTATTTACTTTTTGCTCGATGGCTATGGCAGGAGCAATCCCTACGATGTTGTCCACTTTGGGTTTGTCCAATCTGCCAAGAAATTGGCGTGCATACGATGATAAACTCTCTACATAACGGCGTTGCCCTTCGGCGTAAAGCGTATCGAAAGCTAAACTTGACTTGCCTGAACCTGACAAACCTGTGATGACTACTAATTGATTACGTGGAATGCCCACAGTGATATTTTTCAGGTTGTGCAATTTCGCACCTTTTATAAGTATTTCTTTGGTTTTCATTTCTTCGTGCAAAGATATGCCCTTTTTCTGAGCATAAAATAAGCGCAAAGATACAGTTTTTTAGCAAATAACAAGAGAAAGTTTCAACGGGCGAAGGTCAAGAAAAAAATGATTTCTTTGAGAATATATTCCTGTTCCCGATATTTTACGTTAGAAAAAAAATTGATTCTATTTAAATTTTCATAAAAAATCGTTCTATCGTGGTGATTTGGAGTTGAATTTACTGTTTTACGGAATGAAATTACCAACTTTTAGTCCATCGAATGGCAGGGATAATAGGCATAATGCTCAATTGTTTCCACTCTCCTTCCTCATAGAAGTATGTATATGGATTTTGTCTGTTGAGTAAATTGAATATAGAAAAAGATAACTCACTTTCTTTGTTATTTTTCCTTGTTTTCACCGTGTAAGCTACATCTATCCGAAAATAATCTTCCATTGTGAAGCCATTTTTTGAAGACATCAATTGTCTATCGTAAATATTTTCATAAAACTCAGAAGGAAATACTCTTCCAGAGGAAAGATTTTCCCAATATGGAGTAGCCATACCTTGATAACTTCCAATAGGTATTGTAGCTTTATTACCCGAAGAAAAAGATAACACGGAGTTAAATATATGTTCCTTTTCTTTACCTTTCTTGTTTACATATTTGGAAATAGTGAACTTGTTTTGAATATTTAGTATGTGTCTTCTGTTAAATTTAAAAGGAAATATTTCTCCGTTATTGATTTTATTAAATTTTCTTTTTGACTCAGATAATGTGTAAGCAATAGTGCACCCCAAATTTTTTCCTTGTAATGAACCTGAAAATTCCAATCCGTGTGAGAATCCATTGCCTGTGTCTATTTCATTTTCCCAAGAAGATGTATTGAAACCAAAAGCATTCATACCATTGATGTAAGAAACGATGTTTTCCATTTTTCTATGGTATCCTCCAAGAGAAATATTTAGCAATGTATTATTAATATTTTTTTTAAAAAAAGCACCTATGTAACCTTGAAAAGTTTTTTCAGAGGGAATTTTTGCAGAACTTGGAGACATTACATTCAATGACCAACCTGTGGGCAATCCTTCAAAAATATGATAATATTGCTGTAATTTGTCAAAGGAGATTTCCATTCCAACTTCATTAGTTAGTTGAATATTGCCTAAAATATGGGCATCAAAATCAAAAGATTTGTATCCAGCCATATTTTGAACAGAAGGTCTCATACCTGCCTTTAATTTGAAAATGTCACTCGGATTGTAGATAACTTCTCCAAAAAAGGAAAAAATATTACTTTTTTCTTCATTTTTGTTTAATATATCCATTCCTGATAATACATATTTTTCATTCGTTGGTGTAAAAAATTGTTTTTGCAATGAAAAACCTGTGTTTATATTTAATTTTTCATTCAGACGACATTCCATTTTCGTGTTTA
This sequence comes from Capnocytophaga sp., assembly GCA_041819925.1. Lineage (GTDB taxonomy): Bacteria > Bacteroidota > Bacteroidia > Flavobacteriales > Flavobacteriaceae > Capnocytophaga. The sequence goes on from JBGYFE010000059.1 coordinate 75,646, forward strand.
GAGATAGTTCTGTTAATTTTGACTCTATACCCAACTGTGACCTACGAATGTTTGTGCTTTCATTGTCATATTTTATGTTCTTCTGAGCTGATTTTGTTGAGGTATAATACACCCACGAGTAAATGTTTGCGTTTTCCAATAAAAAAGTTTTCCAACCTAACTTACCTGTTGTTCCCCGCCAATTTTGTGTATATGATGATTTATTTTGTTCATAAGAAAAATAATCATTAGTGGAAAATATCATAGCATCTATGTAATTTTTTTCAGAAACTTTGTAATCAAGTATTGATGTAAAATCATATATTTGAATGTGCATTTTTTCCGAATCTTTTTGAAAAGAATTTATAATATAAGGCAAAAAGGAAGTCCTACCCGATAATTGAATGGAGAATTTATCGTTTATTATTGGTACAGAGGTGTATACACCTGCCATATAGGGCGAAAGGGTTATTTTTTTTGTGAATTTTGTTCCATAATTTCGTTTTACTGATATATCAAGCAATGAAGAGGATTGGTTTCCCCTTTCGGAAGGCAATCCTCCCAAGAAAAACTTTGTTTCATTGATTAATTCAGGAGAGAAAACAGAAAACATACCCATCAAATGAGATGTTACATACATTGGTACATCATTGAAATAAATACCATTACTTCCGTTGTTGCTCCCTCTAACAAATAATCCCAAAGTTCCTTCTATGCCTTGTGAAACACTTGGTAAACTGGATATATGCCTTAAAATGTCAGGTTCTCCAATGATTGAAATGCTTGAAGCTGAGTGTGCTGGCGTGTATGTGTATATGTTACCTGTGTTAGTTTGTCGATAAGTTGAATAAACGGTTACAGTTCCTAATTGTACACTTTTTTCTGTTAAGAATATTACCTCACTCATTTCCAATTCTGAAAGACGAATGATTTTAGTTTCATACTGAATGTGCGTAATTTCTATTGTAGCAATTGAATCTCCAACGATTTGAAAATTTCCGTTGGGTGAGGTTGTTGTTGTATGACGTTTATTTTCCTTATCTGTGTAGAAAATCGTGCAGTAAGCAACAGGCTCTTTGGTTATAGCATCTTTTACTTGGTATGTACTGCTTTTTTGTGCTATAACTGATTGATTTATAAACACAAACAAAAGTGATAAAATGATTTTATTCATCTGGCAAATGCACATTGTAATTAAAAAGGTTATCTACATAAGCTCCAAATATTCCTACACCATTCTTTATGTTTGAGTATATCTCACTTTCATCGAGCCATTGTGAGGGGTCGTCAAATGATTGGTAAACTAACATTTTTTGAATGCTTGATTTTAAGTAGTTATCATATTCATTTGAAACACTCCGAAAAACTACAATTGAGCTATATAGGTTGCCCTCTAAAAAAAAGTTTTTTTCTTCCGTATTGGGTGTCATTCTAAGATAAACAAAGTGAGGTTTGTACTCAAATGGAAAAGATGTTGTTTCTATGGTGTTAAAATCATCTACTTTTGAGTAGTTGGTTGCTAAATCTTCCAATAATTTGTCCTTTCCGTCTATTGTTATTACACTCATCAAAGTATCTTTGCGCTTTTCCAGAGCAAATACCCAAAAACAACTACTTTCCTCCTTTGTGAAATTCTTTTTTGTACCTGTATCCCTTTCTTTATTTTTGCGTATGCTGGCTTTATGAGGCATTGTTGTCGTAGCTGAAACCAATGGAAAGTTTGGCATTTCGACTTCCAACCTATATGTGTTTCCTGCTTTTGGGGTAAAATCTATTTCCCAATGAGCGTATCCTTTCTTTTTAAATCCACCTACAACGATATTATTTTCAAATAACACCACTTTTGCCCTTTCAATTTCTTCGTAGCTTCTGTCTTTCAGAGAACCACTGTAATTCAGCGAGAGGGTTTGAACTGAAGCATCAGTGAGGATACAGTTTACAACCACTTTTTTTTCAGAGGAATGCTCCAAGTCGATTGTTTTTACACAACCAAAAAGCAGGAACAAAAAAACACAGATAAAAAGCAATTTTACATTCATACAATTAAGGTTCAAGCGTAATCGGACGAGTGGTTGCGCTGATTTTTTTCACTCCATTTACTTCCAAATTTACAGTGAATGTAGCCGTTACTTGGCTCGTGATACTTCCTTTTTTGGGTTGAAAATAGATAGCGGCAGGAGCCAAAGGGGCATACGATAAATATTGAGAAATACCTATGTCAGTCGTTTTTGTTGTTATGAGCTGCTTTCCTGTTGTTATGATGAAATCGTGATATTCTGGATACCCTACTATTTCAAAATAATCATTCAGTGATTTTCCAGCTTCTACACCAAAAAGAGGTTCTGAGCAAGTGATTTCTATGTTTGTGAGTGCCTCTGTTCGATAATCCACAAATGCGAGTATGGTTTGTGGCTCTGAAAAAAGCGTTTTAGGATGGCTTTTCTTCAAATGTTGATGTATTTTATTTTCCAACGTTTTATCCCTTTCGCTCTCATCATCTTTTTTTTGAAGTATCGCTAATGCCATAAAAGGGCATTGGTGCAACGGATTGTATCTTTCAGAGTGAAAAAACTCTTGATATTCCGCAGGAAAATCTGGAATGTCAATGTTACAAGTGTTTATTGCCAATACGTATTCAGATAATTTAACATTTGCATTTTCTCCCAAAGGGCTTCTGAGATATCCCCATACGTCTTCTACTCTTAATATTTCTGATTTGACGTTATCTGCCCAAACGTAATTACATTTTCGTACATTATAATGGACAGTCACGTCTTCTCTGTTATCTATTTCTACTTTTTCACCACAAGATTGTAGGCAGAATAGAGCTATCATTGATGATATTAACTTACTTTTCATAACTATTTTATTTTAAGACACATAGTACTTATTGATATTCCATAAGTGCTATATATCATATATTATTTTTTCCTTATGTCCGATTGCTTCCGTTTTGTTTTCAATTGGATTAGATGTAATATCTTCTTGAATATCAATTTTTTTTGACAAGATATTGTTAACATTCTCGTAGCAATTATACTTCTTTTTTATACTCAATGAAATGTTTTTATTTTGGACAAAGATAACATTATTTATTTAATACAACTTCTTTTTTTGTTAAATTTTATTTATGAAA
>JBGYFE010000060.1:0-5281 GCA_041819925.1 Capnocytophaga sp.
ACAATGTCATTGGATACACAAGGAGAAAGCAATATTTCTGTTCACTGCAACGAGAGTGTTTCAGGAAAAATTTATGGTGCTTCTGCTGTAACAATTTATGGAAACCCTGTAAACAGAATGATAAAGAATTTTGGAGTTGGGGTTATAAATTTTAATTAAATCTTATTTTACTATGAAAAATATAATAAGTTTTATTGCATTATTTCTTTGTAGTTTAAATTTTTACGCTCAAAGTACCATCAAAGGCACATTACTTAACGAGAATAAACAGCCTGTGCCTTCTGCCAATGTTATTTTACTCTCTTTACCAGATTCCACGCTGGTTAAAGGGGCGATAAGCAACGAAAAAGGCGTTTTTGAATTTTTTAATGTGGCTAATCCCGACAAATTAGTCCTAAAAATCACCCATTTGGAATACAAAGACAAGGTTTTGCCTGTACATTCTTCCGATTTGGGAACGATTTTATTAGAGCAATCTTTTAATGAATTAGGTGAAGTAGTAATCTCAGTAACCAAGCCTATAATGAAGCAACAGGGGACAATCATCAGTACCAATATTGCAGAAACCAGTTTAAAAAATATGCCCTATTTAGGAATGGTATTAGATTTTTTGCCCGGTACTTCTAAATCCTTTGACGGGAGCGGATTGCAAGTGTTCGGTAAAAGCAATCCCGTGTATTATATCAACAATCGCAGAGTTCGTAATATGGTAGAATTAGACAGAATCCGTCCAGAAGATATTGAACGAATTGATATAGAAACGGAACCGGGAGCTGAATACGATAACAGCGTAGGAGCCATTATCCGCATTGTTATAAAAAAGAAACAAGGCGATGGATTAAGTGGTAATGTATCCGTCCAACCTAGTTTTAAAAAGGGAATAAATATGCACGCTATTGCTGATTTGAATTATAGAACAGGTAAAACCGATTTTTTTGCAACCATAGCACCCAACCATAATTACAATGTAGTTGATGAAAGAGGAAGTGAATTATCCGTGCATACCAACTCTAATAATTGGCAAGTAAAAACTTCGGATTATCAGAAAAACAACAGCAAACACATTTACGGAAAAGTAGGCTTTGCTCACGAATTTAACGAAAAACATTTCATAGGGGCAAGTGTTTGGCAAAGTGTAAATCCGTATTCAGGGCATACAATAACCGAGCAACAGACACAAACCTTTAATAACGGAATAGTAATAGGTAACGGATTAAATACGTACGACCGCTTTAATCAAAATCGGAGTATTGCCTCCAACGCCTATTACGAAGGAAAATTAGCCAAAAAATTGAAAATGCAAACCGAAATTGATTATTCAGGAATTCGTTCTGATAATAATTCAGATATTCTTGAAAAAGATAAACTACTTTCTACGGAAAGAAATATAAAAACCCATTCTGATGCAGAATTAGACTTTTTGGCAATAAGAACTACTTTTAATCAAGAACTCAACAAAGGAGCAATAAGTTACGGATTTGAAGGTAGTACGCTTTCTCGTAGCGAAAACTATCACGATAATATCCTTACTGCTTCCGATGTAGATAACAAAGAATTAAAGTCAGCTTTATTTGTAAGTTATTCATTCCCTTGGGGAAAAACCAACATCAAAACAGGATTGCGTTATGAATATACTAATTTTGAATACTTTGAAAATAACCAAAAGCGTGAAAGCCAAAGCCGTGTATATCGTAACGTATTGCCCAATATTTCTTTTTCATTTCCTTGGGATAAAACAAATTGGTCTCTCAGTTATATCCGAAAAATACGCCGACCAGCTTTTTATGAATTAAGTGATTATTCGGCATATAGTTCGCCTTTTATGTACAATCGCGGAAACCCTAACATCGTTCCACAATTGAGAGAAGATATTAACCTATTGGCAAGCTATAAAAACTATTCATTTTCTGTTAACTATTCTTATGTAAAGGATGGTATTTATACAAGTTACGGATTATCATCACTAAACCCAAATGTCGTAGAGAAAACTTTGCGTAATTTTGATGACTTTCAGACAATTAAAATGGTTTTATCAGCCCACTACAAAGTGGGTATTTGGATGCCCAAATTCTCCTTTACATTAGGAAAACAATTTGCCAATGGTGTTTTTGAACAAAACGACCCCATTTTTGGAGTAGAAGCACAAAATCAATTTATTTTTTCTCAAAGATTATTCGGGATTCTTATGATGAATTACCGAACCAAAGGGAGTATAAGAGATATTTACTATGAAAGCCCAAAATCAGAGATTATTTTTGTAGGAGTCTATGCAATCCCTAAACTTTCATCACAAATATTTTTGGGTGTAGTTGATGTTTTCAATACAAACAAAGATGATACCCTTATAAAAAATCCATTTGTAACTCATAGAAATTATGTAATAAACAATAATTCACGAGTGTTCTTCTTCGGATTTACTTATGAATTTAATTCAACAAATAAGAAATACAAAGGGCAAGGTATTAGTGAAGAAGAAAAAAATAGATTATAAAAACTTTTTATATGTCCTACTTTGAAAAAATAAAACAAATTGAGATAAATCTTTTTTTTCACTTCTCATACTAAAAATTACAAACAAAGGTATGAGCAAAATACTTGTCTATCAGGGGCAGGCGATAATGTGAGGGCGTATTGCAATACGCCCTTTTATTTAGGAAATGGTAGAAATTTTGCGGAAAATAATAAAAATGTACTCACACTTTTTAGAAGTGTTTCCCCTCCGCTGGGCGAACTTGTAGCTCGTATTCATACTAAAATTTACAAACAAAGGTATGAGCATTTTGCTTGCACCAGCGGACAAAAAAACTCATAGCAATAAAAAAAGACTTGATTGGGAAATCAAGTCTTTTTTTATAATTTTTCAAAGCATTCACTACGCCTCAAACGGAACGATTGAAACATACGATTTATTGTTTTTCTTTTTCTCGAACTTAACAATTCCGTCAATTTTAGCGTGCAATGTATGGTCTTTCCCAACGTATACATTTTCACCAGCGTTATGTTGAGTTCCTCTTTGTCTAACAATAATGTTTCCAGCGATGGCAACTTGACCACCATAAATTTTCACTCCCAATCGTTTAGAGTGAGATTCTCTACCGTTCTTCGAACTACCGACACCTTTCTTGTGAGCCATTTCTTTCTAATTTTTAAGTTTAAAATTATTTTTCAACACCACCATTAAGTTCGTCTTGCCATTTTTTCAACTCGTCCCATTTTCCGTCAGCTGCCAACTGTGCTTGCGCAGCCCAAGTTTGAGGGTCTAAATGAGCCAAAGTTGAACTTGCTTCGCTCAAAATGGTTTTGATTTCGTCTGCTGACTTTTTAGCCAATTTAGCAAACGTATCCACACCTGCTGCTACAAGTGCCTCAGATGCTTTGGGTCCGATACCTTCAATTTTTTTCAAATCGTCGGCTTTTGCAGGTTTTGCAGAAGTTTTTTCTTCTTTTTTCTCAACTTTTGCAGGTTTTGCTCCTGATGCGATGATGTTTTCCACAAGAATTTCAGTCAAATATTGTCTGTGACCATTTTTAACTTTGAATCCTTTGCGTCTTTTCTTTTTGAAAACGAGCACTTTGTCTCCTTTCAAATGTTTAACTACTTTGGCTTCAACCGAAGCTCCGTTTATAGCTGGGGCGCCTACGGTGATGTTTCCGTTGTCATCTAAAAGAAGAACGTTGTTAAACGCAACTTTCTCACCTTCTTGATTTTGCAAACGGTGAACAAACACTTTTTGGTCTTTTTTAACTTTAAATTGTTGCCCTGCTATCTCTACAATTGCATACATAGCTTGTTATTTTAATGTGTTAAAATTGGGTGCAAAAGTAAAACATTTTTTTTGAAATACAAACTTCTTTTTGAAAATTTTGTTGTTTCAAAAAAAATATGTACCTTGCGGGGCTTATTTTAAAAATCCTAAATGAAAAAGTATTTTTCTATTCTTTTGATAATTGCAACAGTAACAGGTTGTGGAGTTTACAATTTTACGGGCGGAAGCACCGGAAATGCCAAAACATTTCAAGTGAATTTTTTCCGTAACGATGCTCCTCTGATTGAACCGGGATTGGATAGGGACTTTACGCTTGCTTTGCAAGATTTGATAAATAACCAAACTAATCTTTCACTTACCGACCGTAATGGAGATTTGGTGTATGAAGGTGAAATCGTGGAATTTAACATTACTCCGATGACTGCAACAGCACAACAAACGGCGGCTCAAAACCGTCTGACTATAAGTGTAAATGTGCGATTTACTAACAACGTAGAGGAAAATAAAGATTTTGAAAAGCGTTTTTCTTTTTATTACGACTACCCCGGAGCGGCACAGTTGAGTTCTATAAAAGGAGCAGCTTTTGCCGAAATTTTTGAGCGTATCACACAAGATATTTTTAACGCATCATTGGCAGATTGGTAAAATGACTGTAAACGAGTTTGTTGAAATATTAAAAAATCCCTACGTTATCAGTGAGGAACAAGCGCACGAGTTGGACAACATTGTGCAGGAGTATCCTTATTTTCAGGCAGCTCGGGTGTTGCAACTAAAAGTGCTTCATTCTGAGGGAAATTATCGTTATAACAAAGCGTTGAAATTAGCCGCAGTTCACGTTTTAGACCGTTCGGTGCTTTACGATTTTATCCACTCAAAAGCTGTTGTACGTGATGTTTCGGTGTTACAACAAGAGTTGAACGAAATCAAAAAAGCGGTTCAGCGGCAAGAAACAAAAAAAGAAATTGCAACAATTCCAACGGCAAGCTACCGTGTTCCGGAAGTGTTTGCAAAACCTCAAATTCCGAAACCGATTTTGGAAGAAGATATTTTTTCAGAGAAATTTATCCGTCAAGGGGATATTGAATCCATTATGGTATATAAGGAAGAAATTATGCCCGAAACACAACGTGAAAAACCAAGTGAACGGCACGACATTGTGTTGGGCAACAAAGTGGACTCTATTTCAGAATGGTTAACCGACATTTCAAGTAAAGAAAATAAGCAAGAAGTTGATTATAAAGACGATACAGTAGCAGAGAAATTTCGTTTGATAGATAAATTTTTGGAAGCAAACCCCAAAATAGAACCATCAAGAGATTATGTTTCTAACGTCAATTTAGCGAATGAAGTAAAAACCGATCCACACCAGTTGATGACCGAAACGTTAGCACAAGTGTATGTGAAACAACGAAAATATAAGCAAGCAATTCAAGCTTATGAAATATTAATTTTGAAAAATCCAGAAAAAAGTGCTTACTTTGCAGCCCAAATACAAAATATTAAAAATTTACAGC
>JBGYFE010000061.1:0-14311 GCA_041819925.1 Capnocytophaga sp.
AATGTCGCCAGCACCAAGCACCAAGCATCAACGCATTTTAGGAGACTTACATCTGGTGTTAGCACCTTATTTTAAAAGACAAAAATGTCAAATATTTTTAGCTCCTTTTGATGTACGCTTGCCTAAAAAAGGGAAAAACAACGAACAAATTTTAACCGTTGTACAACCCGATTTGTGCGTAGTTTGCGACCCTGAAAAAATTGATGAAAAAGGTTGCATAGGAGCACCCGATTTGATTGTCGAGATTATTTCTCCTGGGAACTCCAAAAAGGAAATGCGCAATAAATTTCAATTGTACGAAGAGGTTGGCGTGCAAGAATATTGGATTATACACCCTTCCGAAGAGCATATTTTAGTAAACGTTTTGGAAGATGGCAAATATAGAACGTTGCGTCCTATTGTTGATGATTACATCACTTCGGTGAAATTTCCTGAACTGAAAATCCATACTTCGGATATTTTTTAAATTAATGGAAGAATTTAAAACTTTAATCCATAAAATGAAGCCGTTTTATTTTTCTGTATTACTCTCATTTATAATAGCAAGTTGTTCTGCTCCAAAGTTCACGTTTGGGCAAGTAGAAAAGCAAGTAACGAAAGCTGAAACTGAACGCATCATCGCAATACTTGCTTCTGATGACCATTTGGGGCGTTATCCGCATTCAGAAGCCTATGAAAAATCAATGGCTTTTGTGGAAGATTTTTTTGAAAAAAATAAAATCAAACCTTTTTACAAAGAAGGTTATCGCGATGTATTGTCCGCCCAAAGTCATTCGGCAAATATTGTGGGGTTGGTTGGAGATTACGACCGAAGCAAAGAACACGTGGTCATCGGGGCTCATTTAGACCATTTAGGCGTTGCACATTCTTCTGAAAAAGACAGCATTTACAACGGTGCGAACGACAATGCAAGTGGCGTAACTGCTGTGCTTATGCTCGCCAAAACACTTTCCCAGCAAAAATTTAATAAAAACGTTATCCTTGTGCTTTTCACCGAAGAAGAAAGCGGTTTGTTAGGAGCAAAACATTTGGCAACCCGACTACAATCAGAAGGTGTGAAAATTTCGTATATGCTTAATTTTGAAATGCTTGGCGTGCCGATGAAACGCAATCCCGATAAGGTGTACATCACAGGTTTCAATCGTTCAAATTGTGCACAAGTAATGAACAAAATGGCAGGAAAAGATTTTGTGATACGTGTTCCACAAGATGAAGCTCACGGGCTTTTTTATGCCGCTGATAATTTTCCTTTTTATAAAGTGTTAGGCATTCCAAGTCATACCATTTGCACTTTTAATATGGATAATTATGATTATTACCATCATCTTTCTGATGAAGTTAGTAAGCTGGATATGAATCATTTGAACTATATTATTCAAAACACTACGTATATCATCACGCAGATGTTAAAAAATGATGTAACTTTGGAACTGTTTGATAAATAAAACAACACATCTTTATAAAAACAAATAAATATAATATATAAAAATATGAAACTAAATAAGTTTATCGACCACACGTTATTGAAAGCTACGGCGACTATTGCTGAAATTGAAACACTTTGCAAAGAAGCCGTGAAATATGATTTTTTTTCCGTTTGCGTGAATAGTTGTTATGTTTCCTATGCTAAAAACTTTTTGAAAGGGACGGACATTAACGTATGCAGTGTTATTGGATTTCCGCTTGGGGCAATGAGCTTACGTTCCAAAGTGTTTGAAACAGAGCAAGCTATCGCTGACGGAGCTGATGAGATTGATATGGTTATCAACGTTGGATTATTAAAATCAGGAGAAATTGAGCAAGTTTTAAACGAAATCACCCAGATAAAAAAGGCTTGTGGAGAAAGAGTTCTGAAAGTGATTTTAGAAACGTGTTATCTGACCGATGAAGAGAAACGTTTGGCGTGTGAACTTTCTGTGAAGGCTGGTGCCGATTTTGTAAAAACATCTACAGGTTTCGGTTCGGGAGGAGCAACCGTTGAAGATGTGATTTTGATGAAACAAGCCGTAAGCGGAAAAGCCAAAATAAAAGCCTCAGGAGGAGTTCGTGATTTTGAAACTGCTATGAAATATGTTGATTTAGGAATACAACGCATCGGAACTTCCAACGGAATAGCGATTGTCACTGGCGGAAAAGGAACAGGATATTAATAGTTTCAACAATTGAAAATTGTCCTTTCTGACAAGCAAAGGTTTTTCTCTAAAAATAACTCAAATTTTTGCCGAGATGGTAGAAGTTTGAGTTATTCGTTTTTTTGCTCTAATAATTGCATCACTTTCAATGCCTGATGAACCGTGTTGATGTTTTCAAAAGAAATCAATAATCGCAATCCGTTGCGAGTTTCCTTTTCCTGCATTTTGCATCGGTTGGCATAGCGTTGCACAAATTGCAAAACTCTCTGAAAACGACTGCTTTGATAAAACGGATTTTCTTGGTCAGAAATGAAATAACCCGTCATTTTTCCATTTTTCATCACAAGTTTTTCAATGCCCATTTTGGTTGCAATCCATTTCAGGCGTATGCTGTCAAGCAAATCGATGGCTTGGGGAGGTAATTGCCCAAAACGATCTATAAGATTTTTTTCGTAAGTGCGTAAATTTTCCTCCGAAGTAATGTTACTCAATTCATTATAAAGGTTCAAACGCTCAGCCACTCGATTGACGTAAGTGTCAGGAAATAACAATTCAAAATCACTATCAATTTGTGTATCAGAAAGATACGATTTATCTTCTTCTTTAGTTTGGTAAAGGTCTGAAAATTCGTTTTCTTTCAGTTCTACGATAGCCTCTTGCAGGATTTTTTGATAGGTTTCAAATCCTATTTCGTTAATAAATCCGCTTTGTTCACCGCCAAGTAAATCGCCTGCGCCTCTGATTTCGAGGTCTTTCATTGCAATATTAAAACCACTACCAAGGTCAGAAAACTGAGCAATGGCTTGTATCCGCTTGCGGGCATCATCACTCATTGCCACAAAAGGCGGTGTGATGAAATAACAGAATGCTTTTTTATTGCTACGCCCCACACGTCCACGCATTTGATGTAGGTCTGACAAGCCAAAATTGTGAGCATTGTTGATGAAAATCGTATTGGCATTCGGCACGTCTAATCCGCTTTCAATGATGGTTGTTGCCACGAGCACATCGTATGCTCCTTCCATAAAGGCGAGCATTGTTTCTTCGAGTTTTTTGCCTTCCATCTGTCCGTGTCCGACAGCAATTTTAGCATCAGGAACAAGTCGTTGAATCATTCCTGCTACTTCACGAATGTTTTCCACGCGATTGTTGATGAAAAATACTTGTCCGCCACGCTGAATTTCGTACGAAACCGCATCCCGAATAATTTCTTCATTAAAGTGAATTACTTGACTATCAATAGGGTAACGGTTAGGAGGAGGCGTATTGATAACCGACAAATCACGTGCTGCCATCAAACTGAATTGCAAGGTACGCGGAATGGGTGTTGCCGTCAACGTTAAAACATCTAAATTTTCTTTCAATGTTTTGAGTTTGTCTTTTACGCCCACGCCAAATTTTTGCTCTTCATCGACGATTAAAAGACCTAAATCTTTATATTTAACACTTTCATTTACAATTTGGTGCGTTCCGATAATAATATCAAGAGAGCCTTTCGCTAATTCATCTAAAATTGTTTTTTTCTCCTTTGCCGAACGGAAACGATTCAGATAATCAATCCGAACGGGAAAATCCTTCATTCGGTTGCTAAACGTTTTGAAATGCTGGAAAGCGAGTACGGTTGTTGGTACAAGAATAGCGACTTGCTTTCCGTTATCAACCGCTTTGAAAGCCGCTCGAATGGCTACTTCGGTTTTTCCGAATCCAACATCGCCACAAACGAGCCTATCCATTGGCTTGGTACTTTCCATATCGGCTTTGACTTCGGCAGTGGCTTTGCTTTGGTCGGGCGTATCTTCGTATAAAAAGGAGGCTTCTAATTCGTTTTGCATATAACTGTCGTGTGCAAAGGCAAATCCGTGAGCTTCTTTTCGTTTGGCATAAAGCTGAATCAGATTGAAAGCGATTTCTTTAACGCGAGCTTTCGTTTTCTGTTTCAAAGCCTTCCACGCTCCTGAACCTAATTTATAAATCTTCGGAGGTTTGCCGTCTTTTCCGTTGTACTTCGTAATTTTATGCAAAGAATGTATGCTAACAAAAAGCACATCACGGTCGCCGTAAATCAATTTTATAGCCTCCTGAAATTTGCCTTCAACTTCGATTTTTTGCAATCCAGCAAATTTTCCGATGCCGTGGTCAATATGCGTAACATAATCACCTACTTGCAGTTGCATCAATTCTTTGAGTGTGATTGCCTGCTTTTTGGCATACCCATTTTTCAGGTGGAATTTGTGATAACGTTCAAAAATTTGATGGTCAGTGAAAACATTGATGTTATTTTCGTTATCAATAAATCCGCTATGGAGCGATAAAATAGCTGTTTGGTAATGCACTTTTTGCTCCATTTCTTCGAAAATATCGTGGAAACGTTTGGCTTGTTGCTCAGTTGAACAAAGAATATAGTTAGTGAACCCTTCTTCGTGTTTTTCATTCAGATAAGCGATGAGCAAATCAAACTGTTTATTAAAAGAAGGTTGCGGAAGTGTATTAAATTTGATTTTTTCAGTAGGAAAAACGCTATTACTGCCTGTAAATATTGCTTGAAAAGCTTTTATTTGGCTTAAAAGTTCATTACTTTGACAAAAAAGAGTTTCTGGGGCGATATGCTTTATGCCATTAGAAAGATTTTTGTAGATTTCAACTGATTTTTCAAATAATTTGTCGATTTTTTGCTGAAAACTATCAATATCTTTGGCTATAAATAGAGTTTTTTCGGAAATATATTCCAAAATAGACTGACGTACTTCTTCACTTTCTTTATTTTCCACATTCGGAATAATCGTAATTTGCGAAAGTTGCTGCGTAGAAAGCTGACTTTCTACATCAAACGCACGAATGCTATCTACCTCATTACCAAAAAACTCAATGCGATAGGGTTCATTGTTGGAAAATGAAAACACATCGACAATGCCACCACGCACGGAAAATTCGCCCGGTTCGGTAACAAAATCCGTTCGGTTGAAATTGTATGAAAACAGAATTTCGTTCAGAAAATCGAGTGAAAGCGTATCGCCTTTTTTTATTTTTAATGTATTCTTTTCGAGCTGTTTACGAGTAATTACTTTTTCAAAAAGCGCTTCTGGATAAGTCACTACCACCAACGGTTTTTGCTGTGAACTCAACCGATTCAGCACTTCGGCACGTAACAAAACGTTGGCGTTATCGGTGTCTTCAATTTGATAAGGTCGTCGGTAACTATCAGGAAAGAAAACCGCATTTTTGTCTCCCAGCAAAGCTTCCAAATCATTCAGAAAATAGGCACTTTCCTCTTTGTCAGAAAGCATTACAAACAGATTTCGGTTTGTTTGCTTGAATAACTTAGCAATCACAAATGACAATGCCGCTCCTGCCAATGCGTCAAGAGAAAGGTTTTTGCCGTTTTCTATGCTTGAAAGTAATTCTTTATAGAGGTTGCTTTCAGCGGATTTTTGTAATAAATTTTCCACAATTTTATTGCATTTGCAGTGCAAAAATATAAAAAAAGAATATTTTTTTAACGTTCAGCAAATATACAAACAGAAATATGATTATTTCTATTTGCTTTTCAATTTTTTTATTTGAACATAACCTGCTGATATTCGGACACTTATTCTGAAAAATACAGAAAGAGGCTGTTGTAACTAATTTTATATTTTTCCTATCTCTTTTTAAAAAAAATGAAAAGTCAGTGTTTTAGTAAAGAATATGCCATAGATGCTACTCCCATTCTTACATTTCCAGCCTTGATTAGTTGATTATAACAACTTTCAATTGTTGAGCCTGTTGTGATTAAATCATCAACTAACAAGATATTTCTTCCTCGTATTTTTTCTTTATTTTGAAGTGAAAAAATATCTTTACTATCCTTAAAACGTTTCCATATATCCTTTTTCGTTTGAGTGGTATTTATTTTTGTTTTGATAAGTACATCGTCGATGTAGTCAATCTGTAGAATTTGAGCGAGTTCTTTTCCGAAAAGAGCAACTTGGTTATATCCTCGTTTTTTTAACTTTTTTTTATGTAAAGGAACAGGAATTACGGCATCAGCTTGCTGAAATTCTTTTATTGATTTGATTTTTTCACCTAACCATCTGCCGAGCCAAGCCCCAATTTCTTCCTTGCCTTTATATTTCAGTTCGTGAATAAGGTGTTGTACCGCACTATTTTTATGAAAATAAAATAGTGAGGTGGCGCAAAATAGATCACATTGACCGTAAAGTTGTTTAATAATACGGTTTTCTTTTTGTAAATGAAGTTGTGTTTCAGGTAAATTTGTTCTGCAAAAACAGCATATAAAAGCCTCGTTGTTACCCAAAACACAACCACAATTAACACAGTAGTCAGGGAAAATTACCGAAAGTAAGTTTGAAAAAACCATAATCTCATTCTTTGTGTTACATACTTGGTAGGCATTTGAAATAAATCACAAATTAATATATTTCTGCATAAAGAAAACGAAAAATCATTGCAAAACATAATTTCTTGATGAAATTGCATAAAAAAATACCCTATCTTTGTGATTTATACCCTGTGGATTACCCTTTTTATGTTTATTTAAAAATACGTGGTCCCAGAAAAATAGTTCGTGTGGTTTCGATTTTTTTACCGTTGCTGTATATCTCTAATGTGAGTTTTGTTTTTTCTTCCACCAAGTCACTGTCTTTAATTTTGACAAACATCGTACCATCTGCCAAACCTTGCTTGGGAACGAAAATGGTTTCTTTGCCTACCAAAAACACTTCTGCACCTTTTGGATTGGCAACTTTTATGCTTACGTTATCAAAATCACGTGTTGTTTTATTTACTATTTTATAGGTATAAACATTGCTTATTATCCCATTAGCTTCGTGTTGATATAGTTGCCCCGAAAGACGAAGTACATCGGCTTGTACATCTGCTCTCACAAAAAGCATTCCTATTAAAATTCCTATTAAAATTGTGAGTACGGCAGTATAACCTCTCATTCGCAAATCGAATTTGAAAGGTGCTTTTTTCTTTATATTGTCTTCACTGGCAAAGCGTATTAATCCACGTTTCATACCCACTTTGTCCATTACTTCATCACAAGCATCGATGCAAGCAGTACAGTTAACACATTCGAGTTGTGTTCCGTTACGGATGTCGATTCCCGTAGGACAAACGTGTACGCATTGAAAACAGTCGATACAATCCCCGTGTCCTGATGCTTGCCTATCTTCATTTTTGCGAAACTTTTTTCGTCCGTTTTCAGCCTCTCCCCGTACATAATCATAGGCTACAATCACAGAACGATTGTCTAAAAGCACACCTTGTAAACGCCCGTATGGGCAGGCAATGATGCAAACTTGTTCTCTGAACCAAGCAAACACGAAATAGAAAACTCCCGTAAAAATGAGTAGAGCTACAAATGTGCTTAAATGTTCAAAAGGACCATCAGTAATGTAGGTGATAACCCTATCAGTTCCGATGAGATATGCTAAAAAAGTATTGGCAACCAAAAATGATATCAAGAAGAATATGAACCATTTTAAAACACGTTTTCTGATTTTTTCACCGTTCCATTGTTGTTTGTCCAATCGCATTTGTGCGCCTCTATCTCCTTCTATCCAATATTCAATGCGGCGAAAAACCATTTCCATAAAGATAGTTTGAGGACATACCCAGCCACAAAAAATACGACCAAAAACGACTGTGAAAAGAGCTAAAAATACGACTCCTATAATCATAGAAATTACGAACAGATAAAAGTCTTGGGGCCAAAAAGGTAATCCAAAAATGTTAAATTTACGTTCTAACACATTGAATAACAAAAACTGATTTCCTTCTATTTTGATGATGGGAGCCGCAAATAAGAAAATTAAAAGCAAGTAACTGACATATTTTCTGTAACGAAAATAACGTCCCGATGGTTTTTTGGGATATACCCACGCTCTTTTTCCGTGTTCGTCAATAGTTCCAATAGAATCTCGGAACACATCTTTCCCTTGTTGTGCCATAGCAAATGATTTAAAAAGAGGTTAGGAAAAGTGATATGAAACAAGACTTTTACGTCTTTTCAACCCACAAATTCCTAACCTCTGGTTTTTTAGATGTAAAACTTTTATTCTCCTGTGTATAAATCTCCTTCTGCTGCTTTTGGATTGGCAGGAGTTGTTCCTTTGAGGGTTTTGATATAACTCGCTACTTGAGCGATTTCCTCAGGTTTTAACGAGGTTTTCCAAGCAACCATTCCTTTTCCATCACGACCTCCTTCCGAGATAGTATTGAAAATTTTATTAATGCTACCTCCCAATATCCAATAATCATCAGTTAAATTTGGTCCGATACCTCCACCTCCGTCAGCCATATGACAAGCCACGCAGTTTGTTTGAAAAATTTTCTTACCTGCTTCTAAATCAGATGCCCCCGTAAGCACTTTTACATTGTCAGCATTGAGTAAGTTTGGATTGTTTTTTCGATATTCAGCTATCTCAATTTTTGCTTGTGCCACATCTTTGTCATATTCTTGTACCTGACCGTCAGCTCCTAATATTTCAAAACGAACGAAGTAAATGACTGCGAAAATCATTGTAGCATAAAACAAATAAACCCACCAACTTGGCAATGTATTGTCAAGTTCTCTGATTCCATCGTGCTCGTGTTCCAAAATAATTTCACCTTCGCGCTCAATAGGCACTTGATTGACCATACTCGCATAGAATCGTTTCCACAAAGAGCCTTCTTCGGTTTCGAGTCCAGCTTTGGGTTTGATGCCATAGGTTAGATTCTGAACTCCACGTAAAACCACTTCTGTAAAAATTAATACAAAAAGCAGAAATAGTAAAAGTACTTGAATTTGAGAATATTTAGCAATAGCAGAACTTTCTTCTGTTCCGTACAAAAGTTCTAAAACAAGAGCCACAACACCAACGATGGTTACTACTCGTAAAAATGGTATTAAATTTCTTTTCATAATAAAGTATTATTTTCGTCATCGTCATCAAAGGGAATATTATTCATCTCATTGATACTTTCCTTCTTATAACCGAAAACCCACCAAAAGAGCCCGACAAAGAAGAGAAAAAATATCAATAACGATATGATGGGAAAAATTTCAAATCCATCTGATGATGACATTATTCCTTTAATAGACTTAATCATTGTTGTTATTCAGCGTTTGCAGTTTTAATCTTAATGTCTGTTCCTAATCGTTGTAAATAAGCAATAAGAGCCACAATTTCACGGTCTTTCATCGGAATGAACTCTTTGCCTTCTTTTTGTGCATTTTGTTTGGCAGCTTCGTACTGCTTCACAAAATCAGGGTCATTATAAAGATTTTGCTCGATTTTTTTTGCCTGTTCTTCCATTGAAATATGTGCGTTAGCGATTTCTTGCTCGGTGTAAGGCACTCCAAGTTTCGCTAAACCGCGCATTTTGGCTTCAATGTTGCTTCTGTCGTGCTTATTTCTTGTTAGCCAAGGATAAGCAGGCATTATACTGTTAGGAGACGTACTTGTTGGGTCATACATATGATTAAAATGCCAATTGTCAGAAAACTTGCCTCCAACGCGTAACAAATCGGGACCTGTACGTTTACTTCCCCATAAAAACGGACGGTCATACACAAACTCTCCAGCCTTTGCATATTCGCCATAGCGCTCCACTTCACTTCGGAACGGACGCACCATTTGGCTGTGGCACGATACGCAACCTTCACGGATATACAAGTCTCGTCCTTCCAATTCCAAAGGTGTGTAAGGTTTTACACTTGATATGGTTGGAATATTTGATTTTACGAAAATGGTTGGGATAATTTGAACAATACCACCAACTAATATAGCAACAGTAGCCCAAATAGTCATTTGAACAGGTTTTCTCTCTAACCAAGAGTGAAATGTTTCTCCCTGTAACCTTCCATTACTGATAGGAATTAGGGCAGGTGCTTGCGCTAACTCATCTTCTAATTTTGGAGCGGTTTGTAATGTTTTAACCACGTTGTAAACACCTGCAAAAACTCCAATTAAGTAAAGAGTTCCACCAACGGCACGCATTGCGTACATTGGCATAATGTTAGTAACAGTTTCCAAAAAGTTTCCATACATTAACGTTCCGTCAGGGTTAAATTGCTTCCACAAAGAGGCTTGTGTAAAACCAGCAACATACAACGGAAGGGCATAAAACACAATTCCCAAAGTGCCTATCCAAAAGTGGAAATTCGCTAATTTCATTGAATACAAATTCGTTTTCCACATTTTAGGAACAATGTAATAAATCATACCAAAAGCAAGAAATCCGTTCCAAGCTAAAGCACCAACGTGTACGTGAGCAATAATCCAATCTGTGAAATGAGCAATAGCATTAACATTTTTCAATGAAAGCATTGGACCTTCAAAAGTTGCCATACCATAACCCGTGATGGCTACTACCATAAACTTGAGAGTTGCGTTTTCACGAACCGTATCCCAAGCACCTCGAAGGGTCAACAAACCGTTAATCATACCTCCCCAAGACGGAGCAATTAGCATCACAGAGAATACAACTCCCAAATGTTGTACCCATTCAGGCAATGCAGTGTACAACAAGTGGTGTGGCCCTGCCCAAATATAGATAAAAATTAAACTCCAAAAGTGAATGATTGACAATCGATAAGAATATACAGGGCGATTAGCTGCCTTAGGAACAAAGTAGTACATCAATCCTAAAAAGGGTGTAGTCAAGAAGAAAGCAACCGCATTGTGTCCGTACCACCACTGTACCAAAGCATCTTGCACCCCAGCATATACTGAGTAAGACTTCCACATTGTTACAGGAAGTTCCAAATTGTTAAAAATGTGCAATACTGCCACTGTTACGAATGTAGCCAAATAGAACCAAATCGCCACATAGATGTGACGTTGTCGTCTGCGTAAAATTGTTCCTATCATATTGACACCAAAAGCCACCCAAACCAGTGCAATCATAATGTCAATAGGCCACTCCAACTCCGCATACTCTTTTGAGGTAGTGTAGCCCAATGGAAGAGTAATCGCCGCAGCAACGATGATAAGTTGCCACCCCCAAAAGTTGAAATTACTCAAAAAATCACTAAACATACGGGTTTTTAGCAGTCGTTGCATCGAGTAATAAACCCCTGCGAAAATCGCATTACCCACAAAAGCGAAAATTACAGCATTTGTGTGCAACGGACGAAGACGTCCGAAACTCAACCAAGGAATTTCAAGGGACATTGACGGAAAAAGAAACAAGTAAGCTAACCATAAGCCTACTAACATTCCCACAACTCCCCAAAGAAGAGTTGCGAAAAGGAATTTCCGTACAATTTTGTTGTCATAGTAAAATTGTTGCTTCTCCATTATTTATATTAATTATTCAGTTAGTTTTATTTTCTTTTTTTGGAGCTTGCTCTTTCTGCTCATCAATAACAAGCTCATCTTCAAAAAGCATACGCACCGCAGGAGTGTGGCTATCATCATATTGTCCTTTTCGTACTGCCGTTACAAACAGAAAAAAGAACAATAAAGCTACTACAATGCTTATGGTTATCAACATATATATCACACTCATTCTTAAATGGTTTTTATATGCTTGGGGCAAAAGTACATAATCTTAATCGGTAAAAAAAATGACAAATATCATTTTTTTTTATTTTGAATAAATCTAAAAAATTTTTTTGAGATTGTTTTTTATTAATTTATTGAAAAAGAATATTTTATAACGTTAAAATAAAGTAACCCTTCTTTTTGTTTTTGATAGAATAAAAAAAATGTTATCATTGATAAAATCACGTAAAAAAGTACGTTTTGTTTTATCTGCTTAAATTTTCTTTTCAAGAAAAAACTCAAAGGAAAGAAAATTAATACTTTCCCTTGAGTTTTTGTGTTATTTTTTAATAACCTACCCTTTGTAGAAAGGCAATTTCACAACGGTCGCTGGTACTTTATTTTTGCGTATTTGAATAAAAATTTCGCTTCCTGGTTTTGAAAGTTCCGTAGGGACGTATCCTAAACCAATACCCTTTCCGAGTGAAGGCGCCATTGTTCCACTGGTAACTTTCCCAATAATGTTTCCTTCTGCATCTACAATTTCATAATCGTGACGAGGAATAGCTTTTTCTTGCATTTCAAAACCTACTAATTTTTTGCTTACACCATTTTCTTTATGTGTTTTGATAGCTTCGCAATTGATAAAATCTTTAGTAAATTTGGTAATCCAACCCAACCCAGCTTCAATGGGCGAAGTGGTATCATCAATATCGTTTCCGTAAAGGCAGAAGCCCATTTCCAAACGAAGTGTGTCACGAGCTGCTAAACCAATAGGTTTAATTCCGAAAGGAGCCCCTGCTTTGAAAACCTCGTCCCAAACGTGCTTGATGTGCTCATTTTTGACATAAATTTCAATACCTCCACTTCCTGTGTATCCCGTGGCAGAGATAATTACGTCTTTTACACCAGCAAATTCTCCAATAGCAAAATGGTAGTACTTAATTTCTGATAAATTCACCGAAGTGAGCGATTGCATTGCTTCTACGGCTTTTGGGCCTTGAATTGCCAACAACGAATATTGGTCAGATACGTTTTCCATATCCACACCCCAAGTGTCGTGTTTTTTTATCCACTCCCAATCTTTGTCAATGTTTGAAGCGTTTACCACCAACAAGTAGTGCTCATCAGCAATTTTGTAAACGATAAGGTCATCAACAATTCCGCCTTTGTCGTTAGGCAAGCAACTGTACTGCGCTCTTCCGTCAAATAAGGCTGTTGCATCGTTTGATGTTACTTTTTGAATTAAGTCCAAAGCGTGTTTCCCTTTAAGGATAAATTCACCCATATGGCTTACGTCAAACACTCCCACTCCTGTACGCACGGTTTCGTGTTCAACATTCACTCCTTCGTACTGAACTGGCATATTGTATCCCGCAAAGGGAACCATTTTTGCTCCCAAAGCAATGTGGACATCTGTCAAAGCTGTATTTTTCATAACGTTACTGTAATTGGTTATTATAAATTATTTTATTGAAAATTTTTTCTCACTATTGGCGTAGCGTTTTCTGCATTCGTGATAAATTTCAATGGCTTCCTCTAAATTTCCCCAACCATTTACCGCTACTTTTTTCTTTTCTAAATCCTTATATACTTGGAAGAAATGCTCAATTTCCATAATCAAATGCGGATTTACATCATTCAAATCGTTGAGTTTGTTCCAAACAGGGTCAGAGACAGGCACACAAATGATTTTTTCATCAGGTCCTTTTTCATCAGCCATATGGAAAACTCCAATGGGTTTCACTTCCATTACACAACCCGGAAAAGTAGGTTCTGAAACCAAAACTAAAACGTCCAATGGGTCAGAATCCAAAGCCAGCGTTTCAGGTACAAATCCGTAATCAGCAGGATACATCATTGAAGAGAAAATCATTCGGTCATATCGGATTTTTTTCAAACCGAAATCATATTCGTATTTATTGCGACTCCCTTTGGGGATTTCGATTAACACATCGAAAGAAATTTGTTCTTTTTCAGCCATAGTTTTATATAAAAATTAAAAAATAATCGCAAATGTAATGATTTATTCTGATTTTCACAAATTACGAACGAAACTTCTGCAAAAGTAAAAATAGGCTATCAGAGAAAATATCCAGTAAGTGAGATATTATCTCTTGTTTGTATTTTTAAGCTATTGAATTGTTTGTGAACTCTTGGCATAGACATAAAATCCTAACGAAATTACAGCATAAAAAATCAAATTGGAGGAACCTGGGAAGTTAAGCAATACGGCCAATCCGAAGGCAAGCATTATAAAGGTGGTTACACTCACAACCATTGCCCAATTGAAAAAGGGTTTAGGTTGTGAAGATAAAAATTCGCGTTTTGCCAAACTGACTAAAATCAGTATGGGAACAGCAAATTCCAATATCCCCAGAAGATAGATAAATGGAGGAATTCCACCTGGCATTTGCGCCAAAAATGAATCTTGAAACATTGCAGTGTAGTTTCCCATTACTTTCGATGTGTTGAATAATTTTTGAAAACTAGGTTGCCCCATTGTGTACAACATCATAAGGAAAATAGGCAACAGCTTCACTTGATTAAAAAGTGTATTTTTTTGAAATTCACGTGTCTCCTTTTCAATAAACCAAAGGAAAAAGTACAATATTCCTACATAAAAGAACAAGTTGGCAGCAGCTTGATGATTTGAAATCATTCGTACGGCAAATCCGTAGAGAGTAAAGGAGAAAATCGCTG
>JBGYFE010000062.1:0-32075 GCA_041819925.1 Capnocytophaga sp.
GGTGATGAAAGCCTCTTTGTCTGCATTCACGCCTACAAGGCGGGCTTTTTCATCGGAGGGCGTACCATAATATTTCTCCGCCCAAAGATAGGTTTCTACCAAAATAGGCAGTAGGTCAATCCCTTTTGGTGTGAGGGAATAGACCATTTTCACTTTGTAATCGGGGTGTTTTTCTTTGGCAATAATGCCGTCTTCTTCAAGGTCTTGCAGGCGAGTAGCCAAAATATTAGTAGCTATTTTCTCTCCCGATTTTAAGAAATCACCATAGCTGCAAACTCTATTTCGCATCAAATCTCTGATGATGAGCAGCGACCATTTGTCCCCAAAAATATCTAACGACCGACTGATTAAACACGCCGATTCTCGCATCTTTTTCGCCATAACAAAAAAATATTTCACTTTTAATTTGCAAGTAAATAAAATTATATTACCTTTGCACTTGCATTTTGAAAGCAAAAATACAACATTTATTTTAAATACAATTATAAAATGAAAAAATATTTAGACACGCCCAATCGTTTTGTTACCGCAGAAGACGGCACTCGCTTTGCCTATCGTGAATATGGGAAACAAGGAGGCACACCAATAGTTTGTTTCGTGCATTTGGCTGCAAATATGGACAATTGGCGACCTGAATTGCTCGACTTATTAGCCCAAAATCACCGCATTATTACTTTTGATTACAAAGGTGTAGGATTATCAAGTGGCGAGCAACCGCTTACTATTGAGCAAATGGCAAAAGATAGTTTGCTATTTATCAAGGCATTGAATTTGGAAAAAGTGAACATTCTTTCCATTTCTATGGGAGGCTATGTTGCCCAAGAATTGGTTGCTATCGCTCCTGAAAAGGTAAATAAACTCATTCTCACAGGCACGGGCATACGAGGGGGAAGAGCCGTAAAAGACATTCGTAAAATAGCGGATAAACATACATTGAGAGGCGTTTTAACCTTTAAAGACCCTAAATTTTATATGTTTTTCAATCAAAATAAGAATGGAAAACAGGAAGCTAACGAGTTTATCAGCAGTTTAAAAGCACGAAAAAACGAAAAAAGCCAACGCATTTCGTGGAAAAGCTACCGCCGACAACTTTCTGCCATAGAGCATTGGGGCAAACAACCAATGGCAGATTTATCGCAAATCAAACAGCCTACTTTGGTGGTGAATGGTGATAATGATATCATCGTCCCAACCGAACATTCTTATACTCTGGCAAAGGAAATTCCGAACGCTAAATTGGTGATTTACCCAGATGCAGGACACGGAGCTATCTTTCAAGAGTATCAAAAATTTGCCAATGAAGTCATTAATTTTTTAAATCAATCATATAAAGATGAAAGCCATACAAATAGATAAACATTCCAAAACCGATTTATCCGTAAAGATAAAAGAGGTTGCTATTCCACAACCGGCAGACAACGAAGTGTTGGTAAAGGTAAAAACAGCAGGGGTAAATCCGCTGGATAATATGATAACGCGTGGCGAGGTAAAACTCATTGTGCCGTACGCTTTTCCGCTGACAATGGGCAACGAAATGGCAGGCGTGGTGGAAAAAGTAGGACGAAATGTAACCGATTTCAAAACAGGCGACCGCGTTTTTGCCAGATTGCCCTTAGATAAAATCGGGGCATTTGCAGAATATGTAGCGGTGGACAAAGGGGCGTTGGCTCACATTCCTGCCTATCTGTCGTTTGCCGAAGCTGCCGCCGTGCCTCTTACGGGTCTTACAGCTTATCAGGCATTGGAAATTTTGCAACCCAAAGCAGGCGAAACGCTTTTTATCTCTGGCGGAACGGGCGGTTTTGGTGCAATGGCAATTCCGATAGCCAAAGCAATGGGACTGAAAGTGATTACCAATGGTAATCTTGCCAACAAAGAACGCGTAATGCAACTCGGAGCCGACCGATTTTTGGATTACAAAACCGAAGATTACACACAAGTGCTTTCCGATGTGGATTATGTCATCGATACTTTGGGCGGAAAAGAGTTGGAAAAGCAATTTACCATTTTGAAGAAAGGCGGAAAGCTCGTTTCCCTCAAAGGAATGCCCAACGGCAGGTTTGCCAAAGCCCATCAACTTGCGTGGTGGAAACAATGGATTTTCGGTTTGGTAGGAAAGAAATTTGATGCAATGGCAAAGAAAAACCAGCAGGAATACCATTTTATTTTCGTAACCTCCAACGGAAAACAACTTACCGAAGTAGCTAAAATCTTGGAGCAACATCAGGTAAAACCCTCTATTGATAGCATTTTTCCGTTTGAACAAGTAGGCGAAGCCTTGTACAAAATCGCTCACAAACCCTCACAAGGCAAAACCATTTTGAGTTTGGAGCATTTGTAAAATAGCTTATCACTATCAAAAAAACGATAGGTAGGGCGTATTGTAAGGGCGTATGCGATACGCCCTTTTTTTAATTTTTCTTTTTCTAAAAAGATATTAGAGAAGATTTCAAGCGTATTTTCCTACAAAAGCCAATGTCTTAATTCTGAAAAAGGCAAACTGTTTTAGCTTTTATTTTACAATGAGTTCAGAATTTTGTTTCGGTGTAGAATGCCCCAATTTTGTAAGGCAATCACCACATCTTCTAATGTTTCAGCGTGTGAAGTAAGGTAATATTTAAGCCAAAAATTCTCAATATCTTCTCTTTTTTCAATTAAAAGATTAGCCTCTAAAAACCTTAATTCTTCAGACAGAACTTTGGAAGATAATTTGGGAATACTTTCTAAAATCGCATTAAAACGATGATTTCCACTTGCAATACTTAATAAAATCAATAGTCGCCACTTATTCCCAACTACATCTAAAGCATCGCGAACGGGCATTATCGCCATATCACATTGTATATTTTCCATCTTTTATCCTATTTGAGGGCAAAAATACTACTATTCTCAGAATAAAATAAAAACCCGTCCATAAAAACCACTTACCTTAATGTAAGTTTTTCAAATTCAATAAGAATTCCTACTACCTTTGCCCCATAATTTTTAATTGATTTATCATAATGAAAAGAACAATCATTATCACAGGAGGAACCACAGGAATAGGCAAAGCAACTGCCATTCATTTTGCAAAAAACAACTGGAATGTAGTCTTCACCAGCCGAAGCGAAGAAAGAGGAAATGCCTTTTTGGAAGAAATGAAAAACGAAGGTTTGGAAATGACTTTCTTCCCATTAGATGTAACGAGCGAAGAGCAGGTAGCAAAGGTAGTAGAAAACACGGTAGCGAAGTTTGGGAAATTAGACAGCATTGTCAATAATTCCGCAGTTTCACTGGGAGCAGGACTTTTGGCAGACACAGAAACACAAGAGTTTAAACAACAGATTGACACCAATATTTTGGGCGTTTACTACGGAATGAAATATGCTATCCGTGCGATGCTCAAAACAGGTGGTGGCACTATTGTTAATTTAGCGTCTATTGCTGGGTTAAACGGACTTCCATACACAGCTCAATATGCCGCTACCAAACACGCAGTGGTGGGGCTTACCAAATCGGCTGCACAAGACTATGCACAACAGGGCATTCGTATCAACGCCGTAGCACCAGGGGCAATCAAAACCGATATTCTAAAACACGCCATAGAAGCTGGGGCGTATGATGAAAAATCTATTGCGGCACTGCATCCAATGAATAGAATGGGTGATGTGCAGGATATTGCATTGGCAATTTATTACTTGGCAAGTCCGGATAATCATTTCCTTACGGGGACAATTCTCAATGTAGATGGAGGCTATTGCTCCAAATAAATGAATTTAATTACTGTTGGTAAAGAAATAAAAATTAACTTTGCCAACAGTTTTTTAATTTTAAAATCAAAAACAAATGTTGCAAAATACAATAGATTGGTATCAAGGAGAGATTTTTGAAGGCAAAATGATTCTTGCTTTTGGGTTGATAGTGAGCATTATCAGTTTTGTTTTATATTTCTGGGGAACAACCCCTTATGCAAAGGCTTTATTTGTACCAATGCTGGTTTTGGGCGTTTTACTCATCGGGACGGGTTCAGGAATGGTTTATAAAAACAGCCAAACTTTACTCCAAATTACCGAGCTATACGAGAGAAATCCAGCAGAATTTATCCAATCCGAAATAGAGCGAGTAAAAGGCTTTATGTATATGTATCCCAGTACTTTAATCGCGAGTTTGATTTTCTTTTTGGTGGGAATTTTGCTTTTGGGCTTTACCAAAAATATGTATCTACACGCCACGGCGTTGGCTTTGGTGGTTTTGAGCGTTTCTATGATAACCATAGATTATTTCTCCAAAGAACGAGCAAATAACTACCTTGAAAAACTAAAAGTTTCTCCAAAATAAGCCGTAAAACAGAGATATTCACAATAAAACAATATGTATGGGCGTATCGCATACGCCCTTTTTTTCTACAACAAAAGCGGAGCTTTCTCGGTTTTCGCTCCTTTTTTTTGTCTATCATAAAAAGGAAATACTATTTTCTAAACTTATTGAACAAGTTCAATATTTTTAGAAAGAAATTAGTTGTAATTTTGCAACTTTAATTTTAAAAAAAATGAAAAAAATCTTTTTAATTATCCTTAGTTTTAGCCTAACGGCTTGTGGCAGAAATGATGACAATAATGCCACTACGCCCACAACAGAAAACTCTAATCCTGTGGGGATTAACACCGAAAAAATCGTAACCGAAGTACTGCGAATTCCGTATCAGAATGGGAATAAAACCATCAATATTTATGGTGAAATTACAGCTCCCGAAGGTTATCAAAATCAACCTTTGCCTACCATAATCCTTTCGCCTGGATTTGGAAATAATCTCAACTTTATTGCCAATCAATACGCAGAAAGATTGGCAAAATTGGGCTATGTAACCTATTCGTTTGAGTTTTATGGAGGTAATCACGGAAGCAGAAGCGGTGGGCAGATGACTGAAATGTCGCCCTTTACTGAGGCTGAGGATTTGACGGCAGTTCTTGACAATTTGCGAGAAAAACCATTCGTGGATAAAAACAATATTTTCTTACTTGGATTCAGTCAAGGAGGCGTGGTTTCTACCATTACCGCCACCGAAAGCAAAGAAAAAGTAAAAGGATTGATTTTAATGAATGCCGCTTTGGTGCTTTTTGATGATGCCAGAGCTTTATTTAAATCAGTTGATGAAATCCCTGAATATGTGGATTTTAGAGGAAACAGACTGGGTCGAATTTACTTTGAGCGTTCCCTGAGTTATGATATATTTCAGACGATGCCCAACTTTGACAAAGAAGTGCTAATCATTCACGGCGAGCAAGATGAGGTTGTGCCTGTTTCGTATGCCGAAAGAGCTAAAAATACTTTCCCAAAAGCGGAATTGAACATAATTTCGGGAGGAAGACATATTTTTTCGGCATCGCAGAATAATACTCTTTTTCCATTTATTCAGAATTATTTAGCGAGAAATATTCAATAAAAATCTCACCAATTACCAACCCAAACCCACAAAAACGGAAAGTTTAATTTCTAAAATAAAATGGCAGGGAGCGAAACTTTTCGCTCCTTTTTTTGTCTATCACAAAAAGGAAATACTATTTTCTAAATTTATTGAACAAGCCTAATGTTTTCAAAATAAATTAGTTGTAACTTTTCAGTATTATTTAAAAAAAGACGAAAATCAATCACGCTTACGCTTAATTTCTCTTAAAGTAACCGCTATTGCTACAAGGCTTATCACACACGAAATAATGAAGTTAGGATGAATTTTTGTAAAAATCTTCGGAAAATTATCAGGAACTACTATTCCGTCGGGAGCGGTGCTTGTCCCTGGCATTAGCAGGGCGGGAATGAACATTCCCCAAAAACTTAACAAACCTAACCCAAGAACCAAAATCGACAATCGGCTGCCTTTGTCCTTATAATTGCCCCAAATGCCTATCAAAATAAAAATACAAATCGCCAATGTGGAAAAATATTGTGCTGCCCAATGAAATCTGGCGTGAGGTGTCCACAGCGGATTGGTCATATGCGTGGCGTTCAAATCCATAACCGAAGTGATGAAAATCGTGAAAACTGACAGAATGGTCAAAGTCATTTTGAAATTTTTACTAAATGCTTCCATTTTTTGAAGTTTTTATAATTTGTATAAAAAAATCTTTGTAACGATAGACGAAATAAGCAAAACAAACCACCGTAGGAATCACTTTTGCAATGCCTTCAATGTCCATAAACAAATGAAAAAACACAACATTGACAAGAATAGGCGTAAAAAGAATCAACGCCAAAGGAATATATCTGTTAAAAATAAGTGCCAATGCCAATGAAACTTGGGTAAAACCCACCGTATAAAATACATACTTGGATTGATGAAGTGCAGTGATAAACCCCTGAGCTTCTGTGTGATACTGATGTTCGGGCAGATAATGAAAAAACTGATTTAACCCGAAGAAAAGTAGCATAAAACTAAAACCAAATCGGAAAAACGGATAAATGATTCTTTGCATAAATTCTAAATTATTTTTCGGCAAAGGTCATTCATAATTTATTTTCACGCATTCACATAGGTGAAGAAATGCTACGGGGAGGCGATTTTGCTTCGGATACGGCTCAATGATTGCGGACGGATACCTAAATAACTGGCTATCAGGTACTGCGGGAAAACCTGCGTTATCAACGGATTTTCGAGAAGCAAATTTTGATAGCGGACTTCTGCCGAATCCATCAACAGGCTGATTTCTCTTTTTTCTTTGCGAATGAACAAAGATTCAGCGACTTTTCTGCCAAAAGTTGCCCATTCTAAATCGGTGGTTTTCAGCATCTGAACGGTATCAAAATCCCAATAAGAAACCACACAATCTTGCTCGGCTCGTAGGTTTACTTTCGAGGGCGTTTGGGTATTAAAACTTGTAAATGAGGTAACAAACTTATTGTCCAAAGAAAAATCTTTCACATATTCAGTGCCGTCTTTAAGCAAAAACAACGAAACTGCTCCCCGATGCAAAAAGTACAAATACCTGCAAGTTTGCCCTTCCCTGACCAGATACGCTCCTTTTTTGATTTCTTTCGTTTTGCAAACATTCAAAAAATACTGCTGTTGTTCCTGATTAGAAATGCCAAAATGCTGTAAAATACTAATGATTTGATTTTCTGTATCCATTTGAAAAAGAGAGTTTTCCGTTAAAAAATAAACAACGATGTGATATTTATTTTTAAATCAATTTATAAGTTATTGATTTTCGCAAAATTACAAAGAATAAACGAAAAAATCTTGCCATAAGACAAGATTTACTTTTTCTTTTTAGACGATTTGGCTTTTTTATTAAAATCAAGGCAAAGCTGTATCCAAAACTCAAAATCTTTTGCCGATTTATAGCCAATTTCCTCCACATAGCAATATCCTACCAACTCTCGTCCTCGCATAATGCAGGGCAAAAAACCTTGTCGCTCAGCGAGTTCCGTTGTTAGTTTTGGGTCGAAACGACACATCAGCATATCTTCGCCTATGTTGATACACATTTTGTCATTCACCAAAAAAGCCAATCCGCCGAACATTCGTTTTTCCTCAACTGTAATCTGTGGAATTTCCGCCAAAAACTCCCTAACTCGGTTCGCCAAAGCCTCGCTATATGCCATTTTTACGAATGAAAATAGATTTTTAATGATTTCAAAAGTCCGTTTTCAGCGTTCCAAATTTCTGCCACATTACCACTTTGGGTTTGTCCGTTGGGCAAAATCCAATCGTAATTTCCCAAAGCGAAAGCGTTGTTTCCCTCAATAATGGTCTGGCTTACCCGCATTGTTTGGTAAGTTTTGCTGAATTTTTCACACATTTGTATATAGGCTTTTTTGCCGATGAGAGGCTCACCGTCGTTCATTACAAATACAAAATCATCGGCTAAAACCGCTTCCCAACCCGATTTTTTCGCAAATCCGTTGTAATAAATTTCTAAAAGTTCTTTCATTTTGTCGGTATTTTTCTATTTCGGGACAAAATTACCTCGAAAAAAACAAAAAAATCTTGCCATAAGACAAGATTTTCAGTTGGTTACAAAATTTCTTTTCGTATTCTGCTGAGCGAAGTATCGGTAATGCCTAAATAACTGGCAATGTGTTTTAAAGGAGAATATTGCATCACTTGGGGTTTTTCTTTGAGCAGTTGTAAATAGCGGTCTTGAGCGGAAAGAGTAATCATTTCGAGAGTTCGTTGTTTTACTTGAAATAGTTTTTCGGTCATAAAAAGTCGCCCCCATTCTGAATATCCTTTTATGGAGTGATAAAGCTCTTGAAATTCCTCATAATCAATACGCTGTGCTGTGCAATCGGTCAAGGCTTGGATATTTTCAGCAGAAGGAAGATGCTTAAAAAGAGAGGTTTCTTGCACGATGATGTCGCCCTCGCAAAAGAAATCGGTTGTGATGTCTTTCCCCTCATAATCATACACATACGACCGAGCTACGCCATTTTCTAAAATAAAATATCCACGAGCAGTTTCATCTTTTCGCAGGATAAAATCACCCTTTTGGAAACAAACTTGCCGATGTGCCTTTTGGATTTTCTCCAAATCTTCCGTTGTGAGCAAATGATGTTTGTATATGTCGGAAAATAGTTTCTGAATATTGGTCAAAGTCGCCTATTTTTTTGCAAATGTATAAATAATTTTAGAAGAACGGACAAGAATAAAGAAATAATCATTGTTTTGGCTCGTTTGCTCTCTATTGGAGTGAGCAAAATGTTCGTAGATTGTCCTAAAAACTTTCTAAATTTAGATTTTGACAAAATTTATAAACGAAAAACATTTTGTTGCCATACCCAGAAATCAGAAATTTAGCTCCGAAAGGAATGTCTTTTTGTCATCTGTAAAATATTGAACAAGTTCAATGTTTTTCATATAGTCACCAACTTATCTTTGCATCAGAAATTTAAAATATTCAAACAATGAAAATAGTAGTAATAGGAGCCACAGGCTTAGTAGGAAGTGCCACCGTAAAAGAATTGGCACAAAGAGGACACGAAGTGATTGCCATCACTTACAGCAATTTGGATAAAGTAGAAAAAGCGGACAATGTTCTTGGTGTTCAGGCAGATGTCAATCACCCCGATTTTTTCAAACATTTGGAAGGTGCAGATGCGGTGGTGAGTGCCTTTAATGCAGGTTGGACAAATCCTAACCTTGCAGAAGATTTCACCAAAGGATACGAAAGTATTTTACAAGCAGCTAAAACAGCAAAAGTCCCTTATTTATTGGTGATAGGAGGAGCGGGAAGTTTGTATATCGCACCAAACTTGCAAGTAGTAGATACGCCAGAGTTTCCGAAAGAAATTTATCCGGCTGCCAATGCTGCCCGAAACTTGCTGAACGATTTGAAGCCTCGTCGTGATGTGAATTGGGCATTTCTGTCCCCTGCGGCAATGTTTGCGGTAAATCCTGTATCGTTTGAACGCACAGGCAAATACCGATTAGGAAAAGATGATGTTTTACTCAATGCCAACGGAGCTCCTGCCGATATTTCCGTAAGCGATTTGGCGTGTGCCATTGCTGATGATACCGAGAAAAAAGCCCACCTTTTTGAGAGGTTTACGGTAGCTGAAGCGTAAATTAAGAACATCAAAAAAGAGTTTCCTTACCTCCAAACTCAACAAGTATTGGATAAGATATGAAACACCAAAAAGCGGAAGCCGATAAGGGTTTCGCTTTTTGTTTTGTAGAAAACCGCCCAAAAAGTGAAACTTTCGGCTACTTTTGTGAAACAACTAAACGGAAGCGGAATACAAAACCGTCATTGCACCATAAAAGCTGATGCGAGATAGAATGTTCGATTAACCGATGAACCGCTATTTTGGCAATACCGTGTTATCGCTTCGGTGTTCTTTTTCGTTCGTTGGTTTGGTGGTGCGGTTGGGCAGACACAATCTTTGCCAAGTTTTGGCCTGTGTATCGGCTGGTGCGACTTGGCAATGTGTGTGGCTGTCGCGTTGGTTTTATTCATATTTTATTATAAAGCATTGAATAGCCCTTTTCCTACTTTTAGTTTATTTAATTCTATTGCCTTGATACTTGTCAAGTCAGATTTATATTTCACTTCTGAGACATTGTTTGGAATATGAACTTTCTCTATTTTGTCAATGTCCTGATGTCTGTAAAAACGTAAAGATTGTTGGGCAATGTCATAATCGAATTTTACGCCAATGGAATACTCCAAAGAACTTCCAAGCGTTCTAAAAACAATTGTGTTTAGCTTTTCAACTGTACCAAAGTCGTAATCAATCTTCTCAGAAATTCTGTCAATTAAAAACTGAATGCTATTTCCTGAATTGTGTTGTTTTAAAAAAATCGAAGCGATTAAAACTTGTGTGTCAGACGGAGGGTTTAACTGTTCCGATGAGAAAATATGTTTTCTCTCAAAGTTCGAACTGCTCTTAACTTCAATTCTTTCTATCCCTGCGTTAAAATCAAATTTTTCCTCTGGTATGTTATGCCAATAATTTATAAGTTCTTTTGGATTAGTTGAATTTTCAATTAAGAATAACTCAGCCCAAAGACCGTTTACAGTACTTGTTGGAGAATCTGTCAAGGTTTTAATATTTCAACAAACTTTTTGAGCGAATCAATTACTTGTTGCTGAGTCGGATTTTGTCCAACTGTTTTTACGAGAGATTCAGATATTCTAAGAAAATATTCTTGCAAGTTTCTGTCGTTGCAACGGAATGTAATAACAGTAAAAGTTTGAAATTTAAAAGAATCATTCTCATAAATTTTACATTCAAGGTTTTGTTCAAGTTGCAAATATTTGAGGCGAAAATTCTTCAGACTTAAATCCTTAATTCTCTTAGATACAGAAAGCATTAAAACTGCATTCCCTTCAAAGTCAATTGCCACTCGAAAATTTGGGTATTCGGGGATTGGAATTGCATTGAAAACATTGCTGTTATTTTCAGGCAAACTCAGAGAATCGTATAGGTTAATTAAATTCATACTTGTCTTATTAAATCAGTTCCCATATGTTCAGGTATCCAAATTGCTAAGGTTGGCACATTTTGAAAATCAGTATCTCTCAAATTCAAAAGGTGAATCTGAATTGTCAAAAGATTTTCATCCTTAATTTCTGAATCACCTGGGTAAATTACTTCTCCAGTTCTCGGGTTACGACCTTGAAATAGCTGTTGAATTTCATCATTTCGATTTAATCTACGAGTTCTTGGTGTCCAATTATCACAGGAATTTGCACTCATCAAGTAAACTAAACATTCTTCGTCTGAATGTTTCTCAATATATCCTTTTAAAATCCCTCTAAGGCTTGAGTATGTTGCAGAATCGCTTTCTCTTGTATAACGAAGATTGTTAAGCAAATGCTCCAAACATTCTTGAATCGTAATTCTTGCAACTAAATGTTTTTGTTCTTCTGTTCTATTTGGATGCCCCTCATCTTGGTTAAATAAAGTTGCTCTTGATTGTAGGAAAGTAAAAAGGGCATTTCTATTGGCTTCAATCAATTCATCTGTGTCGTGTGGTGCGTTAATTCTAAACCAATCATTACCAAAAGTATCTCTATCTAAATCGTCATAAATGATGTTTCGTCTTGTTAGGTTCAGCATTTGATTAAGCACTGCCACTCTGTCCAAATCGTTAAGGTGTCTATCATTCAGATGGAATTCTAAAAGTCTATTTCTTACATCTTCTTCATGTTCTATGATAAAATTGTAAGCATCAATAGTTACTTGGTCTAAGAATACTCTACAATAGCCTAAGTAACTTCTTTTATATCCAAAAAACCTTGCTCTCTGTTGAATTGTATCAACGTTTCCTGTACCAATATTTCCCGGCATATAAGTTACAGTCAAACCTTCAACCGTAAAGCCTCTATCCATTGATTGTCCGCCCACTAAAATCCAAGAGTAGAAATCATTCCAAGGAATTTGCGGTGTTACTCCATTTCTGGAATTGACTTCAACAATTTGGGTGTATCGCAAAGTGTGAATCAAATTGTTTCCTGTCAGCGTTTCAAAACTA
The DNA here is from genome assembly GCA_041819925.1 of Capnocytophaga sp. GTDB lineage: Bacteria > Bacteroidota > Bacteroidia > Flavobacteriales > Flavobacteriaceae > Capnocytophaga. The sequence continues at coordinate 11,954 of JBGYFE010000062.1, forward strand.
GGTAAATCAGAAACGGTCATTTGTAATTGATTATAAGAAGTTCTAAACTCTTCAATAAGTTCTCTTCTGTCTTCGTCATCACTACCTGAAAGTAGCCTTTGCCAACTATTACAAGTATTTCTTATCCAATTTGTAAACTCGTTGTGGTCTCCTTGCAGTCTTGAAGGATGCACAAGCATTGTTCTGTTCCTGTTCCTGTGACTGTTTTGTATTTCTCCTGCAACCACACCCAAAAAGAAAATTCGCAAAGCACTTTTCAAACTCTCTGGAATTTCAAAAAGCGGATTTGTTGGAGTAGGAATTTCATTTGGTGGTATCTCCAAAATAAGGTTTGGATTATTTCTAAAAAAATCAATTCCGCCCGTGTAATCTGGTCCGGGAGTTAACAGTTTTATGAAATTGGGAGAAAGTCTATCCATTATATTTATGAATAGATTTGCCTGTGGTGTAGCGGTGTATTGTAAAAATGTGTGATGTGGAAAAACATTACGAAGTGCATTTATTCTTCGGTAAATAGATGAAACTTGATTTTCGGTTAAATTTTCTATATCAATATTTTGTCGTGCCGCCCATCTTGCTCTAGTGTTCAGACTTGCTTGGTCTCCTTCATCATCAATTATCAAGGTTGGAACACCTGAAAGATTTTGTCTCGCAAAAATATTAACCAAGTTGTTCAAGTGAGATGTGTTCTTCATCACGGTTATAAGCAATGTTCTACACCTTTCAATTGGGAAAGTTGGGTCAGCCCATTGGGCAAGTGTTGTTTCAATTGTTTCAACTTCTTGGTTGCTGTTTGGGTTTTTGAGTAATGTCCACTTTCTGTCAAAGCGAGTGTTTAATCTTAAATCGTCCGCTAATCGCTGTGTTGACTGATTTACAAGATTAGTTGAAACACCTGCAATTACAATTACAATTTGATAGTTGTTATCTCTAGCTAATGCCGTCAAAGTAGTGAAAGAAAGCGTTTTTCCACTTTGGACATAACCAATTACAATTCCTGTTTCATTATTGGTTTGATTATTTGGATCACCACATACCCGCATAATTCGGTATGTTTCATCCAATATTCTTTCGCCACTTGGATTTAAATTTCTGTCAGAATTAGTAAAACCTTTGCCCAGCAAAAGTTCCATCGTTTCTTCCCCAACAAATGGTTGCCAATCTCTATTTTGGCTTTGATTTTGTATTTTGATTATTTCTGTCATATCTATATTATTTTGATAGATTTGAAATTAACTCATTGAAATTTTTTCGAACTTCTCCTTGATTTTTGTAGCTGTCTTTAGCAATGATTTCAGAAAGCCCTAAAGCTGCTGCAATTCGGAGAACAGGTTCAATTTTGTTAGTGTCGACTCCTGCAAACTTAATCATAAAAGGATGTGTTAAAGAAAGTCTTATCCCAATTTGCCTAATTGATGAATTGTTTACCTTTTCTTTAATAAAACAATCGCCTAATTCAATCAACTCTGTTAGCGAAGGGTCATAAGAAAGTTCAATTGATACTTTCCAATCAACTTTATTGAACCGTATGTCAAACTCTCTATGAAGCGTTTTTTCGGTTTTGGTTAATTCTACCTTTTCTTCGGGTTCTGTTACAGAAATTGAATTTACTACTTCGGCAACCGCTTGCGGTGCTTTCTTCTGAAAGTCATTCACGGTTTCATCAAGAGCTTTTACAGCTGCTTTATATTCTTTTTCAGTCGCTCTTACTCGATATTGTTCCGCTTGTTGCAGTAATGGGAAGTCTTTAGAGCTAATATCATCTTTAAGTAGTCTTAGGAAAATCTCTAAATTTTCATCCCACTGAATTCCTTTTTTGGTAAAGTTTACACTAAATCCGTCTAAGTGAAGTTCTCCAAAAACTCTTTGATAGCGGTAGCTGTTTGGAGCTCCAAAAATGAAATCGGGTCTAAAACCACTGTCGAAACTCCCTTCAATTACCCTTCCTCTGCGAAATAATGCAAAACCTGCTTCTGATGTAGATGCTTTCTCTCGAATTGCAACAAAACCGTGGACACTAAGACCTTCTTCCAATTCAAAATCAATTTCCTTTCGCCACAAGATAGGGGCATCATCTGGTTTATCATATTGAGGAACGTTCAAGATTTTTGGGTCATCAAATTTTAATTCTTCATTGTTCAAGGTTAGCTTTAAAATGCCTTTACGGATAAATTCTCTGTAAATACTTCGTAAATGGTCTTTAACTTTCCCCACACCTTTTCTTCTCGGCATTCTATTAACATCAAACAATTCTACAATTGTGAAATGATGATTTTTATCACAAGACTTTATTTCTACATCCAACTCCTCTAACTTGTCCTCGAAAATCTTTTTCATATCGAAAGAAACTTTCTTAATTTGAGTTTCACCCAATGCAGTGGATGTAACGCACCAATTGTCAGTAAACCAACAAGCTGCTGATTTCATACCCATTCCAAACTCTGAAAGACCTGAATTATCAGGTGGAATTTCTGCTGCTCGAAATGCTCTTGAATAATCACTTTCTCCAATTCCTCCTGCATTACCTCTTATGGTAATTCTATTTTCAGGTTCGTTTATTTCAACTCTTACTTCAAGAACAAAATCGTCCCCCTCTATTTCTTGTAACAGTTCTTTATTTTTTAGGTAGCTATCAATTGCATTATCAATGAATTCAGCCAAGGCAAACCAAGTCTCATATTCTATATGTTTGAGAACAGAGAGCATTGTAACTTGGGGTCGAATACTTACTTTACTTTGCTGGCTCATAGGATTTGGATAATGAATTAGACGATTGGAGTTGCGTAGCAATTCCATTTAATTTCTTTTCTTCAACCAAAAGTTGCGTAGCAATGAGTTTTACAATTTTGGCATTTACAGCATTTCCTAAAGCTTTGAAAGCTGCATTGTCATTTTCAGGTAGTTTTAAATCTGTTAAAGATTGAAGTCTTAAACCTTCTTTCTTTGTAATGTACCTGTTTTCCCAACCGATTATTGGAATTTGCGTGCTTGTACAAACTAGAGAAGGGAAAAAATCAGTTTTTTTTATTCTAATGCCTGACGCTCTGAATTGCAGGAGGTAATTATTGATTTTTCGTTCACCATCTCCAACATTCCATTCTAGCTTTTGCCAACTTTGAGAAGGCAACTTTGAAATTTGTTTAACGGCTTCTTTTATGAACTTCTTATTGTCTCTGTAAAATTGCCTATTCTGCCTAATATATCTTTTTTTCCAATCGGGAAACTCTTCTTCAACTCTTGCGTAGCTTGGGAGATTCGCTAATTGTTCTTCCTTACTCATTCCTTTTAATGAAATCCCAAAATTGCCTTTGTATTCACCTAATTCTTTTGCAGAAAGCAAGTGAGGATATTGTTCTTCAAAAGGGTAGTCTGCTCCGAATTCCATTCCCCAAATTGGAAACCCCGGTATTTTCACATCCTTTGGTAAAGTATCAATTAAGTCTTGCCAAAGTTGTATGCAATCTTGATTTGATTTAGGTAGTTGTTTTGCACTAACTGGATTTTGCTCAATGAAATTTTTAAGTTCAACAACATTTTTTTTGTGTTTATCCACCTTATCAAAACTAAAATGGTCGAGTCCATTTATTCCTAATGAGCCAACAATAAATATTCTTTGTCTATGCTGTGGAATACCAAAGTCGTGAGGGGAATAGTCTTTATGGTCAACCTGATACCCTAGTCTCTCAAACTCAACCTTCATTGCTTTCCAAGTTTCTTCGTTATTATGCTTGGCAATGAATCGAACATTTTCTAAAATGAAGTATTTAGGTTTTCTAGCTTCAAGAATCTTCACTATTTCGTCAAAGAGTGTACCTCTGTCGTCTTCACGCCCAAGTTGCTTACCCGCTTTTGAAAATGGCTGACAAGGAAAACCGGCACATAATATGTCGTGGTCTGGAATTAAGTCAATATTGTCTTTAACAATTTTCCTAATATCTCCATGAATGTTAATGTCTTTACCCCAATTCTTTTTGTAAGTATCTCTTAATACAGGGTCGATTTCACTTGCAAATACACACTCGTGTCCAAGTTCGTGTAATGCTTTATGAAAGCCTCCAAGTCCTGCGAATAAATCTATAAATCTCATTCTATATTTTCTGTCCTAAATATTACTTTTTTCAAAATTCGCAATTTATGTTCTTAATTTTCTCTGTTTGTCGGTGCGTTGGCAAAAAAGGCTCTTTTGTTTTTTTGATTGTCGGCTCGTGTGTTGGCAAAAACCAAATATGCCATTTGCGGGGCGGGCTTTTTACTTCAATGCACAACACGCAAATATACGCATTTTTTTTCATTCATCAATAAAAAACCGTTTGGCGGATTCAAGTATCAAACGCAAAGTTTATCGCAAAGGTACTAAAATTTTTGACACAGAGTTCACTTCTGCTTGTTTGTCAATTGATACAAATTCAAAACGTCCAAAAAGTAAAACTTTCGTCTCCTTTTGTGAAACAGCTAAAAGGAAGATGAAATTTTCTTTGTCTAAAAATCAAAACGCAATAACATTCTCAACAGGAGAAAAAATAGGTTTGGTTATCAAGAATAAGGCAATAAAAAAGCGGTTTGTCTTGAAAAGATTTGGGGCTTTGCGTTTGGGCAGGTTTCGGAGCACAAAGTTGTCAGCCACCACTAAACTTGAACAGAAGTACAAACTTGGAGTTTTGTACTTCTGCTCGTTTGATGCAACCTACGTGTTAGCATATCGTTCCTTTTTCTTGGTTGTTTTTATTATCATTTTGTTTTTGACTTAAAAGCGTTGGTAAAGCAAACTCTTTTGTCAACTTTTGTTTGCGTATCAGTTTGTTCGGATTGCTAACCCTTATTTTAGCATTGACTTTTTGTTAATCAAAACTTCTATTTAACTCTTTTTCAACCTTTGTCAATGGAACTTCCTCAATACTGTTTAAGTCTTCATTGTTTAATTGTCCTGCTTGTTTAGCTCTACTGTTTGCCCACTTGCGTAAAAATTCAATTTGGTCTTTCATAGTCTTTGAAAGAGGAACTGTATCTTTGATTGCATTGAGCAAGTGAATGATTTGTAACTTGGGTTCGTTTGGATTTTCCGTATAAGCTACAAACATCGCCTCTTTCACACATTCTTCAATTTCTGCACCATTAAATCCTTTGGATTCTTTTGCTAATTTGTCTAATCCGAAATTGTCAGGTTTTTGGTTATTTTTTGCCAAGTGAATGGAGAAGATACTTTTCCTGTCTTCTTCCGAAGGAAGATCCACAAAAAATATTTCGTCAAACCGCCCTTTGCGTAATAGCTCGGGTGGAAGCTGTGAAATATCGTTAGCAGTTGCAACCACAAAAACAGGTTGTATTTTTTCTTGCATCCAAGTCAAGATGGTTGAGAAAATTCGTGAAGTAGTACCCCCGTCTGTTACACCACTGCTTTGAGTTCCGGAAAGTCCTTTTTCAATTTCATCAATCCACAAGACGCAAGGTGCAACAGCCTCTGCTGTTGCAATCGCCCTACGAATATTATTTTCACTACTTCCAACTTCACCCTGAAATACTTTTCCAATATCAAGTCGTAGCAATGGCATATTCCATAATGAAGCAATACATTTTGCGGTTAAACTTTTTCCACAACCAGGTACCCCCAAAAGTAAGAGACCTTTTGGTTCTGCAAGCCCCCAATTTTGGGCTTTAAAGTCAAATGCTTGTTTACGTTTTTCTAACCAATCTTTTAGATTGTTCATTCCACCAACGCTCTTCAAACTTTCATTTACTTGAAAGTAGTCAAGCAAACCATTTTTTTTAATAATTTGTTCTTTTTCAAGTGCGACTATTCTAGGCGAATTAATTCCAAAATTATCTCTTACTGCAGCAAGACAGTAAGCCAAATCGGCTTCCATTACCGTCATTCCCAAAGCGGCATCAATCAATTTCTTTTTAAGGTCGTTATCAATTTCTTTTTTTGCGTTTTTAGAAACTAAATCTAAAACTCGCTCCAAATCAACTCTGCCAGGTAATGGTATTTCAATAACGGTAATGTATTTCTCTAATTCAATAGGCAAACTCATAACTGAAGAAACAATAATTATGTGCTTTCTGTAAAACCTCAATTTTTCTGCTAATTGGCGAAGTTGTATTTTGATATTTCTTTCAGTAATAAAATCGTGAAAATCCTCTAAGATATAAATTTCATTATCGTCCTTTTCTATTTGATTAAGTATGTGTTTTAATAATTGCTCAGGGTCTTCAACATTTTCAATGAGCTTTAGAACTCCTTCGTTTAAATCTCTTTTGCCCAAACCATCGACACAATTCCATTCATAAAATTGAAAGTTTTTATCAAGATTTTTCGCTACACCTCTCAGCTTTTGTTTTGTTCTGTCATATTCAAATGTTGTCAAGTACAAAATTGGATAATATGCTTTCAACATATCCCGAATTTGCTCGAATGTGTCAGTATTATTTTTTGTAATCTGTGCCATTATTTCTTTGTAATTGATATTGTTTTTTTGTTTTCACAGAATGCTTTGTGTTTATATTTCAATGGAATTCCCTTTCCTTTGATTTCTCGTTTATTCCCAAAAATACTCTCCAAAGATTCCATTGCTTTGTCTGCAAGTTCGTGAATGTCTTTTGGGATGTAATCGCTATCGGTTTTCACTGAACCATCTTTCATAATGGTAAATTTAATTTGTGAAATTGGCTCAGTTTCGTCTTTTAGCTTGCTGCGACCAACCATATAAAAACTCACTTTTTCATTTTCATTTTCTTTAAATTTATCGTTGCTATTAAATGTCCAACCTTGTTTTTTAAACTCACGAATTATTGCTTCTTCCGCATATTTTACGTTTAATTCGTAGAAAGTGCTTTGCAACTCTCGTACTTTGCTTTGGGCGTTTTGTAAATAGTAGGTATTGTATGTAACCCTATTACCGGTAATTTTCATTGCGTATTCGCCTCTTAAATTTTCATTTGAGTTTAATTGAAAAACAGTCAGTTCGTTTCCTATAACGGAATATTTCCATCCCAATTTTTCACAAGCTGAAATCAGAATTTCCTGATTCATAATATCGGGGTTTTTCAAAAATGTTGATGATTCAAAACAAGACATAATTATCTTTTCTTTTTGTTTTTATTCTTGTTGTGGTGTTTTTGCGGATTAAATACTTTCAGGTTGTTTATCATATCCGTTACTTCTTTTCCTTTGCTGATTTGCAAGTCAGGGAAATCGACAAATTCGTCCCGGACTTTATCAAATTCGTTTTGCAGACTTCTTTTTCTGTCTGATGATAAAGGTTTTTGAGAAAGTTCAACCGCTTGCTTTTTATAACGCTCTATCTCTGACTCGAAGAATCTTTTACGATAGAAATTTAAATTTTCTGTTTTCGTTTCTTCAAGTAATCTTAATACCTTATCAAATTCATTTACTCCAATTCCTTTGAATGGTGATAGCTTCGTGTTCTCAACGGTTTTTAGCTTCTGTAAATAATCTCTATCAATTTTCGCAGGTGGATTTTGGCAAAGAGCATTAAAATTGTCTATAGCAGCATTGATGTATTTCAATCCAAACTTTTTGAAAACTTCAAGGTATTGCTCTTCCAATTCATTATCCCAATCCATTCGGGTCATTTTTTCTTGGCGTACATTCTTCATATTTTGATGAACAAAAAAGGAAAGAATATTATAACTTCCTGAATAATAGCTGTTTGTTTTATCCGTTTTGATTAACCAAACATTTTTATAGTGGAAAGCTGGTAATTCACAATAATAAAAGTTTAAGTTTTTATCTAACTCAGCAAGTAGCTTCTTTGATTCTTCCTGAACCATATCTTCTCCACCAAAGCTCTCATTTTCAGAATAAGCTATATAAACTCTACCACCTTTACGTAGATATTCTTTAATAAATGGCACCCTGTTTTTGAATGCAAAATCACGAACCCAAGGACTTTGGATTAGAATTGTGTCAGATGTTGTGTCAAACAACCGTTTTAATTCAACTTCAAACTCTAAAGAATTGAAATGTCTTTTGATGGCTTCAACTTCTTTCTTAATCTCTTTTATTTTAGTTGTATCTTGCCTTGTTATTGCATCCTCAATTTCTTCTTGCTTATGAATTAAAGTTTGTTCAATTTTAGCCTGTTCTTCTGGCTTCTCTTCGTCCGTAAATTCAATCTCAGCATCTGTTTTCACCAACCGTTCGAGTAATTCTGATTTTATTTCGTCTTGTTCGTCCAACGCTTCTGATAAAGCATCAATCACTTTATCTTGCTTTTTGTCATAGACTATTGTCCGCACTGTGTTATCTCTGAAATTTTCCAATAACACAACCCAAACTTTTGCTTTAAAACCTTCCGCTCCTGTTGGTGTGCATTCCTGCAACAAAAAATTCTTTTTCGGAAAATGAATTTCGGGGGCTTGTAGTTCTGCTAAAGGCATTACTTCTTCAATGTTTCTGGGGAGGAAATTCTTATTGAAAGTAGGTGTTTTTTCACTTTTTAGATTGCTAAAAATTTCTTTTACCTTTTCTTTTGGCACACCAATACTGTCAATATATAAATCAAAGTTTCTTGTAAATGTTGAGAACTTCACACCCTCCTTTGCGTATTCTCTTCCAACATCTGTAAGCCATAAGATACTTTCATCTCCGTCAAGCATTTTGTCTGCTTTCAAATCGTAAATTGCTTTTAAAAGAATATCTTTTTCGGCTGGGTCTTTTTGAATATCAAAGCCAAGAATGTTCCCAATTTTTTCAGCCGACATTTGCTCTGTTAAAAGCAAGTCACAAATGACTTCATCAAATAGATTAAAATCAACGGGCTGTGAACAAGTACCTTTGAATTTTGCGATTGTGTAATTCCAATCAAATTCGGTAAATCCAATAATTCTTTCAATCAGTTTTTTTTCTTTGCTTGCAGATTCAATGATTTTTAATTCTAAAGGAATTTGTTCCCTTGAACTTATATCTTTGCTTTTATCTTTCTGTTTAGGCGTTTGTTTTTGAGATTCTTTATTTCTTTCAATTAAAAATGCAGGGAAGTTGTTTTCAATAAATTCAACTACTTCATTTGATAATTCTACTTCGGGAACTTCCTCGCATTCGTAGCCATTTACACGCAAAAATTCGACAACAGTAGAAATGTTGCTTTTAAAATCTCTTGCTATTTTGGATAATCGTTTTTTCACTACTTGATAAGGTTTTGAATTTGTGTTATGTCAATTCTGTGCATTTTTTGAATAGCTTGTTGGTATTCGGATTTATGTGAAAAATGTTTTTCGTTTCCGACAACAATCAGCAATCTTTTTGCCCGAGAAAAACCGACATTGATTCGCTGTAGTTCTCTTGCAAAACCTAAGGCAAAAGGATATTTGTTATTGTCAATAGATATTTTCTTTCCTCTATCTTCTTTGTATTGTTTGTTACTTCTGACGGTTGAAATGATGATGATATTCCGTTCCATACCTTGGAAACGGTCAACCGTATTTATTCTAAATGGGATTTGAAATTCATTTTCAAACTTGTGTTGCTCAAAATTTTGCCATTTCGTTTTGGTAAACTGTGGATACATTGCCTTTCTTATGTTTTGCATTTGAGGCATATAGTAAGTAATGATGCCAATTTCTTTGTCTTCGTCTTTTTTAAAGTAATTCTGATATTTTTTAAACCCATCTGCTTGGGTTAATGCTTTCAAAACAGCCTGAATAGCTTTAATTTCGCCTTCATTCTCGTAGGATGTTCCAACTTTATTTTCTGGTGTTTCAACGTTCACCCAAATAGCGTGGTATTCTGGTGTAATGAAGGGGACCAATGAAAGTCCGTGCCAACGACTTGCTTTTACACTGAAGTCGGGTTTGTTCATCTGTTCTTCAATACCGCATATCAACCCATTTTCCAATTCCTCTTGGTCTGAATAGAATTCGGAAATACAATTCATAATTTGTTCGTGCATTCTGAATTGGGTGTCCAAACTTGCAACAAAGTTTTTCGGAGCGTTCTTAAATAGCTTTTCAAACTGGGAAACTTTATAATCGTCTTTTGTCCAATCCTCAATAAGCTTTTTCGCTCCAACGGCTTCCAATGCTTCACCAAATTCTTTTTCATCAATCATTGGCGGCAACTGTTTATGGTCACCAATGATAACTACTTTTTTGCCTAATGTCAATGGCAAAACCAATTCAGGTGGTGTAGCTTTACTTGCCTCGTCCATTATTACCAAATCAAATTCTGGTTCATTTTTTCTTTCAGCATTTTGATGAAAAGTCATTTGATAAGTATCGCCAAAATTTCGGCTTCCACATTCGCTACAAGTTGCCGCAAACACGTTTACATATTCATAGTAAGCACTTGAAAAAGTTGATTTTATTAAACCATCTTTTTCATCTAATCCCTTTTTCCATTTGGAAACTGCCTTTGCATATTTTTCTTCTTTACTACATTTCTCTTTTACGTTTTCAATCCATCGGCAAACAGCATTGTCTGCATTTTGTACCTCTTGTTTTGAACCTGCTTCTGCCATTTTCCAATTTTGAATTCTATCGTTGGAGTAGACTTTTCCTTCATCTTCAAACTTCTCAATGTTTCCAACACGAATAGGCCTAACTAATTTTTTTCCCTTAATACGCTCCAAAGCATTATCAACCGCAAGGTTGGTTTGCGATGTTATCAATAACTTTGCTTTTGGGTTTCTTAAAAGAGTTTGCCAAATTATTTCAGCAATTACAGTTGTTTTACCTGTTCCAGGAGGACCTTGTATTAGAGCCATATCTCTTGCTAAAAGGGTTTTTGCCACTGCTTCAAGTTGTTTTGGCTGGTCTTTAAGCAAAGGTTCATTCAAGTTTTGAACAACTCTTTGTTTTTCTTCTTCAAGGTCTGTTGATGACTGCCGTGCTTCATTTGGGTCAAACAAAAAGTTCGGCAAATTTTGATTGACAGGAAATCCATTTTTTGTGTTGGGTTCGGTAACTTTTTTCATAGCTCGAATCATCCTGCCAATGTTAGTCAATTCACCAGGAAAAATAGGTTTAATAAAACCTTTCTTTAATTCGCTTAATTCAATTCGGTCTTCTAATCTACCGTTGATAATTTCATCAAAAGCGTCTGTAATTTTGAATTTTAACTTATTTTTTTCCTTTCTTATTAACTTACCGATTAGTATACCTTCTTTGAAATTTGCTTCTTCCCCAAACTGTTCAATTTGTTCACTCAATAATTGTCTTTGTTCGGGTGTTAGATATATGAATATTGCTTGACTTATATTTCGTCTTACTTCTTTTTCTTTTTCAAGTTCAATCGTTTCGTTTTTGAAAAGTTCATAGGTTGTTCTACCTAAAGGATTTTCAAATGAGTAATTCAAAAATTGACGATGTTCTGAACAGACGGTGTTAACCGCTTGTTTGAATTTTTCTTTTTCATCATCAGTTTTGAATTGATATGAAAACAAAACTCTTGTATGGTTTTTAATCGCATCAAAATCAACTGAATTGCCAATCTTCTTTCTGATTTCGTTTTGAATTTTGTTTATTATATGTTCTCGTTCTACTTCAATGTCAGTTCTAAGCAAGATTTGATATGTAGGATTAAATGCCTTTTCCTCAATTGTTGCTGTTGGAAATAAATTTTTGATTCGTGTCAACTGACTTTCGTAGTCTGTCCTACTTTCTGCTGAAACTTTGAGTGTAGAACTTGCTAAAACAAATTCTGTTTTTCCCTGTAAATCAGTTTTCGTTTTGAAATTGCGGAGTGTTTCGGGATTTACCTTTTCGTTACTTTTTAGATAGTAAAGATTTGGCATTCTACGAAATCGTATGCCCTTAAATTCTTTTTCAAGTGTTAATTGAGAATTTTGAATTTGCTCTTTTGTTGGGTTTGTTATTTGGTAAATTCCGTCCACAAACTCAAAATCCGCAATGCTTTTTGGGCTTATCCGTTGATTAGCTGAAAATCTAAGAATTGACTTTTCAATTTTAGTATCTGAAATTGATAATTTTGAGGCTGGCAATTCTTTTTTAGTAAACACAGAAATAACGCCTGACTGTTCAAACAAGGGTGCTGAGATTTCAATAACTACATTTTTCTTGTCTTTTGAGATAGAGACGTTAGAATTTGTATGCCCAAGGCTGTTTAATTCTTGTTTGATTTTTTGAGACAGTTGAGATAATTCGTTTTCTGTACTGAAACCAACTTTCAAAAGAACAACGTTGTCTTTATGAATCGAAAGTATATGAGAATATTGATCTGAAACGATTTTTTGTAAATGCGGAATATCGTTTTCGTTTAGGTCAATGTAACCGTTGCTGCTAATTGATGCTTCAAGTTCATATTCTCTTTGCAGTTTATCTTGTATTTCTGAATAAATATCTTCTTTTGAAATATTGTCAGAATACAAGAACTCAATTTTTCCCGAAATGGTGTGAAATGGTGAATTATTTGAAATTTCATAGAACAACTCATCGCCCAACTCTTTGAGTTGGTTCAACTCTTCTTGTCCCAATTCTCTGTAATTTTTAAACTCAATAAACGCTTTTTTTTCACTTACTCCATAATCTTCTAATTCATTTCTGTTGAAAAGGTCTAAAATATCTTTCTCAAGTTGTTCTCTTAATTCTGTTTCATCGATAAAGATGTCAATATAATTTGCTCTTTCTGTTTCACCTTGTCTTATTTCAGCGTAGGGCATTTTAATATTTTGAATTTTCCAAACCAGTTCCTTTTGTTTTACCAATTTTTTCAAGGCAATAACATACTTTTCCCAAATTAGTCTATCTTTTTCTTTATTGATGTCAACTAATGGAATTTCACTTGCTTCAACGGTTTTGTATAACTCCTTGAAGTTATCAGCACTTGTGCCATCTTTTTTGTCAATTTCTGTAAAACGAAACAGGCAATTTCGCTTAGTTGTGTTTTTTGTTGGTTCGTTGAAAAATCCAACTTCTTTAAATTTCACAACTCTGTATGAATACAGTTCAGTGAATGTATCTATTTTATCTGTCCACAAACTTACAATAAATTCAACAGCTCTTTCATTACCAATAGGAACAATAATTTTATGTCGAGAACGATTATTTTGGTCGTCTGCCTTTTGTTTTTGAAAAAAACAAATTCGGTTTTCCGATGACAAAAGTTCTCTTACGTGCTCAACTCTTAGTTTGTTTTCAGTATTACGATTATAACGGTCATTAAAGTCGTCTTTTACTTTCAAGACAACTTCAATAACTTCATCAGAAGTTCCTTCAAAAATACGGTCAGTTTCTGGTCTTTGGTTTCGGTTAAACTCTGTCATAATTAAATCCAGGATTGCTAATATAAATGTAAATACACACAACCTTTTTTATTCTACAATTAAGAATACATTTTTTTGCATTTGTTGCATATTCAAGCATCAAACGCAAAGTTTATCACAAAGGTACGTTTTCCCCTTTTGTTATACTTAAAGTTCGTTGCAAAGGTACTAAAATATTTGACACAGAGTTCACTTCTGTTTGTTTGTCAATTGATAATTGATACAAATTCAAAAACACCCAAAAGTGAAACTTTCGGCTCTTTTTGTGAAACAACATTTTCAAATCACCGACTTACCTTTGCAGAAAATAGTTACCAATAATCAATTAAATAAATTAATACCAAATACGGAATATGAAAACAATTCTATCAATCATTTTCGTAACCTGTTCATTAGCAATATGTTCGGCTCAAACTAAAACATACAATACGACCGATATGGAAAAAGAAATTTTAAGTCTTTCCGAAAAAATATGGAAAGCAATGCAATCCGAAGATTTTGAAACAATGACCACAAACATTGCTCCCGAAGCCGTTTTTGTGCATATGGGAGCTACCTTTACACGCGACGAAGAGATAGATGTTTTACGCCGCAAAGGCATCGTTTTGAAGGCGTTGGAAATGCAGGAAAAGTCCGTCAGAATCGTCGGAACAACGGCTGTGGTGCTTTCCAAAATCCGCCTGACGGCAGTCGTGGGAGGCAATGAGGTTACCAATCCGTTTGTGGTTACCGAGACCTACTCCCAATGGAACGGAAGGTGGCTTTTGGTTTCGTTTGCCTACACAAGGATAGTGTATTGAGACACATTATAATAACACCATAAAATAAAATGCAAGAAATGAAAACAAGAAAATTAGGACAGTTACAAGTATCCGAAATTGGATTGGGTTGTATGGGAATGTCGATGGCTTATGGCGATGCAGACGACCACCAAGGAGATGACCAAAGTAATTCATAAGGCAGTGGAACAAGGTGTTACGCTCTTTGATACGGCAGAGATTTACGGACCTTTTACCAACGAGGAGTTGGTAGGCAAAGCTCTTGCTCCGTTTCGCAAAAAGGTGGTAATTGCTACCAAATTCGGTTTTAAGTTTGAAGGCGACAGGGTGGCGGGGTTGTGCAGTCGTCCCGAAAATATCCGTAAGGCGGTGGAAGGTTCGCTCAAACGCTTGGAAACGGATTACATAGACCTTTTGTATCAGCATCGGGTGGACCCCGAAGTGCCGATTGAAGAGGTGGCGGGTACGGTGAAAGAGTTGATTGCCGAAGGCAAAGTACTGTATTTCGGCTTGTCGGAGGCGGGAGTGGAGGTTATCCGACGTGCCAATGCCGTACAGCCTGTATCGGCGTTGCAGAGTGAATATTCGCTTTGGTGGCGAGAGCCCGAAGCCGAAATATTGCCTTTGCTCAAAGAGTTGGGTATCGGGTTTGTGCCGTTCAGTCCGTTGGGAAAGGGATTTTTGACAGGTACAATCGACTCCGAAAAGCTTTTCCCCGCCAATGACTTCCGTAGTACTGTACCGCGGTTTCAAAAAGAGGCGATGGAAGCCAATCAGGTTTTGGTGGAGCTGTTATGCCGTTTGGCATCGCAAAAGGAGGTTACTCCCGCACAACTTGCCTTGGCGTGGGTGTTGCATCAGGGCGAAAACATCGTACCTATACCCGGTACACGCCACATCGGACGGCTTACCGAAAACAACGGAGCCGCCGACATTCGTTTCGCGTCGGAAGAGCTTTTGCAGATACGGGAAGCCTTGCAATCCATTCAAATCGTGGGACATCGATACAACGAAGCAAGCCAAAAGATGATAAATAGATAATTACTGAAAATGAAAAAAATATTTTTAACATTATTAAGTTTTATAACAATGAGTATCTCGGCACAGAAACAAAGCAACGACAATCCCTTTGGATTGGTTTATCAAGGGGCAATTACAAAAAATGAAAAAGGGCAAGTGAACATAACTCCCGTAACCTATGAGCACAGCGGACTAACCATTGCTGCCAATGTCTATACGCCTGCCGATTTCGACCCTAAAATGAAATATCCTGCCATCGTGGTAGCACACCCCAACGGTGGTGTTAAAGAACAAGTAGCAGGACTTTACGCCCAACTTTTGGCACAGCAAGGCTACATTACCATTGCCGCCGATGCAGCTTATCAAGGGGCAAGTAGTGGCGAACCGCTTAATACGGACAAGCCCGACAACCGTATTGAAGACATTTACGCGATGGCAGATTTCGTTTCGGAATACAAAGGTGTTGATGCCAACCGCATCGGGGTACTCGGTATTTGTGGCGGCGGAGGCTACACGATTAAAGCGGTGCAAACCGATAAGCGTTTCAAAGTAGTGGCAACTGTAAGTATGTTCAATTCGGGGTTAGTACGCCGCAATGGTTTTCACAATTCACAACTATCAACCATTCAGGAGCGATTGCGACAGGCTTCCGATGCCAGAGCCAAACGCATTGCTACGGGCGAAATAGAATATACGGGAAGCAAAGCTACCAAACTTTCAAAGGAAGAATTGGCAAAAATCCCTACTGACCTTTATCGACAAGGAATGGAATATTACGGCGATACACACGCTCACCCCAATTCTACTTTTCAATATACGACCGAAAGTTTGCTGTATCTGATGAATTTTGATGTTAATACCAATGTCGATTTAATCACGCAACCGCTTTTGATGATTTCGGGCGAAAAATCCGATACGCATTATATGACCCAAGCCGTTTTTGACAACGCAACGGGAACATCTGATAAAGAGCTGTTTATCGTAAAGGGAGCAACCCATATCGAAACCTATTGGAAACCCGAATATGTAAAGCAAATTGCAGAGAAACTGACAGATTTTTTCGGAAAGAATTTGGATAGATAAAACAAAGTGGAATATGATACATTAAATTCACAAAGAAATAGTAGGGGCTTATTGTAAGGGCGTATACGCCCCCTTTTTTGTTGTTTCTACGCTCCATTTCCTCAAAAAAGCATTTTTTGTTTTGAAACAACGGTTTGTCGCTTGGCGCAGTGGCGTGTTTTGAAGCTCGAAACTGTCAATACACCACAAAAGTTGATGCGAGGTGGAATGTTAAATTAACCACGTCACCCGCCATTGTGCCAAGCGCCTGTTATGGGCTGGCTTATTACAGTTCAAATCCCGATATGAATATGTCAAAGGGTTCATTTGTCTGTACATTTTCAGTTGTTTCTACTTGTTGATTTTCTTGTGATGATGATTGCTCAGTCTCTGCGGCTTGTCCACCTAAATATGTCTCAATTGGTTTGCCTTCCTTCGGTTTATAAATCTTGAGTTGTTTAGTTTGTTTATAAAACTCTATGTTTTTGTCTTTTAATATTTTGAAAAACAAATTATTATCAAGAAGATTTGCTTCTACTGGTGTCAACCAACCTTTTTTAACTCCTTCGTAAGCTAAAAGCCAATTTTCAGACATTAGGATATCATCTTTTAATTCTGCTTCAATATCGCTCACTCTTGGATGTCCGATAACCAAAGTAGAATTATTAATTAAGTCCAAAAGAATTAAGTTTGAAATACTGTCTCTTGTATTAATGATGTAATTTGCTGACTGCTCTTCAATTTCTATCTTAAATGTTTTTGCAATCCATAAAGCCCAAGCCATTTCAAAATTATGTCTTACAGGACAATGTTCTTTGATAGTAGCATTTATTAGCCTTTTTAATTTTTCTTTAGAGTCAACATCAAGATATGAACGGTATGTGATGAATATTCTTGTAAGTATGTCAAGAATAGCTGGTTCAATAAGGGCGGTTTTAATCAATAAGCCTTCAAAAACTTTCCAACTTTTTTTCTGAATAACAACAGTCGAAAACTCAAATATTCTTAATGAGTATTTAAAAATCCAGTCCGTCTTTTGGGGATTTTGTTCTGCAAAAGCCCATATTGAACTGAAATAATGTTTTAAACTATTTGTTTGATTTGTTTTTTTGAAGTCGAATGTGTGTAAGGTTGTAGTAAATTCATCTTCAAAAGCAAAGGGAAACTCACGTATTTTGACCTTAGATTCATTTATTTCTAATTGAAATTCTGACAGTATTAGTTGTAAACTTTTTAAAACTTTATCAGCTTCATCTTTTGTAGAAACATACAGATAATAATCGTCATAATATCTGCAAGCCTTCAGTTCAAAGGAACTAAGACGTGTTTTTAAGATATTGTCAATGCGACAAGCAACTAATTCAGCAATTATATGTGAAGTATCTGGTCCAATCGGTATTCCTATTGATTGTCGCTCCTGACAAGCCCTTAATGCTATATCAACACTTTCAGCATATTTGTATAATTGAGCATCTGTATCTCCGCCTGCAATTAGTGCATCGAGATTATCTTTCTCTTTAAAGTAGTGTTTTGCTTTTTCCTTACCTATTAATGCCCAAGCAATTGAGTGAGTATAAATTGTCGGATAAAACTTGGAAATATCAACCCTAA
This sequence comes from Capnocytophaga sp., assembly GCA_041819925.1. Taxonomy (GTDB): domain Bacteria; phylum Bacteroidota; class Bacteroidia; order Flavobacteriales; family Flavobacteriaceae; genus Capnocytophaga. Next base: position 29,664 of record JBGYFE010000062.1, read on the forward strand.
CTTCAATCAATTTATCAATTGATGTTTTAAGAAGTGAGTTTCTAAATTCGGCAACACTCTTGCTAAATGTTGAAACAGACCTTTTGTCAGGTGCTGTTTCTGGTATTGGATAACTTTGGGAATACTCTGAAAGATTATATACACTTTCGTAATCAGTCCAACGAGAAACTATCTTCTCTGATAAAATCGAAAAGTGTTTTGGATTCGGTATCTGAAGAAAACGTCTTGATAATTTACCCTTCGAAATGGAATAAATTGCCGCTCTTGATGCATTATATTTTGAAATAAAGTCAGACTTGTGTGCTTTTTTTCTGTCTTTATATTGTTGAGGAGTTTCTCCTGGGTTTTGAGTTAAAACAAAAGTGGGTGAATTTACCTGAGTGTTGTTTTCAAAAATAGTTGTCCAACTCGCAAGGGTTGTTGCTATGTCTGCCGATAAATCAGAAGTGTCAAATGATGGTGGCAATTCCTTCGGGAAATATCCTCTTTCTATTAAATCTTTTAATGTCATTCTGTTCCTTGATTGTCCTTTTTAAGCTTGCCCACAACGCGCAAATATACGCAATTTTTTTTATTCAGCAATAAAAAAGTGCATTTACTATATTTACGACAAAAACACTATCTAAGAGAACATTATTCGGTAAGTAATTGTGCATATTTAGTGTTATATGATTTTGTAGATACTCAAAAGCAGGCGGATTTAACATATAATAAATGCGAATAGTGTATTTTGCATTTGCCCCAAAACGACATACTCCATAAAAGCAAAAAATCTATCTTTTTCATTCAAAACGCCCCAAAAGTGAAACTTTCGTCTCCTTTTGTGAAACAACATTTTCAAACCACCGACTTACCTTTGCAGAAAGAATACCTTACAATCCATTCAAATCGTGGGACATCGATACAACGAAACAAGCCAAAAGATGATAAATAGATAACACAAAGCAAATATTACACTATTATATATTTCAATTACTCAATTTTTTTAATCTTAAAACAATATGAAACATTTAAATTTGGTACTAATATTACCTGCTGTATCTCTTACGACTATCTCTTGCAACAAAAATAATTTCGTATCACAACGGGAACAGCAGTTTTTGGAAGGTAAAAAAGTACTTGTAGTCTATTTTTCGGCAACAGGTACAACTCAACGTATTGCCGAACGCATCGCACTGCTAACCCAAGCCGATGTTTATCGCATTGAACCTCAGAACCCTTATGCAGCCAACCCATACGACGATAGCGACAAGATACAGCAAGAGGCTTATCAAGACTTGCGTCCTGCGGTTGCCAACCTGCCCGATAGAGAAACCATTGCACAATACGATGTGATTTTTGTGGGGGCGCCTATTTGGTGGCATCAACCTGCGATGGTAGTATGTACTTTTCTTGACAATTACGATTGGAAAGGAAAAACGATTGTGCCTTTCTTCACCTATGGAGCACGTACATACTTGAACGAATCGATGCATAAGATTTATAAACTGACGGCATCGGCAAGTCATATTCCACAAACGCTTCCACAGGATATAGACCCCGACAACATAAGAACTCCGCAAAACGACGATGACGGAATAGATATGCCAAGTAGCGATAACGATGTGGAAAGATGGTTGAAAGTTTTGGGTTTAATAAAATAACTATTATGGTACGACAATCAATACGGTTTTTATTGGGACAAATGAGTTTGATATTGTTTATCTTCGTTATCCCCGTAGCGGCTTGCAGTCGTGGGGTAGAGACAACCGGCAACATCAAAGAAGAAAATAATACGGATATGAATACTCTTTTTACAACCCGCAGTACGATTGGTGAAATAGTCAATCATTCGGCGTTTGAGGGTTTCGGACGGTTTTTGTTCCCTCTTAGCGGGGATAATTACGACCGCAATATGCCACTATCGCAGGTGGGCAGGTTATTGCCCTATCATCAAAACATTGTCGCCGATAGTGCCGCAACGCTCCTCAACCGAATGGTACATCGGGTGCAGGCGGGCGAACGTATATTTTACGATATTTATACCGCTGCCCAAAAGCAAGCCGACCTAAGTAAAGAAAACACCGGACTGTTTTTCTTTCGTGGTACTCCCGGCAAACCGTTTGCCGTAGTCTGTGCCGGTGGCGGATTTGCCTATGTGGGTTCTATTCACGAGAGTTTTCCGCACGCCGACTATTTGAGCAGGCAAGGATACAATGTTTTTGCCATTCAGTACCGTACCGGTGGGGCACAGGTGGCTTGCGAAGACCTTGCGGCAGCCATTTCGTTCATTTTTCGCAATGCAAAAGAGTTGAACGTAGATACGGAGGGCTATTCGTCGTGGGGAGGTTCGGCGGGTGCTCGTATGGCAGCCTATCTCGGTTCGTATGGAGCGGCGGCTTACGGTGGCGATGATTTGCCGCGTCCTTCGAC
>JBGYFE010000063.1:0-8216 GCA_041819925.1 Capnocytophaga sp.
AAAAACAATTTTTCAATATTAAAAATATGTACATTTGCCGAACATATAAAAACTTTCGTACAATGAAAAAAGTATTATTATTATCTTTTTTAATGTTTTCATTTTCACAGCTACAAGCTCAATATATAGGCATCAGAGCGGGTTACAACAACTCAACACTGAGCGGAGAGGTGAGCAGCGGCGCATCTGTGAACAACCGCAGCGGGATTTACGCTGGAATTACGTTGGAGTTTCCTTTTTCAAAATTCTTTTCGTTTCAAGCCGAAGGAATTTATTCACGCATTGGCGCACGAATCAATTCACCCAGCGCAGGAATGGCTAACCTAAAATTAGATTATTTATCAGTTCCGGCATTGGCAAAAATCAACATTTACAAAGGATTGAGTTTACACGCTGGACCTCAATTCAATTTTTTGCTGAACAATGCCGATTTTTCATTTGAAAAAAACGGAAATTTTACGGTTGTAAGCCAAAGAGCAGTGGATACGTTTGATATGTCATTAGCAATGGGGCTCAATTACAAAACAAACATCGGTTGGTGTTTTGAAATTCGTTTCATACAAGGATTAACAAACATTCTCGAATCGTCAGAAACAACGCTTACAAACATAGGGTTTAGCCCCGATTATAATTTCAAAAACACTGTGTTGTGCGTAGGAATTGGCTACGTATTTTAGTCATTACCTCAATAAAATAAAGATAAAAAAGATGAATTACGTAAAGAAAAACATAAAACGCTTTATTTTGGGTTGTGTATTCGCTTTTGTGCTATTTTCTTGTTCAAAGTCAAGCATCGAGCGTAATCCGCATTTAGGAGAAGTGCGTTTTTCTTTCACAATCAATACCGATTTGCCTGCGTACAATGCTTTGAAGTATCCGCAAAACACGGTTTATGTTGCCAACATTGGTATTAAGGGTGTTTTTGTTACGAGTTTGGGAAATGGTCGGTTTGTGGCGTGGGAGGCAGCCTGCCCTAACCAAAGTCCGTCAAATTGTGAGCGATTGCGATGCGCCGCAAAAAGTGGAGAAAGTTTTGCAGTTTGTGAATCGGATACGAAAGCGTATATTTTTGTGATTTGCCCCTGTGACAACACTGTTTATAGTCTTGTTAACGGAAATATTATCAGTACCAATCAATCTGAAAAACAGTATCCTTTGTTGAACTATAATGTATCCGTGGCGGGCGCGAGTTTAACCGTTAGTAATTAATTTTAAAAAAATAATTCAATCCTCAAATATTTATTTTGCTTTGAGCATTGAAGAGCGTGTTTGTTTTATGATTTCAAATCGGTTTGAAAATACCAAATTCATAAATTTAGTGTACATCTTCTTAGCCTTACTCTTTGGGCTTTTTCTCTATGAACATTTTATTTTTGAACATTCGTGGGATTTGAATAATACGTACAAACGCATCGGAGTTTCGGTGGTGTTGCTCATTTCAATGATTTTTTTGAACACTATTGACCGCTGGAATGAACTTACGGAAAACAATTCGTATTCTATTTTCTTTTTCGGAATTTTTTCGATTATCTTTCCAAGTATTTTTAACAATATCACGCTCGCAAGCTCAAATCTATTAGTTATCATCGCAATATGGCGGACGATGACTTTACGTACGGAAGAAAACGTGCCTCAAAAAATTTTTGATGCCTCATTTTTAATTATTTGTGCCGGTTTGTTGAATGTTTGGGCTTTTGTTTTTCTCTTAAACGTGTGGATGTCGCTTCTTTTTTACGGTTCTAAAAAACGAAAATATTGGTTAATTCCGCTTTTGGCAGTTTTTTGTGTAACTACGTTATTTTCAGCCGGATTGATATTATTCAAAGTTCCCTTTCAACTTCCGGTTATTGAAAATCTGTGGCAGTTTGACTATCAGGAAATGATGCACCTACCCACCCTTGTTTCATTGATAATCACGGCAGTTATGTTTTTAGTTTCCCTCGTGGTGTATCTTTTCAAAAGCAGGTATCACAGCGGAAGCAGTCAAGTTATCATTCAGTTTTTACTTGTAGGACTGATTGCTGTTTTTTTCTCAAAAGAACCTATTTTTATCTTTGCTCAACTTTCGATTTTGTTTGCGCTCTACATCGAAAAAATTGACCGATTTTGGCTAAAAGAAACCATTTTATGGTTATTTTTAGCCATTCCGCCAACGATTTTATTGCTGCATTTTATCGCCAAAGGCTAAATCACCAGCATCTCCCAATCCGGGAACGATGTATCCTTTTTCATTCAGATGTGGGTCGATGGTCGCAATCCACAAATGGGTGTCTTGCGGAAATTTATCTTCCAAATATTCAACTCCTTCTTCTGAACCAATCACAGCAAACAAATGAATTTCTTTGGGTTTGCCAAGTGGGGCAAGTGCCTCGTAAACATTCACGAATGACCGCCCTGTTGCCAGCATTGGGTCAGCCAGAAACAAAATCTTTCCTTCCAACGAAGGAGACGCCAAATATTCAACCAAAATATCAAAATCAGTTTCAGAGGTATGTTTACGATATGCCGAAATAAATGCGTTGTCAGCAAAATCAAAAAAATTCATTAATCCTTGATGTAAAGCCAATCCCGCTCGCAAAATAGAACATATAACCACTTCATCTTTTTGCAATTGCATCTTTTTTTCACCCAGAGGAGTTTTGATAATTTCGGTTTTGTAGGGCAAAGACTTGCTCATCTCATAACAGAGAATTTCACCAATGCGCTCCAAATTTTTGCGGAAACGCATACGGTCTTTTTGAATGTTTACATCTCTCAGCTCGGCAAGAAATCGGTTTAAAATGGAAGGTTCATTACTTAAATGATGTATTGTCATAATTTTACTTTTTGTCTTTTGCAAAAGTAAGAAAAACTTTTTATTTTTCGTTTTCTGTTTTGACTTTAATGCGTATTTTTGCACGTATTATGAAACACGAGGTTTACATATCATTAGGCAGCAATCTTGGAGATAGAAAGTCATATTTGCAATCGGCGGTAGATGCTATAAATCAACGTATTGGAAAGGTTGAGAAAATCTCTTCTGTTTATCAAACGTCTGCTTGGGGATTTGAGGGAGCATCTTTTTACAACGCCTGTCTGCTTGCAATCACAACGTTTTCAGCCAGCGAAGTACTTCAACAACTTTTGCAAATTGAAAAAGAATTAGGCAGAGTTCGCAATGCAAATAGCAAAGGCTATCAATCGCGTTGCATTGATTTGGATATCATTTTTTATGACGATTTAGTGATAAAAACAGATATTTTACACATTCCACACCCACAAATGCAGCATCGGAAGTTTGTTTTAATGCCTTTGTTAGATATTTCACCTGAAAAACAACACCCTATTTTGCAAAAATCGGTAATAGAAATGCTTAAAAATACTGCTGATACTTCTGAAATTAATAAAATAGATGAAAAAATTGAGTTGAAGTCTAAAAATTCGCCATTCAAACATCATAATTATATCGCTATTGAAGGAAATATAGGTTCAGGAAAAACTACTTTATCGACCAAAATTGCCGAAGATTTTGGCGCAAGACTGATTTTAGAACGATTCTCTGACAATCCGTTTTTACCAAAATTCTACGAAAATCCAAAACAATATGGATTTACGTTGGAAATGTCATTCTTGACCGAGCGCTATCAACAAATGTCAGAACAACTGAAGCAAATCAATCTGTTTCAACCATTTATTGTTTCAGATTATGACATTTTTAAATCCTTGATTTTTTCAAAAGTAACTCTTACGGAAGATGAATTTGTGCTTTATCGAAAATTGTTTTATATTTTGTATAATCAAATCGTAAAACCTGATTTATACGTGTTTTTATATCAAAATACAGACCGATTAATCGAAAATATCCAAAAAAGAGGACGTTCATACGAACAAAACATCTCAAAAGATTACCTTAATCAAATACATCACGGGTATTTAGACTTTATTCAGAAGAATAGTAACATAAATTCGCTTGTTATTGACGTAACTGAACTCGATTTCGTTAAAAATACGGCTGATTATGACTTTATCATTAACAAAATTAGCAACTTTACAACCGAAAACGCAAAAAAATGATTTCCGTTCTATCTACAAAAATATTAGCTCCTGAACAAAGAAATAGATTGATTGAAAAAGGGTTTTCACTCACGGAATTTGATTTTATTACAACTCAATATAAGGAATTTAAGCTAAAATCTGTCGGAAATTTGTTACTTTTCACCAGCCAAAATGCCGTAAAAAGTGTTTTGAGTTACCAAAAAATTGATATTTTAAAAAAAATCCCTGTTGTTTGTGTGGGTGAAAAAACCGCTGAATTGCTGACTAAAAACGGTTGGCAAGTGGTTCATTATGAAGATTATGCTGAAAAATTAGGCAATTACATCAAAAAAAATCACCTGAAAGACAATATTACTTTTTTTTGTGGTAATTTACGCAGGAATACGCTTCCTAATCTTCTGAAAGAAAGTAACATACCTTTTGATGAAATTGAAGTTTATCAAACAATTCTTTCTTCTCAAAAAATAAAATTACCCCAAACGGCAATTTTATTTTTCAGTCCGTCAGGGGTAAAAAGCTACGTATCAAAGAATGATATTTCCGATGAAATTTGTTTCTGCATAGGAGAAACTACGGCAAACGAGGCGTTAAAACACAGCCGAAATTGTATTCTTTCAAACAAACCAACCGTTGATAGTTTGCTTGAAAAATGTATTTCACATTTTCAGTAAGCGCTGACTTATTTCAACAACACAGCAGCTACGGTAACTAAACTCGTTTGGTCAATCAAAATAGCACTTCCTGTTTCACGCAGTTCCTTGTAACTGTCGTAAAATAAAGGTGCTGATGTTTTTAGGCTTACTGTCACCACTTCATTGAGCGAAACCGAAGTTACGTTTGAATAACGCTCCAAAGTGTTCACATCGATGCGTTCCTTGATTTCTTTCACAATAACGTTGACAATGCGTGTGTTATGTTGCAACAGATAACGCCCGCCAACAGTCAATGGACGCTCATCCATCCAACATATTGTAGCTTCTATTTCGTTAGAAACTTTCAACAAATTGTCTTCTTTGGCAATAAGAGACCCTCGACTGATGTCCACATCTTCTTCCAAGTGAATTACGGCACTTTGAGGAGCAAAAATTTCGTTAACTTCCTTATTTCCAACCTCTACTGCTGAAATAGTTGCTTCAATTCCAGAAGGATAAACTTTTACTTTATCCCCTTTTTTAAAAATTCCACTTTCTACTTTCCCTGCATAACCTCTGTAATCGTGATATTCTTCGGTTTGCGGACGCAACACCAATTGCACAGGAAAACGTGCATTTGTCAGATTTACAGATGATTGTAACTCAATAGTTTCCAATCTTTCTAAAAGTGAAACTCCTCGATACCAATCCATCTGTGTTGATTTGTCAACAATGTTGTCTCCTTTGAGAGCACTAATTGGAATGAACTCAACATTTTTAAGTTCAAGTGCTTCTGCCACTTTTTGATATTCAGCTTTGATTTCCTCAAACCTCGCTTGTGAAAAATCAACCAAGTCCATTTTATTGATTGCCACCATCACGTGTGGAATATTCAAAAGTGAAGCAATGATTGAATGACGTTTGGTTTGTTCAATCACTCCGTTTCGGGCATCAATCAAAATGATTATCAGGTCAGCATTTGATGCTCCTGTTACCATATTTCGGGTGTACTGAATGTGTCCTGGCGCATCGGCAATGATAAATTTTCGCTTTGGAGTTGAAAAATATTTGTATGCCACATCAATTGTGATTCCCTGCTCTCGCTCGGCTCGAAGTCCATCGGTAAGCAATGCCAAATCAACACTGCCGTCTTCTCGATTTTTAGTGCTTCGTTCCAAAGCCTCCATTTGGTCAATTAAAATATTTTTACTGTCGTACAAAAGTCGCCCAATGAGCGTGCTTTTTCCGTCATCTACACTTCCTGCGGTTAAAAATCGTAATATATCCATTTTTTTTTATGCTTTATATGCGATAAAATACGCTTTGCGTTTTTATTTTAATCTTATGGTTATTTATGTACTTTTTGATATTTTTTCAATTGTAAATCCCTGTCTTCATCCATTTTCTGATTAAAAGTACCCATTTTTCTTACGGTCTTCCATTGCAGCTTCTGAAATTTTATCATCAATGCGGGTTTCACCACGTTCGCTGGTTCGTGTTGCCGTAATTTCATTGATAATGTCGTCAATGTGATAGGCTTCTGACTCCACAGCTGCCGTACAGGTCATATCACCCACTGTGCGATAGCGTACTTTTCGTTTGAGGATTACATCATTTTCATCAATCTGAATGTAGGGCGACACGGCGATGAGCTGTCCGTTGTGGTCAATTACTTCCCGTTCGTGTGAAAAATATACACTCGGCAGTTCTATTTTTTCACGACGGATATAGTTCCACACATCGAGTTCTGTCCAGTTGCTTATCGGAAATACACGAACATTTTCGCCTTTATGAATTTTTCCGTTGTAAGTATGCCATAATTCTGGACGTTGCAATTTGGGGTCCCAACCGCCAAAATCGTCCCGAACCGAAAAAATACGTTCTTTGGCACGGGCTTTTTCCTCATCACGACGCGCTCCTCCAATGCAAGCATCGAACTCAAATTCGGCAATGGTGTCAAGCAATGTGAACGATTGCAACGCATTGCGACTTGCAAATTTTCCTTTGGGTTCGGTCAAGCCTTTGGCTTTGATGGTATCTTCTACCTTGCGGACAATCAAGCGTTCACCCAATCGTTCTACCAAATTATCACGAAAATCTAAGGCTTCTTGAAAATTATGTCCCGTATCAATATGCACAAGCGGAAACGGAAATTTACACGGACGGAATGCCTTTAATGCCAAGTGTACCAACACAATAGAATCTTTTCCTCCACTGAACAATAATGCAGGCTTTTCAAACTGTCCGCCTACTTCACGGAATATATGTATGGCTTCTGCCTCTAACTGGTCTAAATAATCCATATTTTTATTACATTTAATGTTTAAAATGACGTATTTCAGTGAAAACCATTGCTATTTGATGAGCATTGCAATAATCAATGCTCAATTGGTCTTTTACAGAACCTCCTGGTTGAATTACGGAAGTAATACCCGCCTTACCTGCAATTTCTACACAATCAGGGAAAGGGAAAAAAGCATCGCTCGCCATAACAGCATTGGTCAAATCAAACTCGAAAGAATTTGCTTTCTCAATTGCTTGTCGCAAAGCATCTACACGACTTGTCTGTCCCGTACCACTTGCCAAAAGTTGCTTGTTCTTTGCCAAAACAATGGCGTTTGATTTAGTATGTTTACATATTTTCGATGCAAAAAACAAATCTTCCAGTGTTTCCGCATTCGGACGCTCTTCGGTTACATATTTCACATCTGTAAGTGCATCGGTTTTCAGGTCTTTATCTTGCATCAAATACCCATTCAGGCAACTACGCACCGATGTTTCGGGCAATTGAACATTTTTCTGCACTAAGATAATACGATTTTTTTTCTGTTGCAAAATTTCTAACGCATCATCACTATATGAAGGCGCAATGATTACCTCAAAAAACAACGAATTAATATCATTCGCTGTGGCAGAATCAATTTTCGTATTTGAAATTAAAATTCCTCCAAAAGCTGAAACGGGGTCTCCTGCTAACGCCGCCTGATGGGCTTCTTGAATGCTTCTGCGTGTTGCTACTCCGCAAGCGTTGTTATGTTTCAATATGGCAAAAGTAGGGTCTTCATTTTTGAATTCAGACATTAAATTCACAGCTGCATCAACGTCTAACAAATTGTTGTAAGACAGTTCTTTACCGTGCAATTTATCGAACAACTCATCAAAATTTCCATAGAAAAATCCTTTTTGATGCGGATTTTCGCCATAACGCAACACTTGTCCTTGTTTTTCACTGATTTTCAACGTAGTAATTTCTTCTGTTTGGTTAAAATAATTGAAAATAACCGTATCATAATGCGATGACATCTGGAAAGCCCTTGCTGCAAAATGTTTGCGTTGTTCCAAAGTAGTGCTTCCGTGCGAATTCACTAAAATATCCAATAAATCAGGGTATTGTTCAACAGACGAAACGCACAAAACATCTTTAAAATTTTTGGCAGCCGCCCGAATTAACGAAATGCCTCCTATGTCTATTTTCTCAATAACATCAACTTCGACAGCACCGCTTGCTACGGCTTTTTCAAACGGATACAAATCAACGATGACAATATC
>JBGYFE010000064.1:0-3313 GCA_041819925.1 Capnocytophaga sp.
TATCTGCTAATATAGCTTCTATTTCATCAAAAACGTACTTTCCTTCATCTCCATTATTAAAAAATAAACAATTATTATCGCCTGTTTTTATCATTACATAATAAATAACATTTTCTCCATTAGATTCCTTCCCGATACCAAATTGAATATCTAAAATTCTTTTCCCTAACAACCTCCCTAATTTTGATCCTTCTTTATCAATTTTCTTTATTGAATAAATTTTACTATCCAAGTCTTTTGCCTCTATCCAATGCTTGGTTTCCGTAAATAAAATCGTTTCTCCATCATCTGAGATTGCTATTTTTAAAGCCTTTTTCTTACCCAAATATTCAATGTTAATATACAACTCTAAAAGTATTTCTTTTAGTGTTACTTCTATCACATTGCATATTTTATAGCATTTAAGTTTAATTATCGTGTCCATATAGTTGTGGCTTTATTAAAATGTTTATTACCCATAGCATTCTTAAGAATAGTAATCATTGTTCCATCGGAACGTGTAACAATAATATGTCTTCCATTTGAAAAAAACAGAGCATCTTTAAATCCTCCAGCCACAGGATTTCCCCAAGTTCCCTGTCGTATTATTGTTGAGTTTTTGTAAATATGATTAGTTAGTTTTTTCATTAAATTTATTTGTTCTATTGTCAATGAAGCCCCTTTTTCAACTATACCCCACTGATGTGCGTGCTGAATTAACTTATTTTCTGCTATTTTTAGTCCTGGTGTTAAAATTTTAATTCCTCCATCGAGGGTTTTTACAGGAACAAGCATTGACTCTGTTTGTAAAGTAACAGCTTGAACATTAGTCTGATTCAAATTCAATTCTGAACTTATTCCTTCTGTTTTTAGATTTATACCTCTTGTTATTCCTTCTAATTTTGATACAGGTTGTCTTACAGGAAGAGCATTTCCTGTCCAAAAACTATGCCCTTTGGGTGTAGATATTCCCCCTACAACACTCCCAAAAATAGCTCCCGAAAAGGCTCCAGAAACGGCTCCTTTATAAGCGCCTGTAAAAAACTTTCCGCTTCCACCAGGCATTACAGACATAAAGCCTCCACCTACAAAACCCGCCGCAGCACCTCCCACGGCTCCAGAAACGGTGCCTCCTATAACACCTCCCGATATTCCAATGGAAGCCATTCCAGCCGAAGCAACCCCTCCTACATATGCACCAACTCCACCAGAAACGACTCCTATCACAGCTCCACCTCCAATACCTAACCAAGTTCTTCCAGAACTATAATCCCATTTGAAAGGATTATATGTTCCATTGGCTTGAGCTCCTCCAATGTATGCCCCTACAATCGCTCCAATTGCCAAAACAATCCAATCTCCACTCGGGTCAGTGTACATCAACGGGTTATTCAGTACATATCCATACCTGTTAAAATTCTGTGTGTTGAACGGGTCTTGCACATAATTATCAGGCTGTAAAAATCGGTGCAACATAGGGTCGTACAAACGCCCGTTCATATGTATCAATCCAACGCTCAACAGGTGTTCGTGGCTGGTGTAACCTCTTTTACTTTACGGATACTTTGGGTACATTTTCATTTTTTGCCATTTCTGGGCTTGGTGGATAAGGAACATTGTAATTTAAACGCTCTATATCTTGCAGACTTAAATCATAACGTTTAAGTATTTTATAACCGTTACGAACTTCTTCCCAAGAATACTTATTTAAAGTATCGGTATGAAAAATAAAAATTGATAATGTGTCTTTAGGAAGAGAATTAAAAATATCTTCCCAATTAATAACACTACTTTCATTAAACCACCTATTAGACTCTATATTTGATATAAGTATTGGTACTTCTTTGTTATGTTTATTTATATACTTTTTTCTCTCAGGGAGTAGAGTATCTGGATAAGGTTTAATACTCCCGTTTAAATCATCACGAACAATATAAATATCAATAAGATGATTTGTATTATTACGAATTATTAAAGGGTATCGAATATCCATTTTAAGTTCACAGTTGCTCATTGTTGTCAAAAGAAACATACTTATACCAATAATTTTTATTGCCTTCATCTTTATACTTTTATTAATTTCTTGGGTAATTTCTATCTTCAAAACGTGTCCAATCTACATCATAGTATCTTCCAAAATATCTTGCCGCTTTTCTGTTGGCTCGCATTTCGTATACACGCCTACTGTGTTCTTCACTTGATGATTGCCAAGCACTTATAAAACTTGGTGTTCCAACAACAAATAAATAAGATAAACCAAGTGCTTGGCTATCAATATAATGCCCATACTCGTGCATATACAGCGGGTTAGCAAGTACATAATCTGTAAAATCTCCCTCTATCTGCCCACGTATGTTTATGTTTATAAAATTTCCTAAGGAAACACCTTGTTCTTTTGAAGAATTTTCATTCGTTGCAAAAGTTGCTCCTCCCAAGTAATCAACCCTATCTACGGTGCTTATGGCATTGATAGACTGAGAATATTTATTCCCTACGGAAGTTTGAGGGTTTTCCCAAGTAAAACGGCTTATACCTTGCCATATTCCTCCAAAAAAAGTACGATTTTCATCAAGATAGAAATTACCCCAAAATAATTTTGAACTATTTTTTAAACGTGTCCAATCTTTTTGAAATATCCCTTTCCCTAAACCAGATAAAATTTCATAACTATTGAAAGGACTTGTTGCTGTAAGCATATTGGGACCTACCATCAATCCCGCTAAAAAACCTTGAAAAAACGCTTCTAAACCGTCTCCAAAATTATTAATAGAGCCTCTACTTGCTCTTGCCATCAAATTTCCAATGGCAAAAATCCACTCAAATATATCCCCACTTGGGTCGGTATAGATCAACGGGTTATTCAAAACATATCCATACCTGTTAAAATTCTGTGTGTTAAATGGGTCTTGCACATAATTATCAGGCTGTAAAAATCGGTGCAGCACAGGGTCGTACAAACGCCCGTTCATATGTATCAATCCAACGCTCAACAGGTGTTCGTGGCTGGTGTAACCTCTGTCCAACAAAATGCCTGCGGCGGGAACAGTGGTTTGCCCTTTGTTATTCCAATATTTGGTTATTTTCCCCCAAGCATTGAAATGGCGTTTTTCTACGGAATTTAGTGTACTATATTTCTTATTTGTTCAATTTTAATATTTTTATGAAATATATCTTTATTAAGAGAGTTATTTACATCTATAACCAAAATGTTATATTCTTTTTTTTCTAAAAGAATATACCTCAAAATATGTTCTACTGTTTTGTAACTAAATCCCATAGTGCCTATTACATAAAGCTTATTTTTATCGTTAATAAAATCTTTAATGCACATAAA
>JBGYFE010000065.1:0-22273 GCA_041819925.1 Capnocytophaga sp.
GTTGTTAAATGTTTAATTTTGTAAGTTTTTATTATTGTAACAATTGTTAAAAAGTGTTTTATATTAGATTTATAATATTAAATGCTTAATTAAGTAATAAAAATTAAAGAATACTATTTTTATATTTGTAATATAAATCCTGATTAAATTATTTTTACGATAAAAAGAGAGTTATTTTCTACATTACAATAAATTTCCTACCTTTGTCCGACTTCAAAAAAAACATTCAATGAATAAACTAATACTATCTATTGCCTTTCTGTGCGGATTTACAGTGCTTGCACAAGAAACAGAAAACAAAACTGAAAAAAAAGCACCTGAGCGAAATGTTCAAAATCCCTTTCGGGGTATGTATCAAGAATTTGCAACGCCTAATCAGTATAGAACTGCTTCGGGAGCACCCGGCGTAGCGTACTATCAACAGCAAGCCGATTACGTGATGCAAATCGAAATAGACGACCAAACACAAAAACTTTACGGCAAAGAAACTATCACCTACCACAACAATTCGCCTCAAAATTTGGAATATTTATGGTTGCAATTAGACCAAAACAAGCGTAAACCCAATGCTTCGTCCAAAAAAAGAGATGATAGGGTTGCACAACCGTTTTATCAACCTAAAAAATTTGCAGATACTTATATGCCTATTCCGTTTGAGGGCGGATTTAACATTGAATCAGTGCAAGACGAAAAAGGCAAGCCTCTCCCCTACACCATAAACGAAACTATGATGCGCATCGACCTGCCAAAACCTTTGCTCGCAGGCACAAAAATTTCATTTTCTGTCAAATGGAATTACCAAATCAATAATTATAAAAAGGACGGAGGGCGTTCAGGTTACGAATATTTTGACAAAGACGATAATTACTTATACGTCATTGCTCAATTTTTCCCCCGAATGGCGGTTTATGATGACGTTGAAGGCTGGCAAAATCAACAATTTTGGGGAAATGGTGAATTTGCATTGACTTTCGGGAATTATGATGTTTCGATAACTGTTCCGTCTGACCATATTATGGAAGCAACGGGCGAATTGCAAAACCGCAAAGAAGTTTTCACTCCGAAAATGTTAGAACGTTACGCTTTGGCAGAAAAATCGTACAAAAAACCTGTGATTATCGTTACCCAAAAAGAAGCTGAAGCCAAAGAGAAAACAAAAGCCACCACCAAAAAAACGTGGCGTTTCAAAGCTGAAAACGTGCGAGATTTTGCTTTTTCAACTTCACGGAAATTTATTTACGATGCGATGGCAGTAAAAATCGGAAACAAAACCGCAATGGCGATTTCGTTATATCCGAAAGAAAGCAATCCGTTGTGGGAAGAATTTTCCACGAAAGTAGTAGCTCATACACTAAAAACCTATTCAAAATATACGTTTGACTATCCATATCCGAAGGCTGTTTCGGTAAGCGCGGAAGAACAAGGAATGGAATATCCGATGATTTGCTGGAATTATGGTCGCCCAAGTTTAGGCGGATTTACGCCAATGGACGTCAAATTCGGAATGATTAGCGTGATTATTCACGAGGTGGGACATAACTTCTTTCCGATGATTGTCAATTCCGATGAACGTCAATGGGGTTGGATGGACGAAGGAATGAACACTTTTTTGCAGTATTTGACCGAGCAGGAATATGGCGAATTATATCCAAAAGACATTGAACCGTACAAAAAATATCCTACTCGCAGAGGATTTCCCGAACAAATCATTCCGTATATGTCGGGAGACCCTGCATATTTAGAACCTATTATGTCTAATCCTGAACACGTTACACAATTAGGAGAGAATGTGTACAGCAAACCTGCCACAGGATTAACCCTACTAAGAGAAACCATTATGGGACGCGAACTTTTTGATTTTGCTTTCAAAACATACGCCAATCGTTGGAAGTTCAAACATCCAAAACCCGAAGATTTTTTCAGGACAATGAGTGATGCTTCGGCGGTGGAATTGGATTGGTTTTGGCGCACGTGGTTCTACTCCACTGAATATGTGGATTTAGGAATAAAATCCGTAAAACTTTACCAAGTTTCAGACAATCCGAGTGAAAAACTGAAAGAAAAGCTCAAAGAACGGGGAATGAAAGTCAGCGATTTAGTTCCGTTAGTGCATTTAGTTTCAAAAGAAGATGAAGCCTTTAAGGGAGAAAATTTTGCAAAAAATGTCATTGAGTTGTCAATTCCGTTGAGTGATTACATTGCCGATAATCGTTCATTAGAAGAACAGTCGGTTGCGCCACAACCCAATTATTTTTACGAGATTACGTTTGAAAAAATCGGGGGCGTACCGATGCCAATCCTTTTGGAGGTAAGTTACACCGACGGAACTTCTGAAACAATCAAATTCCCTGTGCAAGTATGGCGACTCAACAACGATGAGTTTACGTACGTCATTGCCACAGATAAAGCCGTGAAATCGTTTGTCATTGACCCAGAAAAAATGACAACGGATATTAATACGGAGAATAATTCCTATATGTGTCAATAAAACAATCATATTGAAGTTCGTTTTTCATAAAAAGTTAGCACGAAAAGGCGAAAGGTGTAAAAATTAATGTAAGTAAATCAGATTTTACCTAATAAAAAATACAATGAATTTGCTAAATTCGTTGTAAAAAATCGCTTTTAACTTTTATTTAAGTAAAAAAATACTACTTTTGGCGCGGTTAAAATCACAACTCTATGTTGTGATTTATCTTTTGGAAATGATAACTCTTTGAAAATGAAGAAAAAAGTAGCAGTTGTTATGGGTGGATATTCGGGTGAATATGTTGTTTCACTCCGAAGTGGTCAACTCATTTTAAACAGTTTGGATACTGAAAAATATGAAGTTTTTGAAGTGCATATCCTTGCAGAAGGTTGGTTTTTGATAGACGGAAAAGCAAAATATCCTATCAACAAAGGCGACTTTTCGGCACAGAAAAACGACCAAAAAATCACTTTCGATGTGGTTGTGAACACTATTCACGGCACGCCGGGTGAAGACGGACAGTTACAAGCCTATTGGAAATTGCTCGGAATTCCGTACACAGGTTGTGACTTTTATCAATCGGCATTGACATTCAACAAACGTGATACGCTTTCAGTGTTAGCCAAATTCGGAGTTGCCAAAGCTGAATCGGTTTATACTTCAAAAAATGATACGCTTAACAAAAATGAAATTATCGAAAAACTCGGATTACCACTTTTTGTAAAAGCCAATCGTTCAGGAAGCAGCTTGGGTGTTTCAAAAGTAAACCACGCATCTGAATTTGACAAGGCCTTGCAAACCGCTTTTGAGGTTGATGACGAAATTTTGATTGAATCCTTTTTGAACGGACGTGAAATTTCAGTAGGTGTTTTTAAATTCAATGGAAAAACAACCGTTGTGGGACATACAGAAATCATTTCAGAAAATGATTTTTTTGATTACGAAGCCAAGTACGAAGGAAAATCCAAAGAAATCACTCCTGCCGACCTTTCTGACATCGTTCGGGAAAGAGTAAACCAAACAACTGTAAAGATTTACAATGCCTTAAATATGAGCGGTTTTTCACGGATAGATTATATCATAATGAATGATATTCCCTATTTTATTGAAATAAATACCAATCCGGGGCTTTCACCACAAAGTATTTTTCCACAGCAGGTGGCTCACAACGGATGGCGCTTTTCCGATTTGTTGGATTCAGAAATTATGTTGGCTTTAAACAGAAAATAATTGGGTATGAAAAGAGCATTGTTTCCGGGTTCATTTGACCCAATTACGTTAGGGCATTATGATATCATTCATCGAGCATTGGATTTGTTTGATGAAATTGTGGTCGCTATTGGAGTAAATAATGACAAAAATTATATGTTTTCGGTGGAAGAACGCAAAGCATTTATTGAAAAAGCCTTCGCCGATGAGCCAAAAGTGAAAGTAACTACTTATCAAGGTCTTACAGTGGATTATTGCAAGGAAATTGGAGCTCAATTTATTTTGCGAGGGCTTCGAAATCCTGCTGATTTTGAGTTTGAAAAAGCAATTGCTCACACCAACAGAACACTCTCAAAAATCGAAACAGTCTTTTTATTGACGGCCGCACGAACCTCATTTATTTCATCGTCTATTGTGCGTGATGTTATCCGAAATAATGGAGATTATACCGTTTTAGTGCCTGAAAGTGTGAGAGTTGACAAAAAATAAAAACATTCAGAAGAGAAGTATATTGAAAAAATCTTTCATTCTTTAATAAAAAATAATTACCAACCGCCTACCACCATTTTTATTTCGTAAACAAACATAAAAAAGAGAATAAACATTAAGAGTAAAAATTATGTGTGGAATCGTAGGTTACTTGGGCAGTAGAGCTGCCTTTCCCGTTGTGATTGACGGGTTGAAGCGATTGGAATATCGCGGCTATGACAGTGCAGGATTTGTTTTAAATTCTGACAATTTTTTAAGTGTAAAAACCAAAGGAAAAGTCTCTGATTTAGAGAAAAAAGCAGGAGATGATGTTCCTTCTTTTGGTTGTGGAATGGGACATACACGTTGGGCTACTCACGGAGTTCCGAATGATGTGAATTCACATCCGCATTTGTCAAATTCAGGAAAAATAGCCATTATTCATAATGGAATTATTGAGAATTATGACAGCATCAAACAACGATTGATTCAAGAAGGTTTTAGCTTCAAATCAGATACGGATACCGAAGTTTTAGTAAATTTCATCGAATATTTCAAAGAAAAAGAAAATGTATCGTTGGAAACTGCTGTGCGTCACGCACTGAATGAGGTTATTGGGGCGTATGCTATTGCCGTTATGGAAGAAGGCAAACCCGAAGAAATTGTGGTGGCTCGTTTAGGAAGTCCGCTCGTGATTGGTATTGGTGAAAATGAGTATTTCATTGCTTCTGATGCTTCACCTTTTGTTGAATATACCAAAAACGCTCTTTATTTGGAAGATGGTGAAATGGCAACTATCCGTTTAGACAAACCTTTAAATGTTCGTAAAATCGTTAACAATGAGAAGGTTACGCCATTGATGCAAGAACTAAAAATCAGTTTGGAAGCCATCGAAAAAGGAGGTTACGACCACTTTATGATTAAGGAGATTTTTGAACAACCTAAATCTATCCAAGATACAATGCGTGGGCGTTTGCTTGATGATTATTCAACTAAATTGTCAGGTGTTGATAATCACATTGATACGTTCTTAAATGCACAACGCATCATTATTGTGGCTTGTGGAACTTCTTGGCACGCTGGTTTAGTGGGTGAATATTTATTTGAAGAATTTGCCCGAATTCCCGTAGAAGTGGAGTACGCTTCCGAGTTCCGTTATCGAAATCCGATTATCCGAAAAGATGATATTGTCATCGCTATTTCACAATCAGGAGAAACTGCTGATACTTTGGCGGCTTTGAAATTGGCAAAAGAAAAAGGTGCTTTCATTTATGGAATATGCAACGTGGTGGGGTCATCAATTGCCCGAATTACGGACTCTGGGACTTATACGCACGCTGGTCCTGAAATAGGGGTGGCTTCAACTAAGGCATTTACGACGCAATTGACTGTTTTAACGCTCATTGCGCTGCATTTAGGACACAGAAAAGGAACAATAGACAAGCAAACATATCAAGAATTAGCAAAAGATTTGGCTAACATTCCGAGTTTGATTGAAAAAACACTCAAAAATACACATCAAACAGCTATCAATGTGGCTGAAATTTACAAAAACGCATCGAATTGTTTGTATTTAGGTAGAGGATTCAACTTCCCAACAGCGCTTGAAGGTGCATTGAAGTTAAAAGAAATTTCATACATTCACGCCGAAGGTTATCCAGCTGCTGAAATGAAACACGGCCCTATTGCGCTGATTGATGAAAATATGCCTGTAATTTTCATTGCTCCTTTGAAAGGACATTATGACAAAATTGTGTCAAACGCACAAGAAATCAAATCTCGAAAAGGAAAAATCATTGCCGTAGTAACCGAAGGAGATACACAAATGGCTGCAATAGCTGACCACGTGATTGAAATTCCAGAAGTGAATGAGGCTCTTTCGCCAATGTTGGCTTCCATTCCGTTGCAGTTGTTGTCTTATTACATCGCTATAAAACGAGGCTGTAATGTTGATCAACCGAGAAATTTGGCAAAATCCGTGACTGTGGAATAATTTCAACATATATTCAGATAAAATCAGTAGTTTAAAAAATAAATTTAAGCTACTGATTTCTTTTTAAATATTATCACAAACGTTGTAAATTGCGCCCTCATATAAAATCACTACAAAATGAAAGAAAAGAAACTACGCTATCACAAACGCATCGCTACGGCTTTATTTCTGGGTATGGTTTTGCTGTATGTAGCAATGGTAATCGTACAGAAAAAGGCTCCTGAATGGACTTTTACAAACTATGTAAAAGCCTTTGCCGAAGCTGCTATGGTAGGCGCATTGGCGGATTGGTTCGCTGTTACTGCCTTGTTCAACAAACCTCTTGGATTGCCCATTCCGCATACCAATCTCATTGAAAATCGAAAAAAAGACATCGGGGATAATTTAGGAACATTTGTGGTTGATAACTTTTTGAAAGCGGAAAATATCCGTCCGTATGTTGAAAATATAAATGTATCGCGTTTTGCCTCTGAATGGCTTCATAAAGAAAAGAATATCAATAGTTTAATTTCAGAATTTGAAGTGAAACTTCAAGAAATTATCCAAAGTTCAGATGATGAAAAAATAACACTTTTTATCACCGAAAAAAGTAAATCTTTACTTCAAGAAATAAACCTCAACACGCTAACAAGCAATACTTTGGAGTATTTTCTGAAAGAAAAAGAACATCAAAAACTATTTGATTTTGTTTTTCAAAAAATTGAATTTTATATTTTGGAAAATAAAGATTTTATTTACAAGCGTATTTCCGAAGAAAGTGCTTTTTTCATTCCGGATTTTATTGATAAAATTCTGGCAGAAAAAATCACGGCAGGATTAGCAAATTATATGCGTGAAATTGCTCAAAACAAAGAACATTCGGTTCGGAAAGAAATTGAAAATCAGTTATTTGTTCTCGCTAATGATTTGAGAGATTCTGTTCATTGGCAAGAAAAATTAAATACCCTGAAAAACAATTTATTACAGTCCGAAAGCATTCAGAAATACGCACAAAATGTGTGGTTTTACGTCAAAAATTTCCTTATGGAAGACGTGTCGCAATCTGTTGAAAATTCTTTTCTAAAAAGATACTTAAAAAAATCCATTTTGCAATTTGCTTCACAACTACAAACCGATGAGCAATTGCAAAATCGTTTGAACGGTTGGGTACAAAAAACAGCATATCAGTTCATTTTGAAAAATCGAAAAGAAGTTGGTGAACTCATCAGCCGCACAGTAGGCAATTGGCAAGGACGTGAATTGAGTAACAAATTGGAGCTGGAAGTGGGCAAAGATTTGCAGTTTATCCGCATCAACGGAACGTTAGTTGGTGGTTTGGTCGGACTTTTGATTTATGCCCTAACGCAACTTTTTTAATTTTTCATATTTTTAGTGTTTAAAAATCGGTAAATCATTCTATATTTGCACCGATTTTGATATTTCTTTATTTTTTAAAAACAATAAAAATCAATGATTTACAACTTTGAAAGGTTACTATCTTTGATTTTTTCAACTTTTAAGATTATAAACGTAATGAGTAATAAAAAACACATCGTTATTGTTGGAGGCGGTTTTGCTGGATTGCAACTTGTTAAAGAGTTGGACAAATCCGATGCGTTCCGTGTTACTTTGGTGGATATGAACAATTATAACTTCTTTCCGCCTTTGCTTTATCAGGTAGCAGCAGGTTTTATGGAGCCGTCTGCCATTTCCTATCCCTATCGGAAAATTTTGCGTGAACGTAAGAATACACGTTTTAGAATGGGCGAACTCAAAGAAGTTATTCCGTCAGAAAACAGATTGATTTTGAGTAACGGAGAGCTGACGTATGACATTTTGGTTATGGCAACGGGAGCGGAAAGCAATTTCTTTGGGAATCAAAATGTTGCTGAAAAAGCAATGCCAATGAAAACCATCAGTGATGCGTTGATGCTTCGGAATTTGGTTTATACTCGCTTGGAACGAGCTACACGAACCACTGACAGGGAGCAACGCAAAAAATTGCTTTCATTTGCCATTGCTGGAGCAGGACCTACGGGAGTTGAACTTTCGGGAATTTTTGCCGAGATGCGTCAGAACATTATGCGTAAGGACTATCCCGAACTTGCTGATGCCGATTTGGGAGATATTTTCTTAATTGACGGACAAAAAACGGTACTCGCTCCGATGTCAGCCAAAGCGCAGCAATACACTGAAAATTCTTTGCTAAAAATGGGTGTAAAACTAAAAATGAACGTTTTTGTAAAGGATTTTGTTAATGATGAGGTACACCTTTCGGACGGAACAATTTTAGAAGCTCGAAACCTCATTTGGGCGGCGGGCGTATCAGCGAAAGCATTTAAAGGTATTGATAATCAAGAGTTTTTAGGAAGAGGCAGACGTATGAAAACCGATGCTTTCAACAGAATGGAAGGTTTTGATAACATTTACGCCGTCGGTGATTCGTCGATTATGACTACTGACCCTAACTATCCGGACGGGCACCCGCAGCTGGCGCAAGTAGCTATCCAACAGGCTATCAATTTGGGGAAAAATCTATCCAAAAATTTCAATAATCCAACCGCTTTTACTTATATTGATAGAGGTTCGATGGCAATCATCGGGCGTAATAAAGCCGTTGCCGATATTCCTAAAAAAATATTCCTAAAAGGATTTTTCGCGTGGTTTATTTGGGTTTTTGTACACATTATGTCATTGGTAAACTTCCGAAACCGACTTAGAACTTTTTACAACTGGGTAGGTTACTATTTCAGCAAAGACCAATCGTATCGAATGATTTTGAAACCAAATGACAGAAAAGCAAACGGATAAATCATAGCTTTTCAAGCGTAAACTTTGACTACGGGATTTACTTTCATTCCTCTTGGGGGAATTTTTTAGATGTACTTCTTCCGAAAGAAAAAGAAAAGTCATTTTGTTGGATATTGTACGTTCTTTTTTAAAAAAACTCACTGACGAAAAAATATTTTCTCACGTGAGTAAATTTATATGGTAAAAGAAATTAATTTTCTTTTTTTTGTTAAAAAATTAGTTTCTTTACGGAAAAAAGCATACCTTTGGGAGCGTAAAAAATTTTAATTCGTAGTTATATGAAATATCGTTTAGTTGAAAAAGTGAATCCGCAAGACCGTTCTAAAAAGAAATGGTATGCGAATGCTGTTCAGAGCAGCAAAATCGGGCAAAAAGAAATTGCCAAGAGCATTGCCTCAAAGTCTTCACTCACTGCGGGTGATATTGCTAACGTAATTCAAAATCTGTTAGAGGAACTTCCCAAAGAGTTAGTGAAAGGAAATTCTGTCAAACTTGGTGATTTTGGAACGTTTCGCATCTCGATAAGCAGCGATGGTGTGGAAAACGAAAAAGATTTCAAGGCTTCGATGATTAAAGATATTCGCATAATTTTTACACCGGGTGTGGAAATTAAAAACGCCATCGAGAACATTTCTTTTGAGAAAGAATAGCATTTAAAAAATTATAAACTACACTTTTTTACATTGTTAAAGTGTAGTTTATTTTTTTTGTACGTAGGGCTATTTTCTCTGTAAAGGTCATAATGAAAAAGATGCACGTCAGCCTAAAAATTTCTTGACGTGCGAAAAAAAATTTTCTGACGTCAAGAAATAATTTTTCTCACGTCAGAAAATTAACTTCCTTGCGTCAATATATTTTTATCAAAACGGAAACTTAAAAATAAACATCTTTCCTATTATTTTATAGCTCTTGTGTAATTCATTTTAAACGCTTAACAGAAAAAAAATAATCGAAATTTGAAATCAATAGCATAAATGCAATGAAAAAAATAACCTTATTTACTATCTTTGCGGCGTTGTTTGCGTGTAAACAAAATCCGAAAAGTAACGCAATGCCTGATAGTACGTCAAAAAAGTTAACAGAAAGCGTCAGCAATGACAGCCTCGCCCTACAAGATTTGACACGCCAACTTTACCAATGGATTGAAAATGAATACTCTTTTGAAGATTTTATCCCCAAGAAAATGGATAAAAGCAAGCGTTTTTATACAGAAATAGACCTTGATTTGCATTACAATCAAATGAAGATTTTGGAAAATTCGGGGTTCTTTTCCGTAAAGTTTATCAATCTGTATGATGAAATCGGACATAACATTAATTACGTTTTAGAGGAAAAATTTACGCAATGGCACGTTGGCGAAATTCTGCCTTTCGGCAGTGGAGCAAATCAATGGTGTAACTGC
The DNA here is from genome assembly GCA_041819925.1 of Capnocytophaga sp. Classification (GTDB taxonomy): domain Bacteria; phylum Bacteroidota; class Bacteroidia; order Flavobacteriales; family Flavobacteriaceae; genus Capnocytophaga. Next base: position 10,333 of record JBGYFE010000065.1, read on the forward strand.
CAAGACACGCCGTCGGAGGATTATTACCAATATATTACCGTAAAAAATATTAATATTGAGGGAAATACCGCTACTTTTGCTTGGACGTGGGGCAATGCTCCTGAATGGGAAGTTTTGGAATATCATATAAAAGCTGAAAAAGAAAACGGCAAATGGAAAATAACTTCCTTGCAAGGATTTGAAGAATTGAATGAAAAAATAAGAAATATTGCATTGAAATAAAAAATAATTAGCAGTGATTGCATACAAAAATTGACGTTTATTTTATTTTTGTATGACTATGAGCTAATTTCTGCTGATTATCAACTAAAAATTAATATATGGAGTTAAAATTATCGAAACCTATTTGTTTTTTTGATTTAGAAACGACGGGAACTGACATTACGAAAGACCGTATCGTTGAAATTTCTATACTGAAAGTATATCCGAATGGTAACCGCGAAAGCAAAACGTGGCTCGTAAATCCCACCGTTCCTATACCCAAAGGAGCGAGCGATGTGCACGGAATTACTGACGAGCGCGTCGCTAATGAACCTACGTTCAGAGAGCTTGCGAAAACCATTCATAATATGATTAAGGATTCAGACTTGGCGGGGTATAATTCTGACCGTTTTGACATTCCTCTTTTGGCGGAAGAAATGCTCCGTGCTGACGTCGATTTTGACTTGGGAAACCGTGTAACGGTAGATGTGCAGACCATCTTCCACAGAATGGAACAACGTACGCTCAGCGCTGCCTATAAGTTCTACTGCGGAAAAACGCTCGACAACGCACATTCAGCCGAAGCAGACACTACCGCCACGTATGAGATACTAAAATCGCAACTCGACCGTTATCCTGAATTGGAAAACAATATGAAGAAACTCAGTGAGTTTACGACCCGAAAACAAATTGTCGATTTCGCAGGATTTATCGTTCTAAACGATAAAAATGAGGAGATATTTACTTTCGGAAAACACAAAGGACGAAAAGTAGAAGATATTCTTGAAGAAGAACCGGGATATTTTGGCTGGATTTTGAATGCTGACTTTCCGCTTTACACGAAAAAAGTGCTTACGGGAATTAAATTAAGGAAGATGACGAAATAAAAATCCGTCGAAAATCAATTACGCATCACTTAAAAAATAGATATGAAAAAGTTTATTTTTGGAATGCTTACCGCTATTGTTTTGCTTTTGTCTATCAAATATTTTTTTGATAAAAAGGAAGAAAAAGAAACATTGGAAGCCGATTCAGCATTAATTCAAACACAAATTGCGAACGTCAGTAAGTTGATTGTTACCGAAGGACACTTTGCGGAAGTAATTTCTTATACTGATAGCCAAAAATATCTGATGGATTTGCTTTCTTTCGATAAAAAGATTCTTATTGTTGCAAATGCAGACGTAACCGTTTCTTATGACTTACATAAAATTGTGTATGATATTGACCAAACAAATAAGAAGGTAACTATCAAATCCATTCCCGAAGCGGAAGTAAAAATTTATCCCAATTTAAAATATTATGACGTAAGTCAAAGTCAAGTAAATCCTTTTAACACCGAAGACGTAAACAAAATACAAAAAAAAGTGTACGCCGAGTTGGAAAAGAAAATTTCGCAGTCAAACTTAAAAAAGAATGCCGAAAGTCGTCTTATTTCAGAACTTGCGAATATTGTTTTTCTGACGAAATCCATCGGCTGGACGTTGGAATACAACAGTTTGCCCATCGAAAGTGCCGATGATTGGAAACCTATCAAAAAAGATTAAACTCACGTCAAGAAAAGCAAAAACTGACTTGCAAAAATTTCTAACGGACTGTTTACACGAAAAGAAATCAAACGTATTTTATTTATTTCAGTTAGGCTATTTATTCATTTCAATACGATAACATTATGAAAATCATCTGCATCGGGAAAAATTATCTCGACCACATCAAAGAATTTGACGGCAAGCAGCCCGAAAGCATTGTCCTGTTCCTGAAACCTGACACGGCGATTCACAACACCGAATTGCCCTATTACATTCCTGAATTTACACAAGACCTTCATCACGAAGTAGAGGTAGTTTTGAAAATTACGCAAAACGGAAAACATATTTCTGAAAGGTTTGCTCATAAATATTACGATGAGATTGGTTTGGGAATAGACTTCACAGCGCGCGATGTGCAAGCACAGCTCCGCAAAGACGGGCTTTCGTGGGAAAAAGCCAAAGCGTTTGACGGTTCGGCAATCGTAGGGAATTTTATCAACAAATCTGAGTTTAGCGATTTAAATCGTATAAACTTCCATTTGACCAAAAACGGACAAGTGGTGCAACAAAGCAGCACTCAACAAATGATTTGGAACTTTGACCAAATCATTGCCGAAGCCTCTAAATATTTCACCCTGCGCAAAGGAGATTTGATTTTCACGGGTACGCCTGCCAATGTAGGAAGTGTCGCGCCCAATGACGTGCTTGAAGGTTTCATTGAGGATAAGCGAATGTTTGTGGTGAACATCAAGTAACAAATTTTATCAAGTTTATCAGCGAAAATCAAATAGACAAAAAGCATACAAAAAAGCGAGGCGAATCACAATTCACCCCGCTTTTTTAATGGAAAAATTACTCAGTGTAAATACGATGATTTGTGCTCTTACAAATACATCTGCTTTCTAAGCTCTTGAATATTTTTATCGTCCATATATTCATCAAACGACATATAGCGGTCAATAATTCCTTTGGGAGTCAGTTCGATGATACGGGTAGCAACCGTTTGCGCAAACTCGTGGTCGTGCGTGGTAAAAAGCACTGTTCCTTTAAAGTTTTTAAGCGAATTGTTAAACGCCGTAATGCTTTCCAAATCCAAGTGATTGGTTGGCTCGTTGAGCATCAAAACATTGGCACGCAACATCATCATACGGCTGAGCATACAGCGCACTTTCTCTCCTCCCGAAAGCACCCTCGATTTTTTCAGAGCTTCCTCTCCGCTGAAAAGCATCTTTCCTAAAAAACCGCGTACGTAAACCTCTTCGCGTTCCTCTTCGGTTTTTGCCCATTGGCGTAACCAATCGACCAAAGTTAAATCATTGTCAAAGTATTCCGAATTATCCACAGGCAAATACGATTGTGAAGTGGTAACTCCCCACTGAAATTTTCCGCTATCAGGCTGTTGTTTTTCATTTAATATCTGATAGAAAGCCGTTGTAGCCCGAGAATCTTTTGAAATAACGGCTACTTTATCACCTTTTGCTAAATTAATATCCACATTTTGGAAAAGAATTTCTCCGTCGATAGAAGCCGATAAATTTTCCACGTGCAGAATTTGGTCACCCGCTTCACGTTCGCTGTCAAAAATGATAGCTGGATAACGACGGCTTGACGGTCTGATTTCGGCAATATTGAGTTTTTCAAGCATTTTTTTCCGTGAAGTGGCTTGTTTTGATTTTGCCACATTCGCACTGAATCGAGCAATAAATTCTTGCAGTTCTTTGGCTTTCTCTTCTGCTTTTTTGTTTTGTTGAGCTCGTTGGCGCGCTGCCAATTGACTACTCTCATACCAAAACGTATAGTTCCCTGAATAGTGATTGATTTTTCCGAAGTCGATGTCAGAAATATGCGTACAAACGGCGTCTAAAAAGTGTCGGTCGTGCGAAACCACAATCACTGTATTGTCATAATTTGCTAAAAAGTTTTCTAACCAACCGATAGTTTCAAAATCGAGGTCGTTGGTAGGCTCGTCCATAATAAGCACATCAGGATTTCCGAAAAGAGCCTGCGCTAAAAGTACACGTACTTTGAGTTTTCCGTCCATTTCTGACATCATCGTGTAGTGCATTTCTTCCGAAATACCCAAGTTTGAGAGCAACGTAGCGGCATCACTTTCGGCATTCCAACCATTCATTTCATCAAATTGGATTTGCAATTCTCCGATGCGGTCGGCGTTTTCATCGTTATAATCAGCATAAAGTGCGTCCATTTCTTGTTTCACTGCCGAAAGCACTTTATTTCCCAAAATAACCGTATCAAGCACCGTATGAGCATCATAGGCATAGTGGTCTTGCTCCAAAACTGACATACGTTTGCCTGTTTCCAAAATAACCCGACCACTTGTGGGTTCTATCTTTCCTGAAAGAATTTTCAAAAAAGTAGATTTTCCTGCTCCATTCGCACCGATGATTCCGTAGCAATTTCCTTGTGTAAAAGTGATGTTTACTTCATCAAACAAAACTCTTTTACCAAATTGAACCGATAAATTTGAAACTGTTAGCATTGTTTTTGAATTAATTTGGGCGCAAAGATATTACTATTAAATGAAAGAGAAAAGTTTATCCCTAAAAAAGGATTAAATACAAAAACCGACTTGTTTGAAACAAATCGGTTTTCTCAAAATTGGCTCTATGAAAACGTCTTTCTAAAACTCCATCTCTCCTGCATCTTCCATAGAGCGCTGTTGTTGTTTTCGCTCTTTTTGTTGTCCTTTCATATTTCCAAAACGATAGGTCATATTGAGCATTATTTGACGTTTACGCCATTGCATTTCAGAATGCGTAAACACACGTGCCGTTTGTGTATTGGCAATCATTTTGCGTGAATCAAACACATCACTTACATTGAGTGAAATATTTCCTTTGCCTTTGAGAATTTCCCTGCTCAAAGCCATTGTAGCCGATAGGTTTCCTTCAATTTCAGACTGAGCCGATTTTCGTGGAGCATCATACATTACATTGGTTTGAAAATCAATCTTATAAATAATAGGAAGTTTTGCCGTAAAGCGCGCTGTCCACGTATTAGCTTCTGTGTTAAATTGCTGTGTTGTGGTTGTTCCTAAATAGCTGGTGTAGGTATATTCTCCGCTTGATTTGAAATGATAGAAATTCATATTCAATGAAAAGCGCCAATTGCGTATGGGTGTGTAATTTGCAGTGAACTCCACCCCTACTCTATCTTCGTCTGAAAGGTTGATTGGACGACGTAACATCACAGGCACCGACAGTCCGTTTACAGTAATGAAATCACCTGTTTCTAACGAAATCATCTCAAAAACTTCAGTAGAATGATTGTAATATAACGACGTATTTAAACTTATTTTATCCCATTTTTTTAAGTATGAAATATCAAATGCGTTGGTATATGTAGGGTCAATATCAGGATTTCCACTGAACAAATTCGTGTTGCTTGAACGTGACACAAACGGATTGATAAATCGAGAGTTTGGACGACGCAAACGACGGCTGTAACTTACACTAACTTGCTCTTCTTCTGAAAATTCATATCCTAAATACACCGATGGGAACAATCCTCCGTAATTTTTTGAATAATTTTCATTGGTATTTATCAGTAAGGAAATAATTTTCGTATGTTCATAACGTAAACCTCCCATAAAATTCCATTTTCCGAACTTTGTTCCTAATTGTGAATAAAAAGCATTTATGTATTGGTCAAAGACAAATCGGTTTGTAAAATTGTTATCTACAATCAAATTGCCCGAAGCGTCTAACGTCCCCATTGTGAAGTCATTATCGTTTTCATCAATCGTTCCCCGATAACCCGCTTCAAATTGTGATTTTTTATTAGCTCCAAACGGAAGTACGTAATCAATTTGAGCCAAATGCTTTATGCTTTTGTCATCGCCAATTGTTTTCTCTGGGTCAAGATACACTCCTGTTGTCAAATTTTGTTCAGTGATGAGAGCGTCTTCATCTTCTTTGGAAGTAGAATACTGATAATCAGCTGTTAATTTATGTCCTTCTTGATTAAATTTATGTTCAAAATTCAAAGAATATTGGAATCGATACGTATCATCGTCTTCTGTGGTTTGTCTGAAACGCTTTGCTGTCAAAACACGATTTGAATCGTAGTTGAAGAAATCCGTATCGGTCGTATTTTGCCCTTTGTTTGAATTGAAAACAACGCTGTTAGTAATTGACGATTGGTCATTGAATCGGTATTCAGCTCCTATGTTAACGTTAAAACCTTCACGGAAACGATTTGTTTCTCGGATTTCATCTTGAAAGTTAGAAACATTGCCCGTAGCGTCTAAATTTTGTTGATAAAATAAGGATTCGCCTGGGGAATTCCGACGGCTGTACGAAGCATTTCCGAAAAATGTCCAATTTTCTTTTCGTAAACTTAAATTCGTTCCTAATTCATAGGCTTCGGGATGCCCAACAGAAGCTGTTACTGACCCCATAAACCCAACGGCACTTCCTTTTTTAAGAATAATATTGATAATCCCAGCCGTTCCTTCTGCATCATATCGTGATGATGGATTGGAAATTACCTCAATACGCTCAATAGTTTCCGCAGGCAATTGGCGTAGCGCTTCATCATTGACCCCCGACAAAGCTGACGGTTTCCCATTGATGAGAATCTGCACACTTTCATTTCCTCGAAAACTTACTTTACCTTCCGTATCCACTGACACAGAGGGCACGTTATCCAACACATCAGAAACTGAACCTCCTTTCACGGTCATATCCTGCCCTACATTGTACACTTTTTTATCCAAATGCAATTCCACTGTGGTACGTTCAGCGGTAACTTCCACCCCACTGAGTTCTTCCACATCTAAATCCAAATGAATGGTTGGAAGTTTTTTATTCTCGTTCAAATTGAAGTTTTTTATTTCATAAGTTTTGAATGAAAAAAACTGTACTTTCAAATGGTATATTCCTTTGGGAACTTTTACATTAAATTCTCCTTTTACATCGGTAACGCCTCCTCCTACAACTTTTCCGCCCGCTTCAAGGGTAATGGTAGCATACTCTAAGGGTGCTTTGGTTTCGCTTTCAAGCACCTTTCCTATAACTGAATAATCTTGTCCCCAAGAAAAGGAAGTAGTTATCAATGACAACAAAAAAAAGAATTTTCTCATACGGTCAATTATTAATTTTTTTGAAATGTATTCGTTAGACGAACAAAGTGAAAAAAGGTTTAACGAAAATTCAATACTTTTCTCTTTTTTCATCATTTTCTATACAAAAACATTCAAAATAAGAAAATTACAAAATAAAATTAAGATTTTATTAGCTAAATAATTTTGTAAATCATTGATAATTCATTGTTAATTTTCAAGCATTGAGGTTTTACTTGTTGTGCTTTTTAATTTTTTACTCTAATTTCGCCCCCGAATAATAAAGAAGAAAACTAAAAAATATGATTACATTTTTAACAAAAGAACTCATAACGCCTGTTATTGAGCAAGATGCCCGTAATTTATTTTCACTACTCAGCCGAAGAAAACAACTTGCTTTGAGTGAACTTTTTTCAGATGCAGAAAAAGCTCCTCACATTGCTTGCTACATTGAAAACGGACGTCTTTTAGGAATGGCTTCAATGGCAGTTTATCGTGTAATTTCTGGTTACAAAGGCTGGATTGAAGATGTGGTAGTTGATGAGTCACAACGAGGAAAAAAAGTCGGGACAAAACTTATTCAGGCGCTTATTGAAAGAGGAAAATCTTTGGATTTGGGTGAAATTTTGCTTTTTACCACCTCTGACAAAGTTGGTGCTATCAAACTCTACGAGCAAGAAGATTTTAAAGATAAAGGCGTTTTAGTCTATGTAAAAGCTCTAAAAGAAATTTACCCTAAATAAATTTTTTAAAAAAAACCGACAGTTAAACATTCACTGTCGGTTTTATGTTTTTTACTTTCAAGAATGACTCGTGTTGCTCGATTGCCATTTCTACCTTTTCAACAATTTCTTCTATACTTTCATTCTCATAATCAATCTTTAAGAGAGTTTTGATAATCATTGATTGTTGCACGCCTTTCTTTTTAATATTAATTCCTTTTTTGTCAAACGAACGCCGAAAACCATCGATAACAATAGGTACAACAATAGGTTTATACTGCTTAATTAAATGCGCCGTTCCTTTCCGAATAGGTTTCCAAGGAGAAGTTGTTCCTTGCGGAAAAGTGATTACCCAACCATCATTCAAAGCAATACCGATGTTATTCACATCGTCTTGCTTAACTTCCCGCTGAATTTCTTTTCCTTTCTCACGCCACGTTCTATCAATAGGTATTGCTCCTGCATAACCCAAAATTTTAGGTAACATCCCTGATTTCATTGTTTCGGAAGCCGCAATATAATAAATGTTCAATTTCGGATTCCATAAATAACCAATGCCTTTGAGTGTATTTTTTCGTCCGCTGAGACTGGCATTAAAAACGTGTAACATTGCCGCTACATCAGCAAAATAAGTCTGATGGTTTGATATAAATAAAACATTACGTTCAGGCAAGTCACGAATAACTTCTGAACCTTCAATTCGCAGTTTGTTAAATCCGTTGTAACGACTATGAGTTATTAATCCGAAAATCCAGATTAACAATCGCTTAAACCATAGTATATGCCCAAAAGGGTCTTTTTTGAATAGTCTCATTTTTTAATCAACTTTTTAGTTGTTGGATAGCATTTTATTTACTTTTTTCATAGAGAATTTCGCGTAACTAACCAATCACTCCACTTCCAACAAGTTCCTCACCGTCATACCAAGCAGCAAATTGCCCTTCGGTGATGGCACTCTGTGATTCTTGAAAATGAATGTACAATCCGCTTTGAACCTTGTACAAAACGGCTTTTTGCAAAGGTTGGCGATAGCGAATGCGCACGGTTGTTTGTTTGCTCTCTCCTACTTTTAAAGCCAAATCAGGACGAATCCAATGTATGTCATTCTCTTTTATAAACAACGCTTTCCTGAAAAGTCCGCGATGTGCGTGTCCTTGTCCCGTGTAAATAACGTTTTGATTTACATCGGTTTCAAGCACAAAAAGCGGTTCGGGAGTGCCTCCCACATTTAGCCCCTTGCGTTGCCCTTTTGTGAAATAATGCGCCCCTTGATGCGTCCCCACTTTTTTCCCGTCCGAAGGTTGATAAACAAACCGTTGTGATAAATATTTTAGCTCATCTTCATAACGTTCAAAAAGTTTAGGCTGGTCAAATTCCTGATAACCTTTCCAATCGGAAGGAATTTCAATAATATCGCCTTGTTTTGGTTGAAGTTTTTGTTGTAAGAACTCAGGCAAACGCACCTTTCCGACGAAACAAAGTCCTTGTGAATCTTTCTTTTCGGCAGTAACTAAACCTTGTTCGGCGGCGATGGCTCTCACTTCTGATTTTTCTAAATCTCCAATAGGAAATAGCGCTTTACTGAGCTGTTCCTGAGATAATTGACATAAGAAATAGGATTGGTCTTTGTTACTATCTTTTCCTGCTAAAAGACGATAAATAGTGCGTTCGTTTTTTTCAAACTCCGCTTTTCGGCAGTAATGACCTGTTGCTACATAATCTGCTCCGAGACTGAGAGCCAAATTCATAAAAACATCAAACTTAATCTCGCGATTACACAACACATCAGGATTGGGCGTACGCCCGTTTTCATATTCATTAAACATATAATCAACAATGCGTTGCTTATACGGCTCGCTCATATCCACCGTTTGAAACGGGATTCCTAATTTTTCAGCAACTAAAAGCGCATCATTACTATCTTCAAGCCACGGACACTCATCAGAAATAGTCACAGAATCATCGTGCCAATTCTTCATAAAAAGCCCAATCACTTCATATCCTTGTTCTTTAAGTAAATAAGCCGCAACACTGCTGTCGACGCCTCCACTTAAACCTACTACTACTTTTTTCATTTTCAGAACGTTATATTTCAAGAAAATTATATTTCTCCTAATCTATCTCTTATTTTACTGCCCAACTCAGATGATTTTTAAGTGCTAAATAACCGTCAAGTTTTGTTGTACACAAAAAAAGGCTTAAAATTTCTGTTTCAAATTCAATTTCTCTGACACAAACAATCTTTGAAAAAGATTATTTTTTTGTATTGGTCTATTTTATTGCTATGAAAACTATCTGTACAAAATATGTTTCAGCCAACAATTTGACAATCACTTTTGCATCAAAAAAGTTTGAAAATGCAAAGGTACATTTTTTATTCTATTTCCAATAGTTTTCCTGCTTTTACCCATTCATTTTTTTCCTAAATTTGGAAATACTTATTTTTTTCGAGAGATTTGACATCTTGAACTTTTCAGTTTAATTCGTACCTTTGTCCCCTAATTTCATATTTCAAATGAAAGAAAAAAAACAAGAAATAAAATCCAAAGAAGAAATTCTAAAAAACAAAAAACAACCTATTGATAATCAGTTACTACCCTCTTACTCCTCGAAAAATAAAAAGACAGAAACTGAACAAATCGAAGTACAAGGAGCAAGAGTTCACAATCTTAAAAACATAGATGTCAATATTCCGCGTGAGCAGTTAGTTGTCATCACGGGGCTTTCGGGCAGTGGAAAATCATCGCTGGCTTTTGATACCATTTACGCTGAAGGACAACGACGCTACATCGAAACATTTTCAGCGTATGCACGTCAGTTTTTAGGAGGTTTGGAACGCCCTGATGTGGACAAAATCGACGGACTTTCGCCCGTAATTGCTATTGAACAAAAAACAACTTCCAAATCACCCCGCTCAACAGTTGGCACAATTACCGAAATTTACGACTTTTTGAGGCTTTTGTTTGCTCGGGCTTCTGATGCGTATAGCTACAAAACGGGCGAAAAAATGGTGAGTTATAGCGATGCTCAAATTCAGGAACTTATCACCGAAAAATATACCAACAAGCGGATAAACATTCTCGCTCCTGTGGTACAATCACGAAAAGGGCATTATCGTGAACTTTTTGAGCAAATTGCCAAACAAGGATTCGTCAAAGTGCGTGTCAATGGCGAAATTCGCGACATCGAAAAGGGAATGAAACTCGACCGATATAAAACACACGACATTGAAATTGTGGTCGATAGGCTTGCTATTAACTCCGATAAGGGTACGCAAAACCGCTTGCAGGAATCCATAAAAACAGCAATGCACTACGGAGAAGGTGTGCTGATGGTTTTAGAGCAAGATGCCCAAAAAGTAGAATTTTTTAGCCGAAATTTGATGTGTCCAAGTACGGGAATTTCCTATCCAATGCCCGAACCAAACACATTTTCGTTCAATTCTCCAAAAGGAATGTGTCCGCATTGCAACGGATTGGGTGAAGTTCAAGAAGTGAACGTTTCTAAAATCATTCCCAACACGAAAAACTCTATCAAAAATGGAGCGATTGTAGCCATTGGAGAACAAAAAAATACGTGGATTTTCAAGCAATTAGAAGTAATTCTTCATAAATTCGGAGCAAAACTTTCTGACGACATTGAAGACCTTCCGCAAGAAGCAATGGATATCATTCTGCACGGAGGTAAGGAAAAGTTTTCCGTAAAATCAGATGTTTTGGGAATTACGCGTGATTATGAAATTGATTTTGAAGGAATTATCAATTTCATCAAAGAACAATATGAAAATTCAGATTCAACTTCCATAAAAAGATGGGCTTCGGATTTTATGGACACGCTTCCTTGTCCTGAATGTGACGGAACGCGTTTACGAAAAGAAGCTCTTTATTTCAAAATCGACGAAAAAAATATTGCCGAACTTTCCTCATTTGACATTTTGGAACTCTCAAAATGGTTTGAGGAATTACCGCAACATATTTCAAGCAAACAGCAAAAAATCGCTTCGGAAATTATTAAAGAAATTTCAACCCGATTGCAATTTTTGATTGATGTAGGGCTTACGTACCTTTCATTAGGAAGAAGCTCGAAATCCTTATCAGGAGGAGAGGCTCAGCGCATACGCTTGGCTACGCAAATTGGGTCACAACTCACAGGTGTGCTTTACATTTTGGACGAACCGAGCATTGGGTTGCATCAACGTGATAACAAGCGTCTTATCAATTCTTTAAAATCATTGCGTGACATCGGAAATTCGGTGATTGTGGTGGAACACGACGAAGAAATGATTCTTGAAGCCGATTATGTGATTGATATTGGTCCAAAAGCGGGCAAAAACGGCGGACAAATTATTTTTGAGGGAACACCTACGCAAATGATGGAGGCTCAAACCGTTACAGCGGATTATATCA
>JBGYFE010000066.1:0-38496 GCA_041819925.1 Capnocytophaga sp.
CGGGTGAAACTCCGCGTATCTGCTTGAAAATCCGAGAGAAATGATAACGGTCAGCAAAACCCAATTGATATGCCACTTCTTCAATAGAAATATCATTATGGTCAAAAAGACCACAAGCGTTGTTAATTTTGCGCTGTTTGATGAAAAGTTGCAACGGAATGTGCATCGTGTCGTGAAAAAGTCTTGCAAATGAGTTGGTAGCCATATGCACAAGCGATGCTAAATGGTCATTTGAGTGATTTTGAGCAATATTTCGGTCGATATACCGAATGACGGTAAGCACGCGATTATCCATCTGAGCAGAGTTCCATAACGAGGCATCTAATTGAGCAATGAACTCAAAGATAAGCGATTGCAAATACATCGTTGTTGAAAAATCAAATATATTTCCCTTTTTAAGATATTGTGTTAAACTTTCTAACTTTTCTTTTTGAAACGGACTCAAATCAAGTGTGTAAATGCCTTCTTTTACATAGTCAAACGGAATGCCAAGGTTAAAATGGATATATAAATGCAAAAGAGAGTGCTTGCTGAGTGTTTGTTCGTCTTCGTGTTCATCAACTCGTTTTCCTCTCACTTCTTCGGTTTTTGAGTTGTTGTTTTCTGTTGAGAAAAAATGCGAAAAATAAGGCGTATTAGGAGGAATAATATACAAAACATTGGGTGACATTGCATATTCTTTTCGTTCATAACCAATGATTCCACCGTGATTTTTGTTCCAATAGATGCGCCAATACGGAAAAGCCATATCGGTTGTTGTCCATTTTTGTAGCTGCCAAAACCGACAGCACCACAATTTCAAACGTACCGAAGTGAACACTTGTTCTATTTGTGAAGGGTCGCCCTTTTGGAGTAAAAAATCTTTCTTCATAATTAAAATGTTTAAAACAGACACAAAAATACAAAATATATTCATTTATTTAGCATTTTTTTTAGAATAACTTTGTCGCTCAGAATTAAAGCTATCTTTTTATGGAAACCTATCAATTACCCAAATCCGTACAAAAAGAGATTGCCAAAGTGAGTGAAGTTGCGCAATATCTATGGCAACGTGAGTGGGCTGAGCGCAATGCAGGCAATATTTCAATAGACCTTACCGAACATTTTTCAGATGTGGATTGGAGCTACTTAAAGAGCTATGTTGTCAGCCGTCAGTTGCCTGCTGAGGCTGCTAATAGAACCTATTTTATTACGGGAACAGGTTGCTATTTGCGCTCGCTTATTAATCATATTGAAGAGGCGGCGTGTATCATTCACGTCAATGGAACAGCTTCGGGGTATGCCATTATTTGGGGCGGGAAAAGCAAGCCTTTTGCGCCTACCAGTGAATTAATTTCACATATTAAAATACATTGTTTTAACCAAAAATATAAGCCTACTTACAAAGCGGTTTTGCACACGCACACTATTGAGCTTATCGTGCTCAGTCATCACCCTATTTTCCACGATGAAGCTAAGTTTAACCATTCGCTTTGGAAACTTTGTCCTGAAATTCGTGTGTTTGTGCCTAATGGGGTACATTGCTGTCCGTATGCGCTTTCAGGTACGGAAGCACTTGCTGATGTTACTATTGAAGGACTTAAAAATCACGATGTTATCCTTTGGGAAAAACACGGTTCATTGGCTACGGGTGAAGATGTTGTCAAAGCCTTTGACTTTTTAGATGTAGCTAATAAAGGAGCTAAAATGCTTTTGATGGCGTGGGCGGCAGGCTTTGAGCCACAAGGAATGAGCGATGAACAACTCAATGAATTAGAACGTAATTTTTTAGGGAAATAAACCTAATTGAATGTGAATTCCGTTCTTTAAAAAGACCAAACATAAACCACTGAAAAGACTTTTTCATAACCAAACCAAATTACCAACAACCAATTTTAAATTAGTCAAAATGAATCCGTTAGCCATCATTTTAGATTGTGGGGCAACCAACGTTCGGGTAGTGGCAATCAATGCAAAAGGCGAAATTGAAGCCTTGCAGTCCTACCCGAATCAGACGGATACAGACCCTAACCTTCCCGAAGGGCGCATTTGGGACATCGAAGCAATATGGAACAAACTCGCCCGAGCTTGCAAGACCGTCGTGAGCCAAATAGATACCAAACGCATTGTGGGGGTCGCTACTACCACTTTTGGAGTGGACGGAACTTTCGTTGATGCGCAAGGAAAAGCGCTTTATCCTGTTATTTCGTGGCAGTGCCCGCGAACAATTCCTGTTTTGGAAAATATTGATAAATATATTTCTATCAATGAATTATACACTGAATCGGGTGTGTATCCGTATAATTTCAATACGATAAACAAACTGATTTGGTTCAAAGAAAATCACCCTGAAATTATTGACCAAGCCGATGTTTTTCTGTTTATGCCGTCGCTTTTGAATATGAAACTGACAGGCAATAAATGTAACGATAACACAATGTTAGGGACTTCGATGTTAACCAACCAAACCAACCAAACCCTTTCAGAAAAAACACTCGGTAAATTGGGGCTTTCGCCTTACATTTTCGGAAAAATAGGCAATTCAGGGGATAAAGCGGGCTACGTAACCGCTTTGGCTGCACAAGAAACGGGGCTTCCTGAGGGAGTACCTGTTTACTTGGCAGGGCACGACACCCAATTTGCTATTATTGGTTCAGGAGCGAGCGTCAATCAGCCTGTGCTCAGTTCCGGAACGTGGGAAATTCTGATGACACGAAGCCAAAAAGCCACCTCAACACAGCGAGAATTAGATTTAGGAATTACCACCGAATTTGATGCTGAAAAACACGTCTATAACATCGGTGTGAATTACGTTGCATCGGGCATTTTGGAATGGATAAAAAATAATTTTTATGCGAATTTGTCAGGTGCAGAATGTTACGAAACGATGATTCGCGAGGCGGAAGAAATCCCAGAAGGAGCAGAAGGTGTGCGACTCAATCCTAATTTCTATGCCACACAAGGAATTTCAGGTGGCAGTATTGAAGGGCTTACGCTTAACACTACGCGCGGGCATATTTACCGTGCAGGATTGGAAGCACTCGCTCATCGGTTGAAAGAGGCTTTAACTTCTATTGAAAAAGCAGGCAATTTCAAAGCCGAATCAATTATATGTGTGGGAGGAGGTTCTAAAAATGCGCTGTGGAATCAAATTCGTGCTGATGTTTGTGGCATTCCGATAAAAGTTATTGAACAGAAAGAAACTACCGTACTTGGAGCATCGTTTTACGTATTTGTCGCTGCGGGTGTTTTTAGTTCGGTTGCACAAGCACAACAAATTGTCAAAGAAAGTGCCGTTTTCTATCCGAGATAGTCAATTACGAATTACGAATTTGAAATTACGAATTACGAATTTGAAATTACGAATTACGAATTTGAAATTACGAATTACGAATTTGAAATTACGAATTACGAATTTGAAATTGCGAATTACGAATTTGAAATTACGAATGTAGGGGTGAAATATCTTTCGCCCAAATAAAAAAGCAAAACACATTTATAACGGCGAATGTTTCGCCCCTACAAATAAAAAAGAATATATTAACGAACATCTTTCTGTAATATCCCTTCTCTTTTGGAGCGAATTAGGGAAAGGAAAGAGAAAAAACTTAACAATATGAAAGAACGACTGATAGGGCGGTTGCCCAAAATTGGAATTCGTCCTGTGATTGACGGACGCGAGCGAGGCGTACGCGAATCGCTTGAAGTGCAAACAATGAAAATGGCGCAAGCAGCTGCCAAACTTATTGAGGAAAATTTACGCTTTCCGAACGGACAAAAAGTGGAATGCGTCATCGCCGATACAACCATCGGAGGGGTGGCAGAAGCGGCTATGTGCGCCGACAAATTTCAACGGGAAGGCGTGGGCGTGTCGCTAACCGTAACGCCTTGCTGGTGCTATGGTACGGAAGTGATGGATACAGACCCACTCATTCCAAAAGCTGTTTGGGGATTTAACGGAACAGAACGCCCCGGAGCGGTATATCTGGCGGCAGCATTGGCGGGATATTCTCAAAAAGGATTGCCTGCTTTCGGAATTTATGGGCACGAGGTGCAAGACGCTACCGACACATCGATTCCGAAAGATGTGCAAGAAAAAATCCTGCGTTTTGCAAAAGCCGGTATTGCCGTAGCTTATATGAAAGGAAAATCATACTTATCACTTGGGTATTCATCAATGGGAATTGCAGGCTCGATGGTAGATATTCATTTCTTGCAAGATTATTTTGGTATCCGCACGGAGTTTGTGGATATGATTGAGATTTTACGCCGTATTGACGAAGGTATTTTCGACCAAGAGGAATATAAAAAAGCCATCGAATGGACGAAAAAGCATTGCAAAGAAGGTATCGACATTAATAAGCCACATAACAAGATTGACGACAAGCGCAAAGAATACGAATGGGAAATGGTGGTGAAAATGACCATTATTATTCGTGATTTGATGGTAGGCAATCCGAAACTGAAACAGATGGGCTTTGGTGAAGAATCGCACGGGCGTAATGCGGTGGTGTCAGGCTTTCAAGGGCAACGTCAATGGACGGATTATTTGCCTAATGGCGACTTTGCCGAAGCGATTCTCAATTCATCATTCGATTGGAATGGCATTCGTCAAGCCTTTGTGGTGGCAACCGAGAACGATTGTTTGAACGGAATTTCGATGCTGTTTGGGCATTTACTTACGGGAACGGCGCAAATTTTCTCAGACGTGCGCACCTATTGGAGTCCGGAAGCAGTGGAACGCGTTACGGGCAAAAAGCTAACAGGAAAAGCCAAAGACGGCATCATTCACCTTATCAATTCGGGCTCAACAACGCTCGATGCTACGGGCAGAATGCTAACGGCAGACGGGAAAAACACAATGAAACCGTATTGGGAAGTTACTGAAAAAGACGTACAGGCTTGCTTGGAAAATACGCTTTGGCCTCAGGCTGACCACGAATATTTTCGAGGAGGAGGGTATTCTTCACAGTTCAAAACAGTAGGGGAGATGCCCGTTACGATGTGTCGATTGAATCTCATAAAAGGCATCGGCCCTGTGTTGCAAATTGCCGAAGGTTGGACGGTGGATATTCCTGATGATATTCACAAAGTGCTGGACGAACGCACCAATCAAACGTGGCCTACTACGTGGTTCGTTCCGCGATTAGACCCAACGAAAGATAATTTTAAAGACGTGTACTCTGTGATGGCGTATTGGGGTGCAAACCACGGCGCGATTTGTTACGGACACATCGGAGCGGATTTAATTACGCTCGCTTCAATGCTTCGCATTCCGATTCAAATGCACAATATCGCTGATAAGGATATTTTCCGTCCGTCGGCGTGGAGCGGTTTCGGAATGGATAAAGAAGGTTCGGACTATCGCGCTTGCCAAACCTACGGAGCTTTGTATAAATAGATTGCGACTTTTGTAGTGTGTTTTTTTATACTTTCATTCATATTTGCTTTAAGAATCCGTGAGGTTCATACCTTTGTCAAAGTTTCAATACTTTGACAAAGGTTACAAAGCAATTGAAAATGAGAAAACTATCTATTTTAAGAAAATAAGAGACAGAAAGCAGCAGCCAAGACAAAAGATTGAAAAAGTTATTGCCCAATGCGCGCATACTTCGCTCTTGCGGACTTTACCTATTGCCTTCTTCCTCTTTAATGGAAAGATTTTAAAACAAGTAAAAACGACAACTTTAATAAACTAAAAGCGAAAAAGATGAGTATTTCAAATTTAAACAATGTGCACCTGACCGACGAACAAGTAACGGCGGTGAACGATGCTTTAAAGGCATTAGAAAAGGCTTTTGAGCCCGTCAAAGTAAATTTAACGCCCGAAGACCGCCATCGGTATGGGCGTGTAAATGAGTTGAATAAACTTTTTATCAATAAGGTGAATGAGTTTGCCTCTTCGCACCCTGATTTGCGAAGTATTGATGTGGATTGGGACGAATTTTTCCGTGATTTTAAAAGTCGAAACGTATATGAAACGGCTATCAACCGATTGGAAAGCCTGCTTGACCGACTTAAAAACGCCAAAATTCTCCACGATTATGACAACTACCAAGATGCCCTGAACGACTATGCTTACACAGGCTTTCGGGCGGGTGCCAATGCGGTAGGTTTTGAGAATAAGCATCGGGAATTGAAGCAATTTTTTACGAAAGCTAAAAGAGGAGCAACAACCAACGAGGCTAACAAATCGTAAGAATAGGAATTTCACACTTTGGATATGCTTTTTGACGGTCTGACGATGCTTTTTGATAGTCCGGAACAGTAAAATCAAGGTTCGGAGGAGCTTTTTGAAGGTTCGGAGGAGCAAAATCAAGGTTTATATGAGTAAAATCAAGGTTCGGAAGAGTAATTTGATGAAAAATATCAGCAATAAGCAGAAAAATATCTTGAAAAAGCATCGAATTATCTTAAGAAAGCTGTAATCGACCCTTAAAATGCACATAATTATCTTGAAAAAGCACCAACCGACCCTTAAAATGCAGGTACGAAGGCTTAAAAAGCATATCGGAAGGAGCAAAAAGCACTAAAATACCAGCGTAGAGCTCCGAAATATGAGCAGAAAGCTCCAAAATATGAGCTCAGAGCCTCAAAATAGGAGCAAAAAGCCTCAAATTAAGAGCTTAATGCTGGTTTGAAGGAAGAAAATTCATATTCTTTCATTGAAAATAAAGAACAATTTTAAAACTACCAGAATATGTTTAAACATTTACTAACATTTTTTGTGCTGATGTTTGTGGCGTTGCCATTGTCGGCACAAGTGAAAGTAACCGGAAAGGTTACCGACCAAGACAATAGTCCGCTGCCGGGTGCGAGCATCGTGGTGAAGGGGACTGCCAAAGGAGTAAGCTCCGATTTTGATGGAAACTATGAAATACAAGCCAAAGAGGGCGATGTGTTGGAATTTAGTTTCGTTGGATTTCAACCTCAGACGAAAAAAGTAGTGGGGGGGGGTAAATCGTTAATAATCAATGTTTTACTAAAAGAAGATGCGCAACAACTTGAAGATGTTGTAGTGGTAGGTTATGGTACGCAAAAGAAAGAAAATTTGACGGGAGCGGTAGCTGCCATTTCCGCAGAAGATTTGAATAAACGTCCGGTAACCAATCCGCAAACAATGTTGCAAGGGCAAGTTCCGGGTTTGCGTATTGTGCAAGGAACGGGGCAGCCGGGTGCTGAAAATGTTCAAATTCGAGTTCGTGGGCAAGGTACGTACAGTACGGCTGGTTCTGACCCGCTTGTGCTTATTGATGGAGTGCCGGGTTATTTAAGTTCTCTAAATCCTAATGATATTGAAAATATTTCAGTTTTGAAAGATGCGGCATCGGCAGCTATCTACGGTTCAAGAGCCGCTAATGGGGTTATTTTAGTAACCACGAAATCAGGTTCTGACGGAACGTTTAAAGTGGAGTACACGAATAATTTCGCAATACATACACCAACCAAAATGTTGGATATTGTAACCAATTCGGCTGAATATATGCGTTTGTTCAATGAAGCGAGAACCAATTCAGGAGTTACGGGATTGGGAATTTATAGCGATGAAATGATAAGCGCTTATGAAAATGCCACTGACCGCACAAAATATCCTAATTTTAACTGGGTGGATTATATGTTTAATCCTGCTTTTGTGCAAACACACAATGTTTCGCTCAGCGGAGGTGCAAAAGGAACTACCTACAACATAGGTTTGGGATATGTTGACCAACCAGGAACAATGAGAGGATTTAATTATGAAAAAATGAACTTCCGTTTAAATTTAAAATCTGAAATTAAACCTTGGGTTACTGTTGGGGCAAACATTGGTTTAGAGCGAGATAAACAAGAACAGCCTCGTCAAGGTCAAAGCGATTCTTTTCTTTCCACACTTTCACAAGCACCTACGTATGCGCCTTTCTTGCCCGATGGGCGTTATGTAACGAAGGCATATAGCTTTGAGGAAAACAACAAAAATATGGTAGCTATCGTAGAGAATGGAGTGTTGAGAAAAACCATATTTAATGAAGTAAATGCACAACTTTGGGCTGATTTAACTTTGATGAAAGGGTTGCATCTTTATTCCAAAATGGCAGTAAATTATTCAAATACATCTGAAAAAGATTGGCGTCCCATAGTTCCTCAGTATAATTTTCATACAGGGGAATATGCACGAACTCTTGATGTAGGGGGAGAAGGGCTTTACGTAACTGACTACAAAAACTTCTATACAAACTTTTTCTCTTACTTAAAATATGAAACTTCTTTCAATGAAAGCCATAATGTTGGTTTGCAAGTAGGATATAGCCAAGAGCAAGATACGTATGGTTATCTGAGCGGATATAGACAAAAATACTTAACAAATGAGCTGCAAGAACTTGATGCAGGAACAGTAGCCATTCAAACCAATGGAGGCTATACCACTGAATGGGCATTGCAATCTGTTTTTGGGCGTTTCAATTATGACTATAAAGGGCGTTATTTGTTGGAAGCCAATCTTCGTTATGATGGAACATCACGTATCGCCAAAGACAATCGTTGGGGTGTTTTTCCTTCGTTCTCAGCAGGTTGGCGTTTGACCGAAGAAGAATTTATAAAAAATGCTGACATTAGTTGGTTGAACAATGTGAAAATTAGAGGGTCTTACGGTAAGTTAGGAAATCAAAATATCTATTTAGGAGATGATGTTAATTATCCGTATGCTTATCAAGCATTACTTTCATTTACAGGAGATTATTCGTTTGATAACGCAATCCTTAGTCCGGGAGTTGCACAAACTGCTTTGGCAAATGATTTAATTCAGTGGGAATCAACAGCAGTTACTGATATTGGTGTGGATTTGACCTTGTTCAAAGGGCTTTCTATCACGTATGATTATTATAAAAAACATACGTATGACATCTTACGCACGGCACAAGTTACTGATTTAGTCGGTATGTATCCCCCTTATGTAAACAAAGGAGATATGATTAACATTGGGCACGAGATAGCTGTTCAATACAACGGCGTTATCAATAGCGGAAAAATGGAAGGATTTAGTTATGGTGTTGGATTTTATATCGATACATTCCGTAATAAATTAACTAATTTCGGAACACGTGAAATAGGTTCATACGTAATACGAGAAGAGGGCTTACCTTATAACTCCTATTATATGCTTGAAAAGATAGGTGTTTTTCAAAATCAAGCAGATATTGATAATTCCCCCAAACAATTTAGCGACAAAGTGAGTCCGGGAGATTTTAAATATCGTGATGCAAACGGTGATGGAGTTGTTAATAATGATGACCGTGTGGTTGTGAGTGGGCGTTTTCCAAAATATGAGTATTCATTCAATGCCAATATAGCTTGGAAAGGTTTTGATTTGTCAGCCTTATTCCAAGGGGTTCAGGGGCGTAAAGTGTATGTGAGGTCTTGGGGATATGAACCGTTTTTGCAAGGTTCTGCTCCAACAAGAGATTTCGTTAATAACCGTTGGACGGGAGAGGGTTCTACGAATGAATATCCAAAACTTTACTATTATGGATTCAGTGATTCGCAAAATCGCCGTCCGAATACGTATTTTTTGCAAGATGCTTCTTATTTACGTCTTAAAAACTTGACGTTTGGGTTTACCTTCCCGACAGAAATTGTAAACAAATATGGCATTGCAAAAGCCCGTATATATTTTTCTGGCGATAATTTGTTTACTATCACCAACTATAAAGGACTTGACCCAGAGCGTTCAACAGATGGGCGTTTTGCAGAATATCCACAAAACAAAATTGTGTCAATGGGGCTTAATATTGAACTTTAAAAACGTAAGAAGATGAAAAAGATAACCATATTAGTAGCTACGATGCTGACATTTTCGGCGTGTAGTAGTGATTTTTTGGAACTGAATCCAACCGATAGACCTTCTTCTGCTACATTTTGGAAGACCAAAAATGATTATACGTATGCTCTTACAGCTTGTTATGCTTACATGCAAAGCAGACATTTTTCGTATGCCTTGCCTGTTTGGGATAATTTGACTAATAATAGTCACGGGCTTCATAGCCATTACAATGAAATCAATATGGTAAGAGGTAATATGGACGCAACTTCCACAGGGTATATAGTTGATGTGTATGCTGGGGCTTATGCCGGAATAGCAAGAGCCAATGAGTTTTTGGAAAAATTGGCTAATTTCACCGGGATTTCAGATGCTGAGAAAAAGGTCAGCGAAGCAGAAGCCCGTATGATAAGAGCGTATTTTTATAGTTTTCTGTATCGATGTTATGGAGAAGTTCCTGTAATTTTAGAGCCTTTAACGCTCGAAAATCAACGCCAACCTAAAAAATCAGCAAATGAGGTGTACGATTTTATAATGCAAGATTTAGATTTTGCCATAGCTAATTTACCTTCGGGGACCTATTCAGCAAACCCAGGGCGTTGGACACAAGATGCTGCCAAAGCCTACAAAGCCCGTATGATTCTCTATACGGCGTATGATGATTCAGGAAATGCGATAGCTTCTAAAATGAATGAGGCAAAAGCACTTCTTACCGCCATTTCGGGCTACTCTTTGGCTGCCGATTTTTCAGATAACTTTATGACTCAGAAACAAGAAAGTTGTCCTGAGATTATGATGTCTGTTAAATTTTTAGCTCCCAATAACCGAACAACGGCCGATATGTGGTATGGAGACTGGTTGGTTGTTGCTCCATTAGCTAATTTTGTTAGCCAATTTGAAATGGCTGACGGTTCAGCGGGAACTCCCGTTGCCTATACAGGGAAAGGAGTTGTAGATATAACTTTGTTTAATAATTCAACACTTTCAACACGAGATAGTCGTTTGGCAAAAACGGTTTTCGTTCGGAAATATGTCGTTAATGGAGTGGAATATACGCCCAGCCATACCTCTCCAACCAGTTTAGGTCTGGCTAAGTTTTTAGACCCGTCAGCACAAGTTCCTTATGATTATCCTACTCAAAGTCAGCAAGATTGGGTGGTGATGCGTTATGCAGACGTTCTTTTGATGCTTGCCGAAGTTGAAAATGAATTGGGCAACACCTCAACTGCCGAAGGATACGTGAATCAGGTTCGTGCGCGTTCGTCGATGCCTAATCTTGCTTCGGGGCTTTCGCAAAGTGATATGCGTGCACGCATTCGTCACGAACGCCGCATAGAACTCGCTTTTGAAGGATTGCATTATTTTGATTTGAAACGTTGGAAAGTAGCCAAAGAAGTACTCAATGCTGTTCAAGACGGAATTGTGGATTATAATTTTGAAGACAAACATTATTTGTGGCCTCTTCCACAAGCTCAAATTGATAGAAGTGAGGGTGTTTTGGTTCAAAATCCGAATTATTAATAAAAGCAATTCTATTTTTTTAAAGGGAAAGGGAATAGGAGATAGGGAAAGATAAAAAAATATTGCCTGTTCCCTTTTTTCTTTCAAAAAAATCATCGTTTCTGAACTTATGAAAAAAAATTTCCTTTATTTTCTATTTTCTTGTGCATTTTGCGCATACGGACAAACAAAACAAGAAATGTTAGCAGAGGCACAGGTCGTTATTCAACGATTTGCTATGGAAGAAAAACTTCCTGTAAAACTTTTTCTGTCAATGAAAAAGGAGCACGGCTGTGATGTGTATGAAAGTGAAGTACGTAACAACCAACTAATCATAAAAGGAAGTAGCCCTGTGGCTCTTTGTCGAGGGTTTTATCAATTTGTCAGAAAACAAAAGGCAGGAATAGCTTCTTGGTCAGGAAATAGGCTTGATTTTCCAAAACAACTCCCTAAAAACTACACTGAAAAAGTGCGTTCACCTTTCAAGCATCATTATTATTTTAATGTTGTAACCTATGGTTATACGTTGCCTTATTGGGATTGGCAACGTTGGGAAAAAGAAATTGATTGGATGGCTTTGCACGGAATTGATATGCCTTTGGCTTTGGTTGCCAACGAAGCTATTTTAAAACGTGTTTGGAAAAAATTAGGACTTACAGATGATGAAATTGATTCTTATTTCGTTGCACCAGCGCATTTGCCTTGGCAACGAATGGGAAACATCAGCGGTATAGATTCTCCTTTGAATGATGATTGGCACAAACAACAAATTCAACTGCAACATCGTATTTTAACACGAATGCGAAAATTAGGAATGAAGCCTATCTGTCCTGGTTTTGCAGGTTTTGTTCCGCAAACTATCAAACGAGTTTATCCTGATGTGAACCTTATTGAGACTTCTTGGAGCGATAGTGCTTTCCGAAATTGGATGATTTCTCCGCAAGAAGAATTGTTTCAACACATCGGTCAGCTTTTTATTGAGGAATGGGAAAAAGAATTTGGTAAAAATCAATATTATCTTGTTGATAGTTTTAATGAAATGGAAATTCCTTTTCCTGAAAAAGGAACTTTGGAAAGAAGCCAACAGTTAGCCAATTACGGAGAGAAAGTATATCAATCCATCAAAAACGGAAATCCCGATGCTACTTGGGTTATGCAGGGCTGGATGTTTGGATATCAACGAGATATTTGGGATTATGAAACGTTGCAAGCCTTAGTCAGCAAAGTGCCTAATGACAAAATGTTGTTACTTGATTTAGCCGTTGATTACAATTATTGTTTCTGGAAAAATGGCGCAAATTGGGAGCTTTACAAAGGATTTTTTGACAAAGAATGGGTTTATAGCGTCATACCCAATATGGGCGGAAAATCAGGATTAACGGGAGTTTTGGAGTTTTATGCCAATGGTGGAAGATTAGATGTTTTAAGTTCCAAACACAAGGGAAATTTGGTAGGTTTTGGCATCGCTCCCGAAGGCATTGAAAACAACGAAGTTATTTATGAATTGGTTACAGATGTCGGTTGGACAGACCAACGCATTGACCTAAATCAGTGGCTCGAAAACTATACATTTTGTCGATACGGAAACACCACAACCCCAATTGCTGATTTCTGGCAGAAGATGCGAAAATCCGTTTATGGTTCGTTTACCGACCACCCACGATTCAATTGGCAATTTCGTCCTCAAAGAGTACGCAAAGGAAGTATTTTGATTGATGAAAATTTTTATTCTGCGATTGAAGATTTTGCAAAATCAGCATCTATTCTCTCAAAATCAGAGCTTTATCAATATGATTTAATCGAATTGACAGCTCATTATTTAGGAGGAAAATTAGAACAATTAATCCAAGAAATTGAAAAAGCCTATGCAGAGAAAAACATTCCTTTGGCAACTAAAAAGGAAGAAAAGTTTCAAGAAATGGCTTTGAACATAGATAGGCTACTTGCGTCTCACCCTACGGCAAATCTGGAAAAATGGCTTGATTTTGCAATAAAAAGTGCAAAATCGGAGCAACAAAAAAATCAATATCAAATGAATGCA
The DNA here is from genome assembly GCA_041819925.1 of Capnocytophaga sp. Classification (GTDB taxonomy): domain Bacteria; phylum Bacteroidota; class Bacteroidia; order Flavobacteriales; family Flavobacteriaceae; genus Capnocytophaga. The sequence goes on from JBGYFE010000066.1 coordinate 13,314, forward strand.
CGACGAATAGTAACCGTATGGGGACCGCCTGTTGATGACTACGCCGCTCGAATTTGGTCAGGATTGATACGCGATTATTATCTGCCACGCTGGTTGCATTATTTTGAAAGTAAAAAAACGGGGAAATCATTCGATTTTGCCACTTGGGAATTAAATTGGGTTAAAGAAAACAAACCTCTTTCTCGCATAGAACCTTTTGAAAATCCCGTAGAAACGTGCTTACAACTACTAAAAAAATATCAAACAGACTGATTTAGATGAAAAAACTTTGAATTTTCTTTAAAAAATCATAGTTTTACACCAAACAAAAAACCAAAATTTATGAAAGCTAAAATTGTTGAAAAAAAGTACTTGTTTCCGTTCATACTCATAACAAGTTTGTTTGCCCTTTGGGGTTTCGCCAACGATATTACCAACCCAATGGTGGCAGCGTTTCAAACCGTAATGGAAATTCCGGTAAGTGAAGCGGCTCTGGTGCAGTTCGCTTTTTATGGTGGATACGGAACTATGGCAATTCCTGCGGCTATTTTTGCCCGAAAATATAGTTATAAAAAAGGTATCTTGCTGGGTTTGTTGCTTTATGCCATTGGCGCATTGCTGTTTTATCCGGCAGCACAATACGAGCGTTTTTCTTTTTTCTTATTGTCGCTTTACATTCTTACATTTGGATTGGCATTTTTAGAAACTACGGCAAATCCGTATATTCTTTCAATGGGAAGTGAAACTACCGCCACACGCAGGCTGAACTTAGCGCAGGCTTTTAACCCAATGGGGTCACTTTTAGGAATGTTCGTAGCGTCAAATTTTGTGCTTTCTAACTTGCAATCCGACAAACGAGACCAAGCAGGAAATCTTATCTTTTCACAGCTTCCCGAAACTGAAAAAATTGCCATAAAAACCCACGATTTGGCGGTTATCAGTCAGCCATACATCTTACTCGGATTTTTTGTTCTGTTGATGTTTATCATCATTGGATTGTCCAAAATGCCTCAAACACAAAGCACCGTCAAAGAAAAATTAGATTTTTCAGGAAGTCTGAAACGATTATTTCAAAATAAAATTTATCGCGAGGGAGTTATTGCACAAGGTTTTTACGTAGGCGTTCAAATAATGTGTTGGACATTTATCATTCAATATGCTGAAAATATCGGATTGGATAAAGCTACGGCACAGCGTTACAATATTTTAGCAATGGGAATTTTCTTGGCATCACGTTTTGTCAGTACGTTTTTGATGAAATACGTTCGAGCTTCCGTAATGTTAACAACTTTCGCTATTGGCGGATTTTTAACGATTTTAGGCGTAATATTTTTGGAAGGTATGGTGGGATTGTATTGTTTGATAATGACTTCGGCATTTATGTCGTTAATGTTTCCCACAATTTACGGTTTGGCACTCGAAAACACAGGCAAAGACACCGGATTGGGAGCGGCAGGTTTGGTAATGGCTATTGTTGGTGGAGCGCTAATGCCTCCGCTACAAGGAGCTATCATTGACCTAAAAAATATTGGCGGATTGGCAGCAGTCAATGCTTCGTTTGTGCTTCCGCTGTTGTGCTTTTTGGTCATTGCTATCTATGGGTTTCGGGTTTATCGAGGTCAGAAGTGATTTATGATAAGCAAATCTATGGTTTTTAAAAAACATAAAAATTAGGAAAAAAGAGGCTATTCAAAATCTGAATAGCCTCTTTAATGACAAAGTAGTAGTAGTAATACTAATGCAATAAAAAAATATCCTTGAATTTATGGTTGCATTTAGTGTGGGTATGTTTTTGATGTATAAAACACTCAAACATAACCTTTATATACAGTAAATTTATCAATACAGAATTTCTCTAAGATAATGTCATAGTCCAGAAAATCATTTTTCAATGAATTGGCAAAATCTTTTGAAAAATCCTCTGAATCTTTCACGATGGCGAGCAAATCAATGTCGGGGGTCTCTAATCGTTTTTTGAGTTTTGCGATGATAAAATTGTTGAACCATCTTTCCTGTCCTTCCCTTCCTCTGTTTTTTATTAAGTTTTGAATGAATATCGAAGGGTTGTGTTTAACACAAAAACTGTAAGTTCCGTTGGTTTCAATAGCTACTGATTTTAATTTTGCGTCCTTCAAAGAAAAAGGATAGAGAGTTTCCCAATTTTGATTACGAAACGTGGCGGTGTTTATGAAGTAAACCTCAGCATCAAAAGGTGCGTTATGGTCATACTTCCAACCTTTTAGAGTAGACAAAATAGGCATATTTGAAGCGACCAATTCGTGTTGCCCACATTCGTAAATATCTGCAAGCTGCCCTTCGCTCACAAGAGCAGCAATTTGGGTTTTGTCAACAACAAGTTTAGCTCCGTTTTTGATAGTTGCAGGAGAGGAAAAAACGTTCCATAATTTGTTTTTGTTTTCCATACAAGTAATCACATCGATGTCTCGGTGTAACATTCTCAATCCTATACTTTTGATTTTACCTATCAAATCCATAATTTCAGAATTTAGTTTGTTAGTTGAAAACGACCGTAGCCTCGGCTGTGGTTTAAGTGTGGGATATCATAACCACAGCCCAAAACTACGTCCTTTATATAGCAATATGAAAAAAATTAAATTTCAAACGTAATCGTTTGTTTGCGCATCTAATTGTTTTAAACAATCTCATTTCTTGGTAGCAAAATTAGGGTACTCAACGGAAAAATCTTTGTAAAAAACAAAAGTTAATTTGTATAAATCACGCATTAACACTTTGTGATTTTGTATAAATTACTTCTGATTTTCTTTGTAAAATATTTATAATCAGAAGATAAAAAATACAAATTGATTTCTGGCATAGCATTCAAAAATCGATTTTTGTAATGTCTTTTTTATTTAAAATTAAACCTCATTTGAAAATCAATATATTGTTTAGAGATAAGTAACTCGTTTTTCTTCAACGCTTGTGAAAATTTAACTATTGAATATCAATATTTTTTATATAATGTATGTAGATTGTAAAATTTATTTTAAAAAAAATAATTTGTACAATTCTAAGCGTTTTTTCACATAAAATGTTGCAAATAAAATATTTGGGAATACAAACATTTTTTTTGATTATTTTTGTAAATAATTGAAAAAAAAATACTATATTTGTTGCACCTCAAAAATGCTACTTATGAACGCTCTCTTCACTTATAGAATCTCTTTCGTAGCAATGTTTGCGCTCATTTTTTTGAGTGCCTGCTCTTCTGGGAATAAGGAGCAACAGAAAGAAGATACCAAAAAAAAATATTCTGAGATGTTGCAAAAATTCTCTCGGAATGAAGATTCTTTGAGAAAGATACTTCACAAACAAATTGAGTCAAAAAACGACATAGGAATAATGATTTCCTACAAGTTTTTAGGAAAACATTTGCGTGAAAGTGCAAAATTTTCAAATGCTATTGAAGCACATCAGTCTTACTTAAATGCTGCGTTGAAATTGAAAGATACGCTTGAAATTATTCAGGCTTTCAATGATTTAGGTACGGATTTTCGTCGTGTTGGAGCGCTATCAGAGGCAACAAACTACCATTATGAGGCTCTTCGTTATGCTGATGCTTTTTCAGATGTTCAAAACAGTGGGCGAAAACCACGCGTGATGGCACTCAACGGAATCGGAAATATCAGTATGCAATTGGGATATGATGCCGATGCTGAAAAATATTTTCGTCAGGCACTTAAAGAAGAAATCGCATTGGGCAGCGAGGTAGGGCAGGCGATTAATTATGCAAACTTGGGGTCTATTTTCAAAAATCGGCAAGAGTATGATTCGGCAAGAGTTTATTATCGGCATTCGTTAGAGAAAAATATTCAAGCTAAATCAACTTTGGGAATAGGTTTGTGTTATATTCATTTGGGAAATCTGTATAAAATTGAAAAAAAATATGACCTTGCCCAAGATGAATATCAAAAAGCGTATGATTTGATGGAACATTTTTCAGACCGATGGCATTGGCTTAATGCTTGCATTGCTCTGGCAACCATACATCTTGAAGGGGGTAATTTACAAGCATTTGAAGAATATATCCGACAAGCAGAAGAAACTGCTAAAAAAATTGATTCTCCTCGCCACGTTGCTGAAATATACCAACTTAAACATAATTACGCCATAAAAAGAAATGATTTTCGGCAGGCTCTTGAACATTACAAACATAGCATCGCGATGCGCGACAGTGTGCAGGGCATCAAAAACACAAATCATTATATGGATTCGCGTGTGAACTATGAACGAGAGCAAAACTTACGCAGATTAAAGCAAATTGAAGCAGAGAAGGAAATTAAAGAAATTGAAAGGCAGCGCATACTGAAAGTTACTTGGGGAGTGCTTTTGGCAGGGGTTGTTTTGTCAGGATTGCTGTATTATGCGTATTATCAACGAACAAGAAGCAATCTTGTTCTTGAACGAATGGAGCAAGCGCGCACTGATTTCTTCACGAATTTAACCCACGAATTTAGAACACCGCTGACAGTGATTCAGGGACTTAACCGACAATTGCAGCATCGAAAAAATCTTTCTGAAAAAGAAAAAACAAAATTCAGAGAAGCTATTGACCGTCAAAGTGAAAATCTTTTAAAATTGGTTAATCAACTGCTGGACATAGCCAAACTTCAAGGAGGAACAGACAAACCCGAATGGAAACGAGATGATATTGTTTCTTACTTGCGAATGACGGCCGAAATTTTCCGACTTTATGCCGCAGAAAAAAACGTAAGTTTGGTTTTTTATACCGACGTAGCGGCGCAAGAAATGGATTTTGTTCCGTTCTATATGGATAAAATCATTAGTAATTTACTATCAAATGCAATTAAACATACCGATAGTGGCGATAAAATTGATTTTATTGTTGTTGCGAGTAAAAAAACAGAATCTATTGTTATTAGAATTGCCGATAATGGCGAAGGAATTCACAAAGAAGAGTTGATACACATTTTTGATTTATTTTACCAAAGTCCTAATGCTAAAAATACTTCTGGAACGGGCATCGGATTGGCTTTTACGAAAATGTTGGTTGAAAGAATGTGCGGAAAAATCGAAGTGGAAAGCGAATTTGGCAAAGGGTCAGTGTTTACGGTTACTTTACCTTTAAGAAATAAGGATATTTCCGTTTTGCCGAAAGAACAATCAGAAGTTGTGATGCCAACCATAGAAATAGATAACGAATCACTTGTTGAAGCGCCCGAAGAAAATCAGGTTTTTACGCACTCTGAACGGCCGGTTGTGTTGGTAGTTGAGGATAACAAAGACGTTACACTTTATGTCAAATCGTTGTTAGAACCCGATTATAACGTGATAACAGCCAAAGACGGAAACGAAGGTATCGAAAAAGCAGAACAATATATGCCTGATTTGGTGATTACTGACGTTATGATGCCTATCAAAAACGGATATGAATTTTGCAAAGAAATGAAAAAAAGTATGTTGCTAAATCATATTCCGATTGTGATGCTTACGGCGAAAATTTCAGAAGAAGATAGGATTGAAGGATTGAAATATGGCGTAGAAGCCTATATCAAAAAACCTTTTCGGTCTGAGGAATTGGGCATTCGCATAGAAAATATTCTTGAAAATCGAAAAATATTGAAAGAAAAATATTTAAAAGCCATTGAAACCAGTTCTTCCGGAAGCCATTTGCATAGCGATGAAAATTTGAAATTCCTGCAAAAAGTGATAAACATTATCCATTCTGATTTGAATAATCCGAATTTTAACGCAACTTTTCTTGCTGATAAAATGGCTATGAGCACTTCGCAATTAAGCCGAAAACTGAATCAAATAACAGGATTTTCAACCGCTTCTTACATATTGCAGGTCAAACTTTCAAAGGCTAAAACAATGCTTCGTGATGCTTCAATCAGTTTGGGAGAGGTTGCCGATGTTTGTGGTTTTTATGATTTGAGTTATTTTTCGCGAGTATTTAAAAAAGAAGTTGGCATCACCCCCAGCCAATATCAAAAAAATATTTCAATAGGAGGAAAATAAAAACAAAACAAAATCTCCGTCTATTTTTTCAAACTTGACGGAGATTTTGTTTGCGGATTAAAAACGCGTGCAATTTCGTTTTACAGAGCGTTTTTCACTTTTTGCACTTCGGACGAAAATGCACGTGCCAAATCCGGATTGGTAATGCCTTCTTTTGTCGAGAAATTCTCTCCGAAACTCGGTAAAGAAAATGCGCCGATAACTTCTCCTGCGTGGAAAGGAAACCTTCCGACAGCAATTTCTAACACTGATTTTCCGCCTCTTGCTCCGGGTGAAGTCGCTAATAAAAATAATTTCTTTCCGTTAAAACATTTCATATTCAAACGCGTTACCCAATCAAAGGTGTTTTTAAAAGCGGTGGTGTACGCTCCGTTGTGCTCAGCGAATGAAATGATTAGCAAATCTGCCGATTGAATTTTTTCCAGAAACAGGTTTGCTTGCTGAGGTATGCCTGATTCGGCTTCTCTGTCCACCGAAAATAGCGGCATTTCATAGTCTTTTAAGTTTAAAATTTCAATTTTGCCATCAAATTGGTGAGCTGCAAAAGTAGCAAACTGTTGATTGATAGACAAACTGCTGGTGCTCGCACCGAATGCTATTATTTTCATAACTTTATTTTTTTCGCCAAAGATAAAAAAATACAAATTAAAAACATCGATTGCTAAAAAAAATATCGTTTTGCACAGAGTAGAATTTTATCTATCTTTGCCAAGTATTTATTTCATAGTAAGAACAATAATGATAACTTTTAATTACGAAACCGACTTTTCTCTCCCCAAAGAAGCGTCTGTTTTTGAGCATTGGATTGAGAAAATCATTGCTTCGGAAGGCAAGGAATTGGGGGAAATCAATTACATTTTCTGTAACGACGAATATTTGCATCGAATCAATGTGGAATATCTTGACCACGATACGCTTACGGATATTATTACTTTTGATTATACCGAAGGCGATGTGCTTTCGAGCGATGTTTTTATTTCGGTAGAGCGCGTAGCAGACAATGCCAATGATTTCAAGGTTTCATTCGAGACGGAACTTTTGCGAGTGATGGCTCACGGGATTTTGCATCTTTGCGGATATAAAGACAAAACGGAGCCAGACAGTCAGTTAATGCGCCAAAAGGAAGAAGAAAAAATGGCATTTTTTTAGTCCGTTATAAATACAATACGGATTATTTGATATTTTTATTATTTTTGCGGGGAATTTGAATGTTTTGTTTTTTATGAATAAAGAATAAAACCAACCTTTTGGGTAAACGGGTGGTGGTTTTTACCGTCCGAAGTTTCGGAAGTTGTGAACGGGCAGCGGTTCTTGTCGTCCGAAGTTTCGGAAAATATGAATAGGCAGTTTTCTTTCTTTCCGAAAGTTCGGACAATGCAAACGGGCAAAGGTTTGGATAGTTTTTTCTTTCGGAAAATCCAAATAGGTGAACGTTTAACTAATCCGAAAAAGAAAATTAGAAAAATATTCTATAAAAGACATTTTCCTGAAAATATATAGTATACTTTATTACAAAAATAAATTTTAAAAAGTAAAAAAACAGATAGTATGATACAAAAAGCAGATTTACATTCCGTTCGTATCGGTGCGTTTTTAACGACGCTTACCAATATTAAAGATTACATTGCCCAAGAAAACGTGCAGGATTTGGGTTTGACCGCTATTCAGGGCGAGTTTACGGCAGCAGTTGAGGAGCTGACGACTTTGTTTAAGTCCGCCGAACGTGGTAGCAAGCATACGCAACGGCTCACCGAGTTGGACAACGAACGCGACAAGGCGTTGGTGGGGCTCATCAAACACACCAATTTGTTTGTTTCCTTTCCCGAAGCGGACAAAGCTACGGCGGCGAGCGACCTTTCTCGCATCGTGAAGAAATACGGAAAATCTCCGCAATTGCGTCCGTTTGCCGAAGAAACCGGACTTATCATCGGGCTATTGGCAGAGTTTTCAGCATCGGAAATCAAACAGAAAATAGCACTCATCGGAGCGACCCCTTGGGTGGAGGTGCTTACGCGTGCCAATGGCGAGTTTGCCGAATTGTCGAAAGAGCGTGTGTACGAAACCGCTGGCACGGAAGTAGGAGCGACCAAGTCCGCTCGCAACAAAGCCTACGAAGTGTTCAAAAAATTGGTGAAAACCATCAACTCATTGGCGTTCATCAACGGCGAAGCCAAGTACAAAAAACTTGCTGACAACATCAACAAAGAATTGGAAAATAGTAAATAACACTCAAAAAGGAAGCGTAACGACGCTTTCTTTTTGTGTTAAAATATATTTTTATGCAATTATGGAATAATACAGTAGAAGAACAATTTTTTAAAGACTCTTTGAAAAGTTTTGCTTCTTCCGAACAGCTTTTTTATAACTTACAAGAGGGATTATTCGCCTATGTTCCAAAAGGTTCTAATGCAGAAGGACAAACTTTACAGAGCAGAAATTCTTTAATTGGACAATTTACGGAGAAATGGTGTAAAACCCTTTTTGAACCCATAGCAAAAAAAACAGGATTGTATGCCGTGAATGGAGTTGTTTGTGAAGAATTGGGGTTGTCAAGGTCTTCAAGTGCAGATTTAGCATTTTGCACTACAAATGATGTTGTTCAAACTCCTGATAAAATAAAACTTTTATTTGAAATAAAAATGAGTATTGTCTCCAATTATAGATATTTTCAATCAGGAAAGATAAAATTTGTGGGAGACTACAAACAGCATAAAGGTAATCCTTCTCTTTTACGTTCAGATTCTATGCTTAAAGCAATCGGAAAAGCAATAAATATTAGAGTATCGGGTATTTCTTCAACAAAGATACCAATAGTTGTTTTAGGAAATAGCCCCATTACAGAGAATTATACAAAAAAAGTTGATTTTTTAAAAAAATCGGGAGTTGTTCAAGGTTTTTGGTCTCTAAATCCTAATCCTACGGAAACTGATTACATCAAAAAAAGTCCTAATTTAGGTTTTCAAACAATTATGGATATGCGTCAACTTTTAGAAAATTGTGAGGGACTCATTGCTAATGATATGAATTATTTTTCTTCAATGATTTCAAAAGCAAAATTAGGAGAAATTATAAGTGTAGCAAGCAAAGAAAAAACAGATATTGCAAAAGCAGAAAAATTTTTAGACTTAATTAGAAATTAATTATGAAGAAAATAAAAACAAAAGGGACTGAAACAAGTTCTTTTGGAACAAGTGGAAGAATCAATCACGATAGTTCAAAGTTTTATAATTCAAAATTATACTCAGAACTTGGAGAAAATAAAAAAATTGATGCAAAAGAAAATGATTTTCCAAAAACATTAGAGAATAAAATTATTTTTGGTTCTTCGGAAAGTATGAAAGAAATCCCTGATAATTCTGTTCATTTAATGATAACTTCTCCACCCTACAATGTTTCAAAAGAATATGATGAAGATTTATCTTTGAAAGAATATTTACAACTGCTTAAAAATGTTTTTGAAGAAACTTTTCGCGTTCTTGTGAATGGAGGAAGGGCTTGTATAAATGTGGCAAATCTTGGAAGAAAGCCCTATATTCCTTTGTCTGATTACATTTCAAATATGATGTTAGAAATAGGGTTTAATATGAGAGGAGAAATTATTTGGAATAAAGCAGCAAGTGCGAGTCCTTCAACAGCGTGGGGGAGTTGGCAGAGTGCAGCAAATCCAATACTCAGAGACATACACGAATATATATTAATTTTTTCAAAAGGAGATTATAAACGGGAAAAAGGAGAAAAAGAAAATTCTATATCAAGAGACCAATTTATGGAATGGACGAAATCTATCTGGACAATGAATGCTGAAAGTGCTAAACGAATTGGGCATCCTGCTCCTTTTCCTGAAGAATTACCTTACCGCTTAATCCAACTATACTCTTTCAAAAATGATATTATTTTAGACCCTTTTATGGGAAGTGGAACAACAGCTGTTTCTGCTATTAAATCAGAAAGAAAATTTGTTGGATATGACGTTTCAGAGGAATATATAGCTCTTGCAGAAAAAAGAATTAAACCTCTTTTAATGCAAACTGTTCTAAACTTTTCCCAGACATATGAAATAGCTAAAATTTATCCTCAATCCCCTATTCACTAAACAATGAGCGACAACATTAAACACGAATGTGGCATCGCAATGGTGCGATTGCTAAAACCTTTGGAGTACTACAAACAAAAGTACGGAACTGCATTTTACGGCATCAACAAAATGTATCTGATGCTCGAAAAACAACACAATCGCGGGCAAGATGGTGCCGGTTTGGCAAGCATCAAATTCGATATGCAACCCGGCGAACGCTACATCAGCCGTGTGCGAAGCAATGACCCGCAACCTATTCAGGATATCTTTAAGCAAATCAATTCGCGTATTAGCGAACTTCTGAAAGAAAATCCCGAAGTTAAAGACGATATTCAGGCTCAAAAACGCTTGTTGCCATACGTGGGTGAGGTGTATTTAGGACACGTTCGCTACGGAACTTTCGGTAAGAATAACATTGAGAGCGTACATCCGTTTTTGCGTCAAAACAATTGGCAATCACGTAATTTGATTGTGGCAGGAAATTTCAATATGACCAACGCCAAAGAACTTTTTGAGCGATTGGTAAAACTCGGACAACATCCCAAAGAACAAACTGACACCGTTACGGTAATGGAACGCATTGGGCATTTTTTGGACGATGAGGTCGAAACGCTGTACCAAAAGTTCAAAGAAGAAGGACTTTCAAAAATCGAAGCCTCGAAACGCATTGCCGATGAGTTGGACGTTGCGAAAATCTTGCGAAAATCGGCACGGTGTTGGGACGGCGGTTACGCTATGGCGGGAATCTTGGGGCACGGCGATGCTTTTGTAGTACGCGACCCTGCGGGTATTCGTCCGGCGTATTATTATCAAGATGATGAAGTGGTGGTTATCGCTTCGGAACGTCCTGTCATTCAAACGGCTTTCAATGTCAGTTTCGAGAATGTTCACGAACTTGAACCCGGAACGGGCATTATCATCAAAAAAGACGGAAGAGTAAGCCTCGAATCCATTACGACACCTTTGCAGCGAAAGGCTTGTTCCTTCGAGCGGATTTATTTCTCACGCGGAAGCGATAAAGAAATCTACCAAGAACGCAAAAAATTGGGAGCTTTGCTTCTGCCCGATGTGTTGAAAACTATCCATAACGATTTGAAAAATACGGTATTTGCCTACATTCCGAATACTGCCGAAACCTCGTATTTAGGATTGGTCGAAGAGGCGGATAATTACCTAAATCGATTAAAACAAGAACAAATTTTAGCTGAAAAATCGGTTTCGCCCGAACGATTGTCCGAAATTCTGTCGCAAAAAATCCGTAAGGAAAAGGTAGCCATTAAAGATGCCAAATTGCGTACGTTCATCACCGAAGATAGTTCTCGCGATGATTTGGTGGCACACGTGTATGACATTACGTACGGTTCGGTGCATACGGGTGATAATTTGGTGATTATTGATGATAGCATTGTTCGTGGTACGACTTTGAAAAAGAGTATTTTAAATATTTTAGGAAGATTACACCCGAAGAAAATCGTGGTGGTTTCATCGGCGCCACAAATCCGTTATCCTGACTGTTACGGAATTGATATGGCGCGCTTGGAAGATTTGGTTGCATTTGAAGCAACTTTGCAATTGCACCGCGACCGAAACACGTATCACATTGTTGATGAGGTGTACCGAAAATGTTTGTCGCAAGTAGATTTGAGCGATGACAAAGTGGTAAATTACGTCAAAGATATTTATGCACCGTTTTCCGATGAGGAAATTACTCGCAAAATCACGGAATTGCTATTGCCTGAAAATTTTGTTCCCGAAGTGGAAATATTGTTCCAAAGTGTGGAAAATTTGCACGAAGCCTGTCCGAAAAACTTGGGCGATTGGTATTTCACGGGCGATTATCCAACCGATGGCGGAAATCGGGTAGTAAATCGGGCGTTTATCAATTTTTACGAAGGAAAGAAAGATAGAGCGTATTGATAGGAGATTAGGATTGAATAGAAGATGAGATTTTAAGAAAAAACACACTTTCTAACCTTCCAAACTAAGGGCTGTTCGAGTTAATTATTTTGGTGAGCTTTCTGATGTTTGTAAAAAAGATAAAGTTTTTTCAGATATTCTGTCGTGCACCTTTTTCAATAGCAGAGCAAATAATATAGATATTTTCTCGTATATTGAAACATATATCTGAATCAAACAATTTATAGAGAGGTAAAGGATTCCATTTATATAGATAATTTATCATCGATGCCTTACGAGATGTTTAGGTTTTATAAAATGAATGGAAAAATAGGAAGTGAGAACCTATTACACTCTTTTACGTTGAAACAATATCAAGTAATCAAAAAATATATTAATCGAAAGTATAAATTTAGAAAGAGCAGGCACAATATGAGTAAAAAATATGGTGTCGCAATAAGAAATGAAACAGCAAAAGCAATCAGGGCGGAAAAGATTTTCCACCCTGATTATTTTTTGTAAAATATATTGTAAAACTAAGAAAGTCCGGTGATGATTCCATTGTCATCAATGTCCATTCCTTCTGCTGCTGGAATACTTGGAAGTCCTGGCATTCGCATTGTATCGCCCAAAATAGGAATTACGAATCCTGCTCCTGATGCGAATTCAAATTCGCGAATTGTTACTTCAAAATCTGTAGGGCGTGAAAGTTTTTTGTCGTCATCGCTCAATGACTTCGGAGTTTTTACCATACAAACTGGCATCGAGTTAAATCCTAATTCATTAATATTTTTAAGTTGTGATTTGGCTTTGCTTGTATAATTTACGCTTTTTGCTCCGTATATTTCCGTTGCAATTTTTTCTATTTTCTCTTCAATAGAAATGGAATGATTGTATAATGGTGTGAATTTACTTTCATTACTTTCTGCAATTGAAACAACCTCTTGTGCTAATATTTTTGTTCCCTCGCCTCCTTCTGAAAATCCTTTTGAAACAATAGCTTTTACACCTTTTTGTCGGCAAATATCCTGAATGTAACGGATTTCTTCTTCACTATCATTTGGGAAGAAATTGATTGCGACAACAGCTTTTAGTCCAAACTTTTGAACATTCTCAATATGCTTTTCAAGGTTTCCGATTCCTTTTTTAACTTTTTCGAGGTCAGGTGTATTGTAGGCCTCTTTTTTTGCTCCTCCGTGGTGTCGCAGTGCTCTGACCGTAGCTACGATGACTACAGCATTGGGCGCAATCCCTGCCGATACGCACTTGATGTTTAAGAACTTCTCTGCACCTAAATCTGCTCCAAATCCTGCTTCTGTAACGGTGTATTCCGATAATGACATTCCCATTTTGGTGGCTAAAACGGAGTTTGTTCCTTGTGCAATACTGGCAAAAGGTCCTCCGTGCAATATCGCCGGATTATTCTCCAAAGTCTGAACGAGATTAGGTTTTATTGCATCTTTTAACAAGAGTGCCATAGCGCCAACGACATTCAGGTCGCGAGCAAAAACTGGCATTCCGTCGTATTTTTTTCCGATGTAAATATTTCCGATTCGACGTTTAAGGTCAGAAAAGTTTTCCGACAAACATAAGATAGCCATAATTTCGGAAGCAGGTGTAATATTGAAACCGTCTTCACGAGGCACGCCGTTAGCACTTCCGCCCAAGCCTATTACGATTTGTCTTAATGCGCGATCGTTCATATCCATCACTCGTTTCCAAACGATGGTTCTGGGGTCAATGCCAAGCGAATGTGTTTTGCTCTGTAAGTTGTTGTCAATAACCGCCGACAGCAGATTATTGGCTTTTTCGATGGCAGAAAAATCGCCCGTGAAGTGAAGGTTAATGTCTTCCATTGGAACTACTTGCGAGTATCCGCCACCTGCAGCACCCCCTTTGATACCAAATACAGGACCGAGGGAAGGTTCGCGTAACACCGCAATAGCTTGCTTTCCAATTTTGTTAAGTCCCTCAGTTAGCCCGATACTTACCGTAGTTTTACCTTCGCCTGCTGGGGTGGGAGTGATAGCAGTTACCAGTATCAGTTTGTTGTTTTTCAGTTTATTTTCATCAATGAGATGCAACGGTAATTTGGCTTTGTATTTTCCGTAAAATTCCAAATCATCTTCATTGATATTCAGTTTTTTGGCAACTTCCTTAATGGGTTGCATTTTTGCATTCTGTGCAATTTCTAAATCGGTAGGAAAACTCATTTTATTATTTTTTTATAGACAGTTAATAATTATGAATAACGTAATTTTAGCCTCAAAGATAAATATATTTTTTTAGAAAAACAATTTTTTTAGTTGATTTATTTAAATATTTACATTTGCCTAAGTAAAAAACAGACTTTGAAAAATACTTACATAAAAATCAGATATTTTTCAGTTTGGTTTTACTAATATTCTTTTAATGCTGCCAAAGCTGAATGATATTCTTGTACAATTTCATCAATAACTTCGGCGGCGGGTTGTATTTTATTTATGACTGACGCTATCTGTCCGATTTCGAGTTCTCCTTCTTCCATATTTCCTTCAAACATTCCTAATTTAGTACGCCCACGACCCAGCAATGCTTTTAGGTTTTCGATGGTTGCCGTACCGTTTTGATAGAGTTCTTGTACCTTATTATAGAACGAATTTTTTAACAGTCTGACCGGAGCTAACTCTTTCAAAGTAAGTATGGTATCCCCCTCTTGGGCTTCTAAAACACGTTGTTTAAAAGCTCTATGCGATGAAGCCTCTTCGGTAGCAACAAAACGAGAGCCTATTTGCACACCTTCTGCTCCCAAAGCCATTGCGGCTAACATTCCTCTGCCTGTGGCGATGCCTCCTGCTGCAATGAGCGGAAGATGAATATTTTGTTTCACAGACGGAATGAGTGTCATTGTGGTGGTTTCTTCTCGTCCGTTGTGCCCACCTGCTTCAAAACCTTCGGCAACGATGGCATCAACCCCTGCATCTTGCGCTTTCAGAGCGAATTTTGAACTACTTACTACGTGAGCAACTTTTACACCTTCTTTTTGAAGAATAGGTGTCCAAATATTTGGGTTTCCTGCGGAAGTAAATACGATTTTAACCCTTTCTTGCAACAAAATTTCCATTAGTTTATCGATGTCAGGGTACATAATCGGGATATTGACTCCGAAAGGTTTATCTGTTGCTTTTTTGCATTTTTGAATGTGTTCACGAAGCACTTCGGGGTACATCGACCCTGCTCCCAGTAAACCTAATCCGCCAGCATTGCTCACCGCTGAAACTAACTTCCAACCACTTGCCCAAACCATTCCACCTTGAATGATAGGGTATTTTATTTTGAATAATTCAGTTACTCTTGTTTTCATACAAAAAAAAATATTAGAGAAGCACAAAATTCGGCAATCTTTTTTGTTTTTCCAAGAAAAGTTTGCACGATTTAGCTTTGTTATTAGAATCAATTACAATATTTTTTATTCGTTTTATACCAAAAGCACCGTATATTAAATACATTTCAGAACCCTATTGAATACATTTCAGAACCCTATTAAATACATTTCAGAACCCTATTAAATACATTTCAAAATCCTATTAAATACGTTTCAGAACCCTATTAAATACGTTTCAGAACCCTATTAAATACGTTTTAGAACCCTATTAAATACGTTTTAGAACCCCATTAAATACATTTCAGAACCCCATTAAATACATTTCAAAACCCTATTAAATACGTTTCAGAACCCTATTAAATACGTTTCAGAACCCTATTAAATACATTTCAAAATCCTAAAAAACGTTTTTTAGAGTTTAATTGATAGATTCATTGCGATTGAATAATTGTATTTGCGTAAACTCCTCATCGGGAAATGTTGCCTAAAATCCAATCTTTAAATGCTATGTTATGTATTTTTAAAGATTAGAAAATAGTTATCGTTTCTTTCGTTTTTCTGCTTTTCCCGTATAGAAATTACTAAATTACATATATTTTCTTATACTTTTCTGCGTTTGTCGTACACTCTGCGGGAAAAATTCTGCTCAAAACTTTGTCAAAGTTATTATTAGTTTATAGCCTAAAAAAAACCGACTACAAACAAAACGTTTGTAATCGGCATAAAGTATAACATTTTTTAAAGAAAGAAAATATATGTCGAAAAAATTACATATACTGCGGATTTTGAGTGTAAAAAAAGTTGTTTTTTATTCTAATAATATGTAAATCATAATATTTAAGATTTAAAATCACGTGAAATATGCTGCTGCAAACCCCAAAATGATAGTTGCTAATTTAATATGATTAAATTTATGATTTTCAGAAGTTTCAAATAAAATAACAGATGAAATATGTAAGAAAATTCCAATAACAACCGATGAAATTTGAATATGGTAATTCCCTAATTGCGGAACAAATTCTGCCAGCATCGTTCCAAATGGAGTCATCAAAGCGAATAATATCAAGAAGATAAGCGTGCGCTTCAAACCTATGCCTGAATCTAAAAAGAAAATAGTCAGCACCATAGCAATAGGCAGATGGTGGATAAAAATTCCGTAAACCATATTGTGATGATGATGTAACGGAAATCCTTCCAAAATAGAATGAATGCTCAAACTGATGAACAACGACCAAGGGAAAGCATTTCTCATTTCAGAATGAGGGCGGTGCATATGCCCGTGCTCTGCACCACGTGAAAAAAATTCAAGAACAATTTGCAATAAAATTCCGATGACAATCCAAAGCCCGATAGTTTTTCCCAAACCGTGTCCGTGTTCGTGTTCACAATGTTCATCGTGAACGTGTTCCAATGAATGAAAAACCTCCGGAATAAGTGTAAAAACGGTCATTGCAAGCAAAAAAGCCCCACTAAAAGCCAGCAACAACTTGATGTTTCTTTGGTTTTTTGGCTTGAAAATAAGTACAATAAGAAAACCAAAAACAATGGATAAAAACGGGAGTAAATAGTTCATTTTAAACAGTGTAGTAATTTTTTTAGATATTAGTGATTAGATTTCTTTTCGATAAGTTGCTCGCTTTGCAAAAGTAACAGGATTAAAATTTTTCCAAAGTTGTTGAATCGCTAAATTATCTTCTAATTCAGGAGTTGAAACACATTTCGTAACGCCATTCTTACTAAAAATTGGGTGATAATAATCAAATAAAAGCGATGGAATGCCTTTGCTTTGATATTCAGGAGCTACGCCAATCAAGTAAAATTCAACCGTGTCGTGTTTCTTTTTAGCTTTGAGCAGATGTAAAAATCCGAAAGGAAACAGTTTGCCTTTTGCTTTTTGTAATGCTTTTGAAAATGAAGGAAGTACGATAGCAAAACAAATTAGTTTTCCATCTTTATCCTCAATAAAACGAATGTACTCAGGATTGATAAAAGGAATATATTTCTCTTTAAAATATTGCTTTTGCCTTTCACTCACGGGAACGAAAGATGATAATTTGGCATACGTTTCGTTATACAAATCAAACATTGCATCAACATATTTCAAAACAGCTTCTTTTGTATCGGTTTGAACAAGACGCACTCCATAGCGTGTCTGAATGGCTTCTGCCGTTCTTTTGAAGACTTCGGGTTTCACGTTGTCCATTGTAAAGTAAGTTTCAATATATCCTTTTTCTTTTACGAAACCCAATTCTTCTAAGTGTTTTTTATAATACGGAAAACTATACCAAGTCATCATATTTGTAATGTGGTCATAGCCTTCGGTAAGCACGCCCACTTTGTCCATATTTGAGAAGCCCATAGGTCCTTCCATATATGATAGTTGGTGTTCGCGTCCTTTTTCGGCGACTTTTTCGAGTAACGCTTTGGTAACATTCACATCATCAATCATATCTAACCAACCAAAGCGCACTTTTAAAACCTTCTGGGAAAGGTCGTGCCGATTGATTATGGCAATTACACGTCCCACAACTTCCTTTTTCTGATTGTATGCCAAGTAAAAGAAGGCTTCGGCATTATCAAAAACCGGATTTTTGGTTTTATCAAACGAAGCTACTTCGTCATTGATTAAAGGAGGCACCCAATAGGGATTGTTTTCATAGAGTTTGAAAGGAAACTTTACAAAAGTTTTCAAATCATCTTTTGAAAAAATTTCTTTTACTAAAATATCAGCCATTTTTTGTCTTTTTTTGGTTTTTTCTGTCTTTTTATTTTGGTAGGTTTTAATTTTTCTTGTTGTTGTGCTTTTATGAAAGACTTGTGATTATCAATTCGGTAAGAAAATCCCAGCAAAGCGGAATAACGCGAGGGCGTGTTTTTCCAACTTGCTCCCAAATCTGCATTAACTTGAATGTCTTTGGTGAACAAATACGCTCCTCCTAAACGTAAGATTTGGTCGCTGTAATATCCGCTTTGAATGCCTTCTGATTCCATAAAAATGCTGAATCGCCCATTGTCTAAATTGTGAGTCAGCGTAAGTATATACCCAAATTCGGAATATTTGCTCAAAAAACGATTAGCGATTAAATTTCCAACTAAAACAATTCGTGATGAAACTTGACTTTGCAAAGCAACTACTACCTTTGGAGAAAGAGCGTCAACCTCTTCATAAAAATATCGTTTGTTTGGAAAAAAGTTCATTCCGGCATACAAACTCACGGCAGGAATTAGGTTTCTCCACCTGAAAGTATTGTTAGCTTTCCAACTGTAAATATTGGGTTTATCTTCTGTGTTAGGTGTGTAAATCAAATATTTAGCCCCAATAGTGTTGTTTACAAAACCAAAATTATTGGTGCGTTCACTAAAAAAACGGTAATAGTGTTCATTGTCATAAGCCACTGTTCCGTTAAGCATTAACTCCAAACGTTCTGAAAGGATTCCGTATCTGGCAGAATAGTTAAGCCCAACAATCGTTCTGTCAGTGAATATTTTTTTGTGATTGCGTTGCTCAAACCATAAACCTCCTTCAAATTGCAATACGCGTCCGCCCACAGAATAGGCACTTTGTGAATTTCCGGGTAAATTTGAGTTGATAATTTCTGTGTATTGCCCCCATAACGGAAGCGATAAACAAAAAGTGATTGTTATTAAAAGTAAACGTTTCATACTTGTAAAATTTATTAAAAGTAAGTAGGAAAACATAAAAGATGTTTTTCTTCTTAACAACCTGCAAATATAGTCTTATCTATTCAAAAAACAATAATTTATTTCCAAAATTATATTTAGAATATTGATAATTGTGAGAAAATAACAGGTTTTTCACAGTATTATGTAAGTTCACTATAAAACTTCGGAAATACTACAAAGGAGTTTTTTTAATGAGTTTTTTGTAAAATGAGTGGGCTGATTATCGGTGTTATTTAGAAATGTTTGAGGTTGTTTTTGCTGATTTTTTATACTTTTGCAAAAAACGATTCACTATGAACACACCTTTGGCAGAACGTATGCGACCTTCCGATTTAAGCTCGTATGTTGGGCAAGAACATTTGGTTGGAGAAAACGGCTCTTTACGCAAACAAATTGAGAGTGGTTGGCTTCCGTCACTTATCTTTTGGGGACCTCCCGGAACCGGAAAAACCACTTTGGCAAATATCATTGCTCAACAAAGCAAACGTTCTTTCTTTACGTTAAGTGCCATAAATTCAGGAATTAAGGAGGTTCGTGAAGTTATTGATCAATCCAAACAAAGAGGCGGACTGTTTTCGGCAAAAAATCCGATTGTTTTCATTGATGAAATACATCGCTTTAACAAAACTCAACAAGATTCGTTATTGCAAGCCGTTGAAAAAGGGTGGATTACACTCATCGGAGCGACAACGGAAAATCCAAGTTTTGAGGTGATTCCAGCCTTGCTTTCTCGTTGCCAAGTCTATATTTTAAAGGCTTTTGAACGGCAAGATTTAGAAAAATTACTCAAAAATGCCATCGAAAAAGATGTTATTCTAAAATCTAAAAACATTCAACTTTCTGAAACAGAGGCTTTACTACGACTTTCAGGTGGTGATGGCAGAAAACTATTAAACACCTTTGAACTCATTATCAATGCCCATTCGGGAGAAGAAACCATTGAGCTAACGAATGAAAAAGTATTGCAAATTGTTCAAAAAAATACAGTTTTGTATGACAAAACAGGCGAGCAGCATTATGATATTGTATCGGCTTTCATAAAATCCATTCGAGGAAGCGACCCCAACGGAGCTGTTTATTGGCTCGCCCGAATGATAGAAGGAGGCGAAGATGTTAAATTTATCGCTCGACGAATGCTGATTTTAGCTTCGGAAGATATCGGGAATGCAAACCCTACGGCATTAATTTTAGCGAATAATACATTTCAGGCTGTAACTACTATTGGTTATCCCGAAGCACGGATAATTCTCAGTCAATGTGCTACTTACTTGGCATCATCGCCTAAAAGTAATGCATCATACAAAGCCATAAATTTAGCCCAACAAGTGGTAAAACAAACGGGGGATTTGTCCGTTCCCATTCATTTGCGCAACGCCCCGACTAAGTTAATGAAAGAGCTCAATTACGGAAAAGACTACAAATATTCGCACGACTATGAAGGAAATTTTGCCTTTCAAGATTTTTTACCCGAAGGATTGGAAGGTCAGAAATTTTACGAACCCGGTGATAATCAACGAGAAAACGCAATGCGGGCATACTTAAAAAAGCTATGGGGCGAACGTTATAATTATTAGACGGTAGAATTTTTAGTTGTAATTTCTTGTGAAATGTCCAAAATTTGCTTGTACTCAGCAAAACGATGTTCTCGCACGGGGCGTATATGAGGCTCTGTGTTGAAATGCAGCAACAAACACGGACTTATGTTTTTGTATTTTTCAACAAATTCATATCCAGCAAGTTCTCCATTAGTGATGCGCTGTTTGATTTTATTGTGATACGGATACACTTTATTTAATCAGATTTTTTGGCTTCCTGCCAAAAGTTTTCCATTTCGGCAAGTGTCATTTCTTTGAGTGATTTTCCTTGCTCTTCTGCTTTACTTTCAAGATACTGAAAGCGTTTGATGAATTTTTTATTCGTTTTCTCTAACGCATCTTCGGGATTTATTTTCAAAAATCGGGCGTAATTTATCAAACTGAAAAATACATCTCCCAATTCTTTTTCAATATTTTCTTTGTTTTTACACTCAACTTCGTGATGCAATTCAGTGATTTCTTCTTTTATTTTGTCAAAAACTCCTTCTTTGGATTCCCAATCAAAACCTACCCCTGCAACTTTATCTTGAATGCGTGAAGCTTTCACCAAGGCTGGAAGGCTCTTCGGCACACCTTCCAAAACGCTTTTTTTTCCTTCTTTGAGCTTAATTTTTTCCCAATTTCGTTTTACATCTTCCTCGTTTTCCACTTTCACATCACCGTAAATGTGCGGATGCCTCTCAATGAGTTTATCACAAACAGAATTGGCTACATCTGCAATATCAAAATCGTTGGTTTCACTGCCAATTTTTGCATAAAAAACAATGTGTAGCAGCAAATCGCCCAACTCTTTTTTTATTTCAGACGGATTATTGTCTAAAATAGCATCGCCTAATTCATAAGTTTCCTCAATTGTCAAATGCCGAAGTGATTGTAAAGTCTGTTTTTTGTCCCAAGGACATTTTTCTCTCAAATCGTCCATTATATCTAACAGACGTTCAAAGGCTTGCAATTGTTTTTGGCGTGTAGTCATTTTTTCTCTTTTAGGAAAGATAATAACAGCAGAAAGCAGTTAGGAAAGGTAGTAATTATTTCTTTTTTTTAAACATTCACTTCACACATAACCCTTGTCAAAGTTTAGAAACCCTGACAAAGGTTGAGTGAAATGTTTTGAAAATCAATTATTTTATGCTATTAAATAGCGCTTCCATTTTTTCTCTTTCTTCATCGGCAAGGGCAGCATCAACCAAAATGCGCCCGCTGTGTTCATCGGTGATGATTTTCTTGCGAGCGGCAATTTCCATCTGCACTTGCGGTGGAATTGTGAAAAAAGACCCACCAGAAGCGCCACGTTCCACAGGAACTACTGCCAAGCGATTCACAACACTTTCTCGAATTCTGCGATAAGCGATTAACAAACGGTCTTCAATTTGCTCAGCAAATTCTTCGGCTTTCTGGCGTAAAAAGGTTTCTTCTTTTTCGGTTTCCGCTAAAATAGAATCCAACTCATCTTTTTTGTGTTTCAGGTGAGCTTCCCGTTGTGATTTTTTTTCTTCCACCTGTTTGATGGCTTCTTTTTTCTGTTCTACTTGGGCTTTTCCTTCTTTGATACGCTTTTCAGCCAATTGAATTTCTAATTCTTGAAATTCAATTTCTTTGGTAATTGAGTTGTATTCTCGATTGTTGCGTACATTTTTTTGCTGAGTGTTATACTTCTTAATCAAGATTTTAGCTTCCTCAATCGTATTTTTTTTCTCAGAAATTCCGGATTGTAATTGTTCTAATTCTTCCTTGAATTTTGACAAGCGGTTTTTAAGTCCTTCCACTTCATCTTCAAGGTCAGCAACTTCCAACGGAAGTTCGCCTCGCACGTTTTGCAGTTCGTCAATTTGTGAGTCAATAAGTTGTAAATCATACAACATTCTCAACTTTTCTTCTACTGTAATCTCAGCTTTTTTTGTCATATTTATTTTAGTAATACTTGATAGGATTCGTGTTTATATCCGATAAAATGATGGCAAAGTTAGGAATTTTTTTCGTAAGATAATCAAATAAAAGATTTTTTATGAATTGTTCGCTTTCAAAATGCCCAATATCGGCGAGTAGAATCTGGTTTTCTGCTTTGAAAAAATCGTGATATTTGAAATCTGCACTGATGAAAGCGTCGGCTTTGGAGGCTTTGGTAGCATCAATGGCAAAAGCGCCACTTCCGCCCAAAACGGCTACTTTTTTGATTTCTTTTTGAATAAAATTTGAATGTCGAATGCAATCGGTTTGCATTTTTTCTTTCAGAAAAGCCAAAAAATCAATTTCTTGCATTGGTTCGGGCAATTCACCAATCATTCCCAATCCGATGTGTTGATGATGGTTTTCCAAAACGTAGATTTCATACGCCACTTCCTCATACGGATGACTTTCTTTGAGGGCTTTAAGGATTTGATTTTGCAAATGTTTTGGAAAAATAACTCCGACTTGGGTTTCATTTTCAATGTGAAGTTCATTGCGTTGCCCGATGGTCGGATTTGATTCTTCATTTCCTTTGAATGTACCTTGTCCTTCCAAATTGAAACTACATTCACTGTAATTGCCGATATTTCCAGCTCCTGCTTCAAATAAAGCCTTGCGCACTTCTTCGGCAAGTTGATTTGGAACGTATGTAATTAGTTTACGAATCGGATTTTTTTGTGGCAGTAGAATAGTTCGATTTTTCAAATTTAGAGTATCACAAATGCTTGCATTTACGCCTAAAAACATATTGTCTAACGCTGTGTGCATACTATAAATGGCGATATTATGCCGAATTGCTTTGATAACCACGCGCTCTACGTATGTTTTTCCTGTGATATTTTTGAGTCCGTTGAAGATGATAGGGTGAAAGCTAACGATAAGGTTACAATTTTTTTCGATAGCCTCATCAACCACATTTTCAAGCGTATCAAGTGTAATAAGAATGCCTGTAACGTTCATTTCGGGGTCGCCGACTAACAGCCCTACATTGTCAAAACTTTCAGCATAAGCAAGCGGACTTAATTGTTCTATCTTTTGTGCTATATGTTTTACTTTCACGATATTAATCATATATGTTAAATGCGGCTGCAAAAGTAATAGAATAATTTTAAAAAGGAGTTTGAAAAGCTGAAAAATTTTGTTTCTTGGCGTTCTTTTGTTTTTGCTGATGATAAGGTCTTTGGGGAGCAAAAACAAGCACTTAAAAGCAAATAATGGCGAGATATTTTACGCTTTGTTTGAATCTTTGGCTTTTTTGCGTAAATTAGCCCTTAATTTCATACAAAAATAATGTAATATGACTTCAAATGTTCAGAAAAAAGGAAAGCAAACAACCAACCGCAAACCGTTTATTTTCAGTATTTGTTTATTTTTTTCATTGATTATGAATGCGCAAATTCAAAGAATTGAACCGCCATTTTGGTGGGCAGATATGCACAACACCGAATTGCAGATTATGCTTTACGGGAAAGACATTGCACGCTATTCCGTGGAGAGTGAATTGCCCATCGTGAGCATTACAAAGACCGAAAACCCAAATTACATCTTCGTAACCGTTGATACGAAGAACAAAAACGCTGGGACATACAAAATCAGCTTGGCGCAACAGAAGAAAAAGATAAAAACGTTGGATTACGAGCTTAAAAAACGTCGTGAAGGCTCGGCTTGGCGCAAAGGATTTGACAGTTCAGATGTGATTTACTTGCTTATGCCCGACCGCTTCGCTAATGGAGACAAAAACAACGATTCGCACAAGTCGCTCAACGAAAAAGCAAACAGAAACCTACCAGGGGGGCGACACGGAGGCGACATTCAGGGCATTATCAACCACTTGGACTACATAAAATCATTGGGGGCAACCGCAATATGGTCAACGCCAATGTGCGAAGATAATGACGAAACCTATTCCTACCATACTTACGGGCAAAGTGACGTCTATAAAATCGATGCGCGCTACGGAACGAACGAAGATTACAAGCGTCTTGCCGAAGAAATGCACAAAAAAGGAATGAAACTTATCAAAGACTACGTTACGAACCATTGGGGCTGGAAACATTGGATGATTAATGACCTTCCGGCTTATGATTGGATACACCAATTCCCTGGATATGCACAAAGTAACTACCGAATGAGTACTCAAATGGACGTAAATACTTCCGATATTGATAAAAAATACTGTGTGAATGGTTGGTTTGTGCAATCGATGCCTGATTTAAACCAAAGCAATCCGTTGGTGCTTACTTATCTGACACAAAACGCCATTTGGTGGATTGAATATGCCGATTTGGACGGGCTTCGCGTCGATACGTACTCTTACAATGACAAAGAGGGCATCGCAAAATGGACAAAAGCCATTATGAATGAATATCCGAACTTCAATATCGTTGGAGAGGTGTGGTTGCACGACCAAGCGCAAATATCATATTGGCAAAAGGATAGTCCTATCAGTGCTATTCAAAGCTATAATACCTATTTGCCTGCCGTTATGGACTTTACGCTGCACGATGCCATAGGAGAGGCATTCAAGGCTTCCCCTTCGTGGGACAAGGGAATGATTCAGGTGTATGATAATTTCGTAAATGACTTCCTATATAAAGACATTGACAACCTGCTCATCTTTGCGGAGAACCACGACACTTC
>JBGYFE010000067.1:0-20876 GCA_041819925.1 Capnocytophaga sp.
CAAAGTGGACTCTATTTCAGAATGGTTAACCGATATTTCAAGCAAAGAAAATAAGCAAGGGTTTGATTATAAAGATGATACGGTGGCAGAAAAATTTCGTTTGATAGATAAATTTTTGGAAGCTAATCCGAAAATAGAACCGTCAAGAGATTATGTTTCTAACGTCAATTTAGCGAATGAAGTAAAAACCGATCCACATCAATTGATGACCGAAACGTTAGCACAAGTTTATGTGAAACAACGAAAATATAAACAAGCAATTCAAGCTTATCAAATATTAATTTTGAAAAATCCAGAAAAAAGTGCTTACTTTGCAGCCCAAATACAAAATATTAAAAATTTACAGCAAAATAATTTATAGAAAATGGCAACATTCAACGTTTTTTTAGTTCTTATTATTGTAGTATGTTTACTACTGGCATTGGTAATTATGGCTCAAAATCCTAAGGGAGGAGGTCTTTCGTCGGCTTTTGGCAGTAATACACAAGTTGTGGGAGGTGTGAAAAAAACAGGTGACTTTTTAGAACGTAGCACTTGGACATTCGCAACACTTTTGGCAGCTTTGATTTTGATAGCCAACACTTTGTTGCAAACGAACAATATAACAGGTTCAGATTCACGTCTTTTGGACGGAGCGCCTGTTGAAAACAACATTTTGAATACGCCACCAGCAAACACACAACAACCTGGAACTGCTTCTGAAACAGCACAGTAGTTGTTGATAAATCGGAAATGATGAATTGAGAATTGACAATGCTTACGGATTTTCAATTCTCAATTTTGTTTCAAATTATTCTGACATAATGTCAGATTTTTCAGTTTGGCATACTTGTGGACAAATTCAGAAAATGATGGTAGGTTTGTTAGAAACTTATCAAAGAAATTTAGGAATAAATAAAAACATAATAAATATGACAAAAGTGAATATTAAGCCTTTGGCTGACAGAGTTTTGATTGAGCCTGCCGTGGCTGAAACCACTACGGCTTCGGGCATTATAATTCCCGACACAGCAAAAGAAAAACCACAAAAAGGAACTGTGGTAGCAGTAGGAGCTGGAACAAAAGACAATCCCGTAACATTAAAAGTAGGTGATGTTGTTCTTTATGGAAAATACGCAGGTACAGAATTGAAATTAGAAGGAAAAGACTACCTGATTATGCGTGAAAATGATGTTTTAGCAGTTATTTAATGGTTTATAGTTGTTAACAATTAGCTGTTAATATTGAGATTGAATACAAATGTGAAATTTCAAGAAACTGGCAGTTTGGTAATAAAAAAAAACAATTGACATCATTACGAAATAAATTAACAAAATAATTTGCGGAAAGGTTAAAAGCCAATGGCTTAATAGCTTTCCGCTAAAAACAAAATAAAAATGGCAAAAGAAATAAAATTTGATATAGAAGCACGCGAAGGTTTAAAGCGCGGTGTTGATGCATTAGCAAATGCAGTAAAAGTAACTTTGGGACCCAAAGGACGTAACGTAATCATCAGTAAATCATTTGGTTCTCCTCACATTACCAAAGATGGTGTAACAGTTGCCAAAGAAGTAGAATTGGAAGACGCTCTTGAAAATATGGGAGCACAAATGGTGAAGGAAGTAGCCTCAAAAACAAATGATTTAGCAGGTGACGGAACAACTACGGCTACCGTTTTGGCACAAGCTATCGTGAAAGAAGGCTTGAAAAACGTAGCAGCGGGAGCCAATCCAATGGATTTAAAACGTGGAATAGACAAAGCAGTTGTGAAAATCGTTGAGCAATTGTCAAAACAAGCCAAAGAAGTAGGTTCTTCTTCTGAAAAAATCCGTCAAGTGGCATCAATTTCAGCTAATAATGACGACACCATTGGGGAATTGATTGCAACAGCTTTCAACAAAGTCGGAAAAGAAGGTGTTATCACTGTTGAAGAAGCCAAAGGAACAGATACTTACGTGGAAGTTGTGGAAGGAATGCAGTTTGATAGAGGGTATTTGTCGCCTTACTTTGTAACCGATTCTGAGAAAATGGTTGCTGAGTTGGACAGACCTTTCATCTTGCTTTATGACAAAAAAATATCTACAATGAAAGACTTACTTCCTGTGTTAGAGCCTGTTGCTCAATCAGGAAAACCGTTGTTAATTATTGCAGAAGATATTGATGGAGAAGCATTAGCTACGTTAGTTGTCAATAAATTAAGAGGTACGCTTCGCATTGCTGCGGTAAAAGCTCCTGGATTTGGAGACAGAAGAAAAGCAATGTTAGAAGATATCGCCATTTTGACAGGAGGAACGGTCATTGCCGAAGAAAGAGGGTTTACGCTTGAAAATGCAACAATTGATATGTTAGGTACGGCAGAAAAAGTTTCTATCGACAAAGATAACACTACAATTGTGAACGGAGCAGGAAACGCTGAGGATATCAAAGCACGTGTAAATCAAATTAAAGCTCAAATTGAGGTAACTACATCTGACTATGACCGTGAAAAATTGCAAGAGCGTTTGGCTAAGTTGTCAGGAGGTGTGGCTGTTCTTTATGTGGGTGCTGCTTCTGAGGTAGAAATGAAAGAGAAAAAAGACCGCGTTGATGACGCTCTTCACGCAACACGCGCCGCTGTTGAGGAAGGAATCGTGGCAGGTGGTGGAATTGCTCTAATCCGTGCGAAAGCGGCATTAAGCAAACTAAAACCTGTGAATGCAGATGAAGCTACGGGTATTCAGATTGTTGCAAAAGCTTTGGAAGCTCCTTTGCGCACTATCGTTGAAAATGCGGGAGTTGAAGGTTCTGTAATTGTTGCCAAAGTGTTGGATTCATCACGTGACACGTTCGGATACAACGCAAAAACAGGACAATACAGCGATATGTTCAAAGCTGGAATTATCGATCCTAAAAAGGTAACTCGTGTGGCTTTGGAAAACGCAGCTTCTGTGGCAGGAATGATTTTGACCACTGAATGTGCTTTGGTTGACATTAAAGATGAAAAAGCGGGTGGAATGCCTCCAATGGGCGGAGGAATGCCTGGAATGATGTAATTCCTCGTAAGTATAATAGATTTTAAAAGCAAAAAAGCTGTCTGAAAATGGCAGCTTTTTTTGTTTTTATCCAGAATTTTGCGACATAGATTAAAAAAGTATTTTAAATGTGTCCAACTTGCTGATTTTTTTTGCGTAATAAATCAGTCGCAAGTTAAATTGCTAAAAATAATTTTTTATTTTCTATAACGATGTTATTCCCTATCAAGCAAAATTGTACGTCTAAACTAAAAAAATCGCAAAAAAATTGATTTTTGAAATAAAATTTGTACTTTTGGGGAGGAACTTCTTGGTTTTGAAAAAATATAAATTTATTTGAATTATGAAGTATGTAAAAAGATTTTTCATCGGGTTGTTTTTAGTTGTAATTTCCATAGTTACAGGTTTTTACGTTTTTGGCTATGGATATATTTTTAAGGCTGTTCGGGTGATTTATGGTTCTGGTCATAAAACGGCGTTTTTGTCAGATTATGAGCGTTTTGACAATCGGATTATCCGCAAGGGAAATTACGTAGAACCTTGGGCTTTGCACAAAAATTATAACCAAACGGAAATGCCTAAATCGTTAGAAGTTTTGCACGAAAAATATAAAACAGTGGCTTTTCTTATCTTCAAAAATGATAGTATTTGGCACGAACGATATTTTGACGGATATTCTGATAAATCACTAAGTAATTCATTTTCAATGGCAAAATCGTATGTTTCGGCGTTGCTTGGGAAAGCAATTATTGACGGATATATCAAAGGTTTAGACCAACCGGTGGGTGATTTTCTTTCGGGTTTCTCTGACGGAAGGGCTTCACGACTTACGGTAGGCGATTTAGCTTCAATGGCATCAGGTTCAAATTGGGACGAATCCTATTACAGTCCGTTTTCCATTACGACACAAGCATATTTTGACACCAACTTACGAGAGATGATGCAACGCGTGAAAATTGTTAACGAACCTGGGGAAAAATTTGTGTACCAAAGCGGAAATACGCAACTTTTGGCGATGGTTATTGAAAAAGCTACGGGAAAAACACTTTCTGAATATCTCTCAGAATCACTTTGGAAGCCTTTGGGAGCAGAATATGACGCATTATGGCAGTTAGATAGCGAAACCAATGGAATGGAAAAAGCCTATTGTTGCATTGCCTCAAATGCTCGCGATTTTGCTCGATTGGGGAAACTTTATCGCAATTACGGCAAATGGAACGGAGAGCAAATCATTGATTCTGTGTTTGTTGCAAAATCAATTCAACCGAGATTTGCTGATAGCCCTGAGTACGGTTATGGAGTTTGGTTATTAACGCACAAAACCAAAAAATTCTTTATGATGCGTGGGCATTTGGGGCAATATGTTATCGTTCAGCCCGAAGATAATATTATGATTGTCAGGTTGGGGCATTTGAAAGACCCTGAAATAGAAGGTGGCGACCCTTTTACGAAGGATATTTACGGATATATTGATGAAACTTATAAAATGTTAGAAAATGCTCAATAAAATCAATCTGGAAGATATTTTATTTCTGGATATTGAAACCGTTCCACTTTTTGAAAATTATGACGAATTGTCACTCACTGAACAAAGTTTGTGGGACGAAAAAACTAAATACCAGCGCAAAGATGAATTTACTGCTGAAGCGTTTTATGACCGAGCTGGAATATGGGCTGAATTCGGTAAGATAGTCTGTATTTCAGTGGGTTATTTTTCTTTTCGTAATGAGCAACGCACTTTTCGGGTTCGGTCATTTATCGGAGAAGAAGTGCAAATTCTGAAAGATTTTGCCTCTTTGTTAAACCAGCATTTCTCTCGCTCACACAAATTACTTTGCGCCCATAACGGTAAAGAATTTGATTTTCCATACATATCCAGACGTATGATAATCAACGGAATTCACATTCCGTCAAAGTTGCAAATGTTTGGAAAAAAACCTTGGGAAATTCCGCATTTAGATACACTTGAATTATGGAAATTTGGTGATTATAAGCATTTCACATCGTTAAAATTATTGGCACATACATTAGGAATTCCCTCTCCAAAAGACGACATAGACGGAAGCCAAGTTCGTGAAGTTTTCTACAAAGAAAAAGACATTGACCGTATAGCCACTTATTGCGAAAAAGATACGGTAACGGTAGCACAAATTCTACTTCGTTTTCGTGGAGAAGAATTGTTAACCGATGATGAAATTTTATTTGTGTAAAGTGCTAAAATAAAGTTAGTTGTAATTATTTGTCAAATGTTTCGATTTTTCCGTCTTGCATAATGACAAGTGTTTTCCCTGAGAATGGGCTTTTTATGGCGATGTTCCAAAAATACGGATTCTGATGCAATATAGGAACGATTTTTTTTCCAAAGATGGTTGTTCCTTTTTTGGTTTCACGAGCTATTTCAGTTTGCGATTTTGACTTGCTAAAATGATATAAATCATACAAATAGCGTTTAATGCTTTCATCTTTCGGAATGCTGAAATGGTCTGTTTTCCCCACTTTTTTTGATGAGAAGTACACATATCCCCACAATTCGGGTTCGTGCATACTGATTTTCCATTGAGGCGACCAAACCCAATTATATTCAGGCAAATATTTACCACCATTATCTCTCTTTTTGTCATATTTTCCGTCTGTAAGGTCAAAATCCCAATGCACTCGAGAAAAATTTACACGCCAAAATTTTTGGGTAGGCACATTATTTTCGCGGTGAGCTTCACGCATTGCTGCCCACGGAATAGCGATTTCTACGCTCCAAAAATGGTCAGTATCTGTTGGGTTGTTGAGCGTACCTTCAATGTGTACCGCTGATTTGAGTCCGTTAATGTCCCAGCCGTCAAGTACTTTGTTCTTTTCACGATAAGGCTTGGTCAGGAATAAGTCCCAAACTGTATTTAGGGCATTGATTTCAAATTCGTAATAGTTATGTGAGTCATTATCAGGGTCTAAAAAAATCTCAAAATCGTTATTGTGGAAAATAACTGTATCACGCTGTTTGAGTGTAGCCCAAATGTGCGGGTCTTCCATTTTGGCAAAGAAGTAGAAAAATTCGTTGTTATATAACATCTTGACGTTTGTTTTGAAATTTGGCTTTTTTGCTCCCTCAATATCGATAAAATCATCAGTAAAATCAGTGAGTTGCCACGATTTCTCGTTGTCTTTCCCGTCAATTTCAATTTTTTCATCAACTTGATATGCTATGTAGGATTTTGGCTCGGAATATTTTTGTGCGAAAGCGTTGATGTAACATAGGAATGTAATAGCCAAAAAAGAAAAGGTGCTTTTTTTCATAAAAAATGATGTTAAGACGCACAAAATTATTAAATTTATTCTGAAAATAAAACAATATCACTTCAAAATATTATAACATTATTTTTTTTTATTCTAAATAAAATATGTTATCTTTGTCCCGTTAATAACTTAAAAACGTAGTTACTATGAGAGTAAAATCATTTTTACCTATTTTATTAATGGGGACAATTTTGTTTGTTTCCTGTAAAAAAGACGAAGTTACACCTGAACAAACAACGAGCGCGCAAGAGTATAAAAATCTGTCTGTTGCAGGAGCTGATTGGGTTTACTTCTCTTTTGAAAAAAACGCCATTGTGGAAGTTACAGACCCTGACACAAGCAATGAATGGGACATCGCTTTTGATGACGTAAATATAAAAACACGAGGCGCTTTGAATACAAAAAGTACTAACTTCACCAGTATTTTGGAAGCTCCCACAGAAGGTTATGCAACTGATGAACAGAGAGTTACATTTTCAAAGGAAACCAGACAAACAATTACAAAATTGAGTTCTTCTGTAATGTCAATGGGATATAGTGAAAAATTCATTGATTTGATCAAAAATTTGGGTGCTTTTGCAGGGCTTTCTGATGCTCAAATTGAAGCTATCAAAGCAAAATTGGTTCACGACAATGGCTGGGCTACTTTCGTGGGATATGGCGCTAACGGACTTGAAGTGATTCCGAACAAATGGGTATATGTGGTGAAAACTGCTAATGGTAAATATGCTAAAATTCAGATTGTTAGCTACACTAACGAGAAAAATGCGCCGTTCAATATTTCGTTTAAATACCAAATTTGCAACGATAGCAGACAGTTTTAGTGTTCTGTAAACACAAATAAATGCTTCGGGTTTACGTTACTTTCGCCCTTTTCATAACGTTTTTTTCCCTATTTGGTCAGCATACCATTTCAGGGAAGGTTTTTGATTGTGAAAATCAGCGTCCGATAGCAGAAGCACTAATTGAAGTTCAAGGATTGAAAATCAGTGTTCTATCTGACAAAAATGGTGATTTTTCGCTCTCCAATCTTCCGACAGGAACGCATCATCTCTACGTTTCCAAAGATGGGTACAAATCCTTTTTTTCTTCTGTAAAAATTAAAAATTCAGATGTAAATCATTTATTATCAATATGTAAGGATAAAGAAATTGAAATTGGAGAAATCACCGTAACAGCAACCCGAAGTGACCAAAAACTCAAAAACGTACCTATTGCCGTTCACGTGATTACAAAATCAGAAATTGAAAAATCGCAATCAGTTGATTTTCAAAGTTTTTTAGAGAGCGAATTTTCTGGAATTAATTTCACGTATGACGGAGGAAGTCCCAACATCAATATGATGGGTTTTGGCGGAAAATATGTGCTTTTTCTCATTGATGGCGAGCGAATGGCGGGCGAAACTTTTGATAATGTGGATTATCAACGTATTGACCTTGACAATATCGAACGTATCGAAATTATCAAAGGAGCTTCTTCCTCGCTCTACGGCTCAAATGCCATTGGTGGTGTTATCAATATCATTACTAAAAAAACACAAAACCCATTGGAAATCAATGCGGGATACATCTATGATACGAATGTTGACCACAGAGCCAATCTTTCCGTAGGAACGAAACAAAAATGGGGAAGTTTGCGTTTATCGTCTTTTTACAAAACACGAGAGCCCTATGTGCTTGAAGATAGTGAAAAACGCAAACTTTTTTATGCCGACGGAACAATCAAGGAAATGCCTCTTGACCGCATTCATATTGCGGGATTTACGAATTATGGTATCAGTCCGAAAGCAAAATGGATTCTTTCACCCAAATGGGATTTGGAGCTTTCGCCCAGCTACTATTTCAGTGAACGCAATGACGGAACAGAAGCCGCTAAAAAAGTGTTTGACCGTTATCGCAACTACGCGCTTTCTTTCAAATCAAATTATCAATTTAGTGAAAATGAATCGATTAAACTATCTGGGATTTATGACCGATACGGAAAATACAGCTTCTATCGTCTTTTAGATGAAGAGGAAAAAAAATATCAAAATACTGTAATGCGTATCGGAGCTCAATATAACAATCTTTTATTTGGAAAGCATACATTTGTAGCTGGAGGTGAAGCACTTACAGATGAATTGGTAAGCCTTCGATTTAATGATGAAGGTACAGAGGCAAGTGAAAACAGCCAAAATTACACACTTTTCACCCAACAAGATTGGGTTTTAAGTGACCGTTTCACGTTGGTAACAGGAGCGCGGTTGGATTATCATTCACTTTTTAAGGAGCATTTTACGTTCCGCCTATCGGGAATGTATAAAATAAATGATTTTACGCTTCGTGGTGGTTACGCAAGCGGATTTCGGTCGCCTACCATTAAGGAACTTTACACAAATTGGTTTCATCCGTGGGGTGGCGGATTTCAAATATCAGGAAATACGGCTTTGCTTCCCGAATTGAGCAATAATTTTAATTTTTCAGTGGATTACAGTTGTAAGAATTTGAATATCACCGCAATGACACAATATTCCGTCGTTACGGATAAAATAGACATCGTATGGTCAGACGCGAAAGATGCGTTGAATTACGTCAATTTTTCAGGAAAAACACGTGTTATCGGCTCTGAAATTTCAGTGGCATATCGCTTGCATCAGTCGTTTCGGGTACGAGGTTCTTATTCTTTTTATGACATTCAAAAGCGTGTGTCAGACAATCGTCCGCACACACTTACGCTTAAAGCCGAATATGTTGCTCCCGCCGATTTGCTCTACGTTCCGAGTGTGGTGTTAAGCGGAAAATATGTAAGTTCTACGCAAATTCATTCCACCGAAGAAAGCAACACAACCGATGATTATTTTACATACTACGAACCGTACTGGTTGTGGCGTTTGCAAACTTCTGTAAAACTTCCGTACCACTTGACATTCAGCGCGGGTATTACTAATCTTTTTGATTATAAGGCAAATGTCGTTGGATTTTATTCTTCCATAACGCCCGGACGTACGTTTTACTTTGGGTTGAAGTTTGATTATTGACAAAAAATCATTTTTCTACTAAAATACTTACGGCATTACCACCAAAACCAACCGCATTTACCAATATTTTTTTGATTTTTTTTGGAACTTTTGGTGTATTGAGATAAGGAACTGCATAAAAGCGTTGTGTTTGTAGCATCAAAATAGCCATTTCAAGGCTCAACGCTCCACTTGCCCCGAAAGTGTGCCCTATTTTCCATTTATTATTAGTCAAAGCAGGCGGATTTCTATCAAAAACTTCATTAATGGCGTTGATTTCTGCCAAATCGCCTTTTATTGTTCCCGGCGTGTGCGTTACAATAACGTCTATTTCTGAAAAATCTGCGTTTTTCAATGCCATACGCATTGATTTTTGCAGGCATTCACCGTTTGCAGAGAGAGAAACATTGTGAGAAAGTCTTTCAGAGGCAAATCCTACTCCGCTGATGACAGCCAAGGGAGTTGTAATTGGTTCTTTTTCCAAGCAGAAAACACTTGCGCCTTCGCCCAAAACCATTGTGTTTTGCTGTTTTTCAATATCCATTGCTCTGCACGGAAAATCTGACGTAAGATTGCTGTAAATTTTTAAAGCCTTTGCTTGGGCTATGGTGAAAGGTGTGAGAGGAGCTTCGCTTCCGCCTGCTAAAAAACGTTTTTCCATTCCGCTTTTGAGCCACGCCACTGCGTTCACCACTGCGTGCAAAGCTGTGGAACACGTGATAGAGTGTGACATTTCAAATCCTGTGGCTTTCAAATCCTGTCCTACCCACGAAGCGATGTTTCCCAGCGTGGTGGTAGGCGATGCCAAAGTCATACATTTTTCATTTTCAATGAAATACGAGTAGTGTTTTTCAAAAAGCGAAGTTGCCCCGCGTGAAGAACCAATGTTAATTCCGAACGAATTTTCTTGCCATTGAGCGTTCATTATGGCTTTTCGGGCAGCTAAAATAGCATAAAGTACCGAAGGGTCTAACTGCATATAATCTGCCGAAGACTGTCGCAACTGCTCCACTTCTGCAAAACCATTTTCAGTAAGTTTTGCCATCGCAATTCCGTTATTGATTTGAATTGCAGATTTTTGATTTTCATACGACTGACGTATTTCAGCAAAAGAATTTCCTAATACTGAAATTGAACCCATTGCAGTGATGGCTATTTTCATTCTATTAAAATTTGAAAAACTTTCCAATGATATTTTTACCCAAACATAGTTGCATCTTCAAAATTTTCTCCATCGAATGACTGTGCAATTAGCGTATGATTTTCAAACATTCCGTTTTCTGAATAGAAAAAATCAATAGAAGAATCCGATAAAAATGTGATACCGATTAACGTAAGGTTTGCTTCAAACGATTTTTCTTCTAATTCTGGCTCATCTTCATACCTCCACGTGTCGTTGTAAAGTTCTAAATATTCTTGAACGATTATTCTTTTTGCTTTTGACTCATAAAATTCAAATTTGTTAAGTATTTTATTTGCCAAATCGATTGTTTTTTCTAATTCCACATCATCTGGGTCGATTAAAATATCTATATTTTGCCCTTTTATAGCAATTGTCGTTTGGAAAGCATTTTCAATATCTGATTGAGGTTTCAGGTTTTCTTTCAAAATTATATCCATAAAATATTTAGTATTATTATAAAAAAATGTTGTTTTGTAAACTACTGAAAATTAGTAATTAAAAATGTAGAATTGCTAAACACGAGCAATAGCAACCCTTTGGCTATTTTCATTTTGTCAAAATAGATTGTTTAAATAACGGGTGTAAAAGTATAAAAATCCAGCAATGTTTATTGAAAAATATCAATATATGAGCTTGTCATTCGGGTATTTTGCCATAAACTCTTCGGCTTTTTCCACCATATCGACTGAACCACAGAAAAATGGCACGCGTTGATGCAATCGAGTCGCTTTGATGTCCATAATACGATTATATCCGTCAGAGGCTTTTCCGCCTGCTTGCTCGGTCAGAAATGCAATCGGGTTGCATTCATAGAGTAAGCGTAATTTTCCTTGCGGAGTACGCGTTCCTGATGGATAGATGTAAATGCCTCCTTTGAGCATATTTCTATGAAAATCAGATACTAACGAACCTATGTAGCGCGATGTGTAAGGACGGTCGCCCTCCAAAGCTTGGCAGTATTTGATGTAATCTTTCACACCTTGCGGAAAATGCACATAGTTACCTTCGTTGATGGAGTAAATAGTTCCGTTTTTTGGGAATTTCATATTGGGGTGTGAAAGGTAATACGTTCCGATGGAAGGGTCTAACGTAAAGCCATTTACGCCTCGTCCTGTGGTGTAGACCATCATTGTTGAAAGTCCGTAAACGATGTAACCCGCAGCGACCTGCTTGTTTCCTGGTTGTAAAAAATCTTCCAATTGAACGGGCGTTCCTTCGGGCGTAACACGGCGATAAATGGAGAAAATAGTCCCAACCGTCACGTTCACATCGGCATTGGTTGAACCATCAAGCGGGTCAATCAGAACTACGTACTTGCTCAAATGACTATTTTCGGAAGCCTCAATCGGAATGAAAAACTCATTTTCTTCCGATGCAATACCACAAACCACCTCTCGTTGTGTTAGGGCTTTTATGAAAATTTCATTGGCAAAAACGTCTAACTTTTTTTGTACTTCGCCTTGAATGTTTTCACTGCCTACATCGCCCAAAATATCTTCCACCAAACCAGCTTTGTTCACCTCTCGGTTTACGACTTTTGAAGCCAGCCGAATTGAACTGAGTAGGCGGGTTAATTCCCCTGTGGAATACTGAAAATCTTTCTGATTCTGGATGATAAATTCACCCATTGTTTGATACGTTTTTTTAGTCATACTTTTTATTTTTTAGCAGCCTCAAAGTTACTAAAAAAAGTAAATAAATCAAAAAAAAACGAAAGATTTTTAGTAGAAGAGTGTTTTTTTTCTTCTTCTATGCTTTTTTGTTTTTATTTAAATTCGGAAGAAAATAAGCAATAAGTCCCATTAAAGGAAGAAAGGAACATAGTTTATAAACGAAGTCAATACTCGTTAAATCAATTATTTTTCCTAAAACAGCGGAAGCAAGTCCTCCCATTCCAAAGGCAAATCCATAAAAAAGTCCTGAAACCATTCCTATTTTTCTTGGGAGTAATTCTTGTACATACACTAAAATTGCAGGAAATGCCGATGAAATGATGAGTCCGATAGTAACAATCAAAACAGCAGTCCATTGTTGGTTTGCGTATGGCAACAAAAGGGCGAACGGAGCTGCTCCTAACACCGAGAACCAAATCACGAATTTTCGTCCAAATTTATCACCGAAAATTCCACCAAGCAAAGTTCCCAAAGCAGCAGCACCCAGAAAGTAAAATAAATAGACTTGTGCTTGCACTTCTGATAATCCAAATCTCTGCATTGTGTAGAACTGAAAATAATTCGTAATTCCTGCGGTGTAAAAATATTTTGAGAAAATTAAAATCAACAAAATTCCGACAGAAACAGACACTTGTCGTTTCGATAAATCAGGTAAAACTACATCCTTTTTGGTTACGTCTTTGAATACTTTCAATTGGTTACTACGCCATTTCCCGACATAGGTCAAAATTCCGATAGCTAAAATAGCAGCCGTCAAAAACCAAAGTGTGTGCGTTTTTCCGTTAGGAATGACAATCAAAGCTATCAATAGAGGGGCGATTGCTGTGCCCGAATTTCCTCCTAATTGAAAGATAGATTGTGCTAAGCTACGTTTTCCGCCCGAAGCTAAATATGCTACTCGCGATGATTCAGGGTGAAAAATGGAAGAGCCCGTGCCTACCAAAAAAACAGAGACCAATACCCAAACATAATTCGTTGAAAAGGATAGGGTAATAATTCCTAAAGCAGTGAAAATCATTCCGATAACTTGTGAATATGGAAGCGGTTTTTTGTCGGTAAAATTGCCAACTAAAGGTTGGAAAATAGATGCTGAAATTTGGTAGCAAAGTGTGATAATCCCAATTTGCGCCATTGACAAGCCAAATTCTTGTTTCAATTGTGGGTAGCTTGCTGTAATAACAGCTTGCAATAAGTCGTTGAGTAAGTGTGCAATAGCAATGGCAAAAAGTATGGAATAAGTTGTTGGGGAATTTGTTTGTTTCATTGTGTTTAAAATCACATTTGTGTGAATTTTTTTTGATTAGAAAACAAAAACCTTAACTTATTTTGGTAAAATAAATTAAGGTTCTGAATTGTGCGGGTGAAGGGACTCGAACCCCCACGCCGTGAAGCACCAGATCCTAAGTCTGGCGTGTCTACCAATTTCACCACACCCGCAGGTGATGAGCGTTTTGCGGTGCAAATATACGCAAGTTTTTCAAATAAAAAATATTTTCTCGATAAAAATAATTTGAAAATATATAATATCCTGACTTATAGTAAAATATATTTTAATGGAATTTGTGATAGATTGCAGATTTTGGTAGGATAAAAAAAGAGTGTGGTTAGTTTGTTTTTCTGATATTCTTTTTCTTTTGGAAAAATATATTATGTTGGAAGAATTAAACTATAAAAAATCAATAGAGATTAAATTCTTTCAAAAATGTTAAAAAAAGGTAGATGTGTTAAATATTTCTATGAAAATTAAAAAAAAGTAGGAAAAGAAAAAAAAAGTAAAGATATTTGTCCACATTTTTGCGTGTTGCGTCTTGTTATGTCTATATTCTTAGGTGTAACAATGTTTTATACTAATTTTATCAACAATGAAGAGAATATTATTAATCCTTACAACTTGTGTTATGGGGGGCAAATTGTCGGCACAAGAGTTGCATTTGCCTCAAATGAATCAATACTTAGCAGATAGTGAGTTTTTAATCACATCTACTTATGCAGGGATTGGAGATTTTGTCAAATTACGTTTTAGTGGAGTTTCTCAATGGGTGGGAATTAAAGATGCTCCTGATTATCAATCACTTTCAGGAGATGTGCGAATTGGAGAACGAAGTGGGGCAGGGCTTATCCTTTACAATGACAAGAATGGATTTACCAAACAAATGGGAGGGAAAGCGAGTTTTGCACACCATTTGACGCTTGATCGTTATGAGAATCACTTTGTTTCTTTTGGTATTTCGTATGCGTTAAACTCATTTCGGATTGATATTGAAAAATTTGACAACTCATCAGGGGCTGACCCTTCTGTAACTAACAATCGCTCACAAATAAATCATAACTTTGATGTCGGGATTTTGTATCGATACAAAGGTTGGTTTATGAGTCTCAATGCTTTGAATATTTTAAATAAAAATATTGACATTTTTGCAACCAATGAGCCTCGTGCGCTTCGTAATTACACACTTTACACAGGTTATCGTTATAAAAGATACCGTACAAGTGATTTTGAGATAGAGCCTTCTGTTTTTTTTCAATACTATGAAAGTGATCGACGTTCATCAACTGATGTGAATTTGAAATTTCGTTGGAGAGAATTGCAAGACTACTATTGGGTGGGTGCGAATTACCGTTTCTTGAATGACCAAATTTTTCAGCCACTCAACGCAGGGCCTATGGCGGGTATCAAACGGGGGCATTTTTACTTTGCTTATTCTTACCAATTGATGCTGAATAAGTTGATAGGTTACAACTCAGGAACTCACGTTATTACATTGGGGCTTGATTTGTTCCAAGGCGTAAGTAATTGTAGATGTACACACCAATAGTATGGGGCAAATTATTTTAAAAAACATACGTGTTTTTGCCAATCACGGATGTTTGACTGAGGAAGAACTGATAGGAAGTGATTATCGTGTAGACTTGAAGATTACTTTAGATTTAACAAAATCAATCACTTCTGATGAGCTGACTGACACAGTTAATTATGTTCATTTAAACAGAATTGTAAAAGAAGAAATGGCAATTCGGTCAAAACTTTTAGAACACGTTTCCGGAAGAATTGCTGATAGAATTTTCAAGGAACTTGCTCAAACAGAGCGAATTGTGTTGAAAATATCAAAATTAAATCCGCCTATTGGAGGTGATGTTGAGGCGGTGAGCATAAAAATAAAACGCAAAAGATTTTGTTAGTATTGTGAAAAAGGTTACATTTGCGCCTTGAAAATGATAAGGCATCGTGGCCGAGGGGCTAGGCAGAGGTCTGCAAAACCTTGTACAGCGGTTCGAATCCGCTCGATGCCTCAATTTCTATTTTGCAGTTTCAGCAATTTAGTTTTAAAGTAACAACTATAAAATTTTAGTAAAATGACAAACGTATTAGACAAGTTTATTCAGGATATGAAAAACAATGTTCCTGGATTTATAGCAGTATCTGTTACAGAAGTGAGATCTGGTGTTTCTTACGGTGCTGAAACAGTGAATCCTAATTTTGACCCAACTTTGGCTTCGGCATATCACTTGGAAGTTGTGAAGTCAGAGCAAAGTGCTCTTCAAGTTTTGGGTTTGAAAGAGAAAATTGAAGATATTTTAATCACTTTGACAGACCAAATCCATATCATTGATATTTCGGCAAATGGAAGTTATTTCATCTATTTGGCAGTGGATTCGACGAAGGCAAATCTTGGTTTAACAAGGGCTTTGTTGGCAAAGTATAGAAAGGATTTGGCAGCTGTTCTCTAAAAAAATGAAAGTAAAAAAACAAGAAATCCCGAGCACGCGCTCGGGATTTCTTGTTTTTTATTCAAGAAACTCCAAAGGTACGGAAAACAAATCACAAAACCAATGATTTTCATCATATTTTTTTCTGCCTTTTGAGAATAACTTTGTGGGGCAGAGAGAAACAAAAATAATAACTAAAAATCAAATAACTATGAAACAACGTGTCCCTGTATCTCAAATTATGTCGAAAAAGTTGGTAACTTTGAGTCCGACGCAGTCTTTGTACGATGCTGAAAGAATGTTCAAAAAGAACAAGATTCGCCATATTCCCGTAGTGGAAGACGGCAAAATTATTGGAATTGTGAGTTATTCCGATTTGCTTCGCATCAGTTTTGCTGATATGACCAGTGATGAAGATGAGGTTACTTCGGTTGTTTATGATATGTATACCATTCCACAAATAATGGCAAAAACGCCACTCACAGTAACTTCTGACACTACTATTAAAGAGGTGGCTGAAATTCTTTCAAAACAGAGTTTTCATTCTATCCCTGTGTTGGAGAATGAAAAATTGGTAGGGATTGTTACCACCACCGATTTGC
The DNA here is from genome assembly GCA_041819925.1 of Capnocytophaga sp. Classification (GTDB taxonomy): domain Bacteria; phylum Bacteroidota; class Bacteroidia; order Flavobacteriales; family Flavobacteriaceae; genus Capnocytophaga. The sequence goes on from JBGYFE010000067.1 coordinate 16,440, forward strand.
TCAACTATTTGTTAGAACAGTATTGAAAAATGTCTTTTTGAAAAAAACTACCCGATGTTGGTAGTTTTTTTTTGATATATTCCTGAAAATATTATATCAAAATGGGGAAGAATAAAATTGATAGATTTTATTATAAACATTTTTACATCTGCCAGCGGATAGTTTTTAAAAAGATTTTTTATATTTGCAAATTGTCAAATCTTTATAGTTTGTTGATTTCCGATGGAAGAAAATACACCCCAAACACCGCAACAATCAGGTGAAAGTATCGTTAAAATTACGGGAATGTATGAAAATTGGTTTTTGGACTATGCTTCGTATGTTATCCTTGACCGTGCCATTCCGAGTATTGAAGACGGATTCAAGCCTGTGCAACGCCGTATTATGCACGCTCTCAAAGAGTTGGACGATGGTCGATACAATAAAGTGGCAAATGTGGTGGGGCATACAATGCAGTATCATCCGCACGGAGATGCCAGCATTGGAGATGCAATGGTGCAAATTGGACAAAAAGACTTGCTGATTGACACACAAGGAAACTGGGGAAATATTCTCACGGGCGATGGCGCAGCAGCACCGCGTTACATCGAGGCTCGTTTGTCAAAATTTGCGTTAGATGTGGTGTTTAGCCCTGATATTACGCAATGGCAGATGAGTTACGACGGACGAAAAAAAGAACCCGTTTTCCTGCCAGCGAAGTTTCCGTTGTTGTTAGCGCAAGGCACAGAAGGAATAGCAGTGGCTCTATCTGCAAAAATTTTACCTCATAATTTTATTGAACTCATTGAGGCTTCCATAAAATACCTCAAAAAACAACCTTTTGAACTCTATCCCGATTTCCCAACCGCAGGCATTGTGGACGTTACCAACTATAACGACGGGCAGCGAGGCGGACGTGTGCGTGTGCGCGCCAAAATTTCGCAAATAGATAAAAGTACGCTCAAAATTGAAGATATTCCGTTTTCAACCACCACGCACTCACTCATTGATTCCATTTTGAAAGCCAACGAAAAAGGAAAGATAAAAATCAAAAAAGTTGATGATAATACGGCTGAAAATGTGGAAATTATCATCCATCTTCCACCCGGAATTTCGCCCGACAAAACCATCGATGCACTCTATGCTTTCACAGATTGCGAGAAATCAATTTCGCCTCTGGGTTGCATCATTCAAGACAATAAACCGCTATTTTTAGGCGTTTCGGAAATATTAAAACGGTCAACCGACAACACGGTGCGCCTGCTCAAAGAAGAATTGGAATTTGATTTGGCGCAATTGCAGGAAAAATGGCATTTTTCTTCTTTGGAAAAGATTTTCATTCGTGAAGAAATGTACATTGATTTTAAACTTTATGCCGATAAAGAATCGCTTTACAAATATCTTTATGACCGCTTTGAACCGTTTAAAAATGACTTGCTTCGTGAAATAAATGACGATGATTTGCAACGACTTACGCAAATCCCGATGATTCGCATCACGCGTTTTGATTCATACAAAGCAGATGAAAATATTGCCAAAATTGAAGCCGACATTGAGGAAATAAAAAACCATTTGGCAAATTTGGTTGATTATGCCATCAATCATTTCAAGCGGTTGAAAGACACTTATGGCAAAGGCAGGGAACGCAAGACCGAAATTCGTCCGTTTGACAATATCGAGGCAGCAAAAGTAGTGGTTCGCAATATCAAACTCTACGTTAATAAAGCGGAAGGTTTTGTCGGAACATCGCTCAAAAAAGACGAATATGTGGGCGATTGTAGCGACATAGATGATGTTATTGTTTTCACAGAAAGTGGCATAATGAAAGTAGTGAAAGTCAGCGAGAAAACCTATATTGAAAAGAATATTATTCACGCTGCCGTGTTCAAAAAAGACGATAAACGAACTATTTACAACGTTATTTACAAGGACGGACAAACCGGATTTTCTTACATCAAACGCTTTAACGTGACGGGCATCATTCGGGATAAAGAATACGAACTTATTCCGAAACACAAAGATTCTAAAATGTTGTATTTCACTGCCAATCCTAACGGAGAAGCGGAAGTGGTTACGGTGAATTTACGTCAAGTGGGAAGCATTCGCAAACTCAAATGGGATGTTGATTTTGCTGATACACTCATCAAAGGACGTGGCGTGAAAGGAAATCTGGTGTCTAAATATCCGATTAAGCGCATTGAACTAAAAGAAAAAGGCGTTTCGACACTCAAACCACGTAAAATTTGGTTTGATGACATCGTAAAACGCTTGAACACAGACGAAAGAGGCACGCTTCTTGGCGCTTTCAAAGGAGATGACCGCTTGCTTTTAATCACAAAAGAAGGAAACGTAAAAACCGTAATTCCTGATTTGAGTTTGCATTTTGATAACAATCTGTTGGTGATGGAAAAATGGATTCCTGAAAAACCCATTTCAGCGATTTATTACGATGGTGAAAAAGAACGTTGTTTTGTTAAACGTTTTGTGGTTGATAATGAAAACAGGGAAGAATTGGTCATTTCTGAACATCAAAAATCACAACTTTTGTTCATTTCAACCGATTGGCGACCAATGGCGGAAGTAGTTTTTGCCAAAGAAAAGGGCAAAGCTGAAAAAGAAAATATGACTGTAAATTTAGAAGAATTCATCGCAGTGAAAGGCATCAAAGCTCTTGGAAATCAACTTACGACCGATAAAGTTAAGGAAATTATCCGTTTGGAATCGCTTCCGTATCAAGAAGTTGAGGAAACTAAACTCGCAGAAGAGGAGTTGGGCGATGATGAAATCATTGATGAAAATGACGAAAATAACGGACAAATTGAGTTAGAATTTTAAGACAAAGAAAAAGTTGAAAGGAGATTATTCGATTATTGAAAAATCGGAATTTATGATGAGAAACATTTTATGTATCTTTTTGATGGTTTCTTACAGCGGAATGTTTGCACAACAAAGCAAGGATTCTGTTGTAAATCACCTTGTTAGCACAATTAAAAACAGTAAGGAATTTACGGATAAAAAAGAAGCTAAAATCAATTCTTTGAGAGAGGTTTTGGCAGACAAACATTTGCCAACTTCTGAAATATACCACATCAACGTAAAACTATACGAAGAATATCAAAAATATAAAGTTGATTCGGCAGTGGCTTATCTGTTGAAAAACAAGAAAATAGCTCTTGAACTTAACGACCCTTTGTTGCAAAACGAAGTAAATATTCATCTTTCAAAACTTTATTCCATCAAAGGAATGTACGTTGAAGCGTTGGATTTGCTCCATTCAATTGATAAAAATATCTTAAATCAGAAAATGCGCTGCGAATATTATTATTCGTTTTATTCATTTTATAGTCATTATGGGCAAAGCATCAACAATGCCGCTTTTCTTGCTGAAAGTAACCGCTATCGTGATTCTCTTTTGTTAAATCTCCCGAAGGAAAGTATAGAATTTCAGATAGAAGATGCCATAAAAAACTTTTTTTCACAAAAAAGAGACCTTTCAGAGACGCAATTTTTGAAATTATTACCCAAAACTACTGATAAAAATCCGGAAAGGGCTTTAATTGCCTATTTTCTTGGAAAAATTTATCAAGAAAAAGGAAATTCGGACTTGCAAGAAATGTATTTTTCAATGTCCGCCATCACAGATATTGAAAATGCAATCAAGAATAACGCTTCTTTGCAGAGTTTAGCTTTGACATATTACACTACGGGCGATTTAAACAAGGCATATCAGTTCATCAAAATGGCAATTGAAGATGCTATTTTCTGCAACGTTCGCCACCGAACCGAAGAAGGCACTTCGTTTTACACCATCATCAACACGGCTTACCAACAAAAAGAAGAAAAACAGAAAAAAACACTTGAACTTTATTTAGTGTTAATCAGTGTGTTATCGTTAGCATTGATTGGAGCTTTGATTTACGTTTACAAACAAGTAAAAAAATTGATAAAAATACGTAAAGAATTGCATTACAGCAACACACAACTTGCCAAACTCAATGCTGACCTTTCAGAAATGAACCACAATTTGCAAGAAGTAAACCACATTAAGGAACACTATATTGCACATTTTTTCAGTTTATGTTCAGCTTATATTGATAAGATTGAAAACTATCGGAAAGTACTCTACAAAAAAGCCAGCCGCAACCAGCACGATGAGCTTTTAAAACTTCTGAAATCCAACACGGTGGAAGAGCGGGAGGTTGAAGAATTATACAAAAATTTAGATACCATTTTTTTGAGTATTTACCCAAATTTTGTCGAAGAATTTAATGATTTATTGCTTGAAGAAGAGAAAATTGTTCCGAAAAAGGGCGAACTGCTCAACACAGAGTTACGCATATTTGCACTCATTCGTTTGGGAATTACTGACAGCAACAAGATAGCTGAATTTCTGCGTTATTCGCTCCGCACGGTTTATAACTATCGCACCAAAGTACGTAACAAAGCCAAAGGAGAACG
>JBGYFE010000068.1:0-39540 GCA_041819925.1 Capnocytophaga sp.
ACAAACATTCCGCCCAAAGCACCGTTTACAACGCGGTGGTCATAACTATGTGAAAGCATCATTTTGTAACGGATTCCAATAACATCACCTTCGGGAGTTTCAATGACAGCAGGCACTTTTTGGATAGCTCCGATGGCTAAAATTCCCACTTGTGGCTGGTTGATAATCGGCGTTCCAAATACATTTCCGAATGAGCCAATATTTGTAACGGTGTACGTCCCGTCCTGTATATCATCAGGTTTTAGAGCGTTATTTCGAGCTCTGTTAGCCAAGTCATTGACTATTTTTGTCATTCCGCGTAAACTCAATTGGTCAGCATTTTTGATAACGGGTACAATTAGGTTTCCGTCAGGTAGGGCGGTTGCCATACCAATGTTTATGTTCTTTTTCTTGATGATGGTTGTCCCTTCTAACGAAATATTCATCATCGGGAAATCTATCAATGCTTTGGCTACGGCTTCCATAAAGATAGGCGTAAATGTGAATTTCTCACCCTCACGTGTTTCAAAGGCTTTTTTGACTTTGTTGCGCCAATTCCAAATGCGAGTTACGTCAACTTCCGTAAAACTCTGAACGTGAGGCGACGTATGCTTGCTATGAACCATATGTTCCGCAATGAGTTTTCCCATTCGTGACATTTCAATAAGCTCATCTCCTTTTTGCGTAAGTTCTGTTTTTCTTTCGTTGGAAATTTCAGATTGAAGTGTTTGAGATTTTGTGGTTTGTACCGCCGTTTTTGGGGCTTGCTGCGTTCTGTTTTCCAGATAGTTAAATATGTCTTGTTTGGTTACACGATTTTCAGCTCCCGTTCCTTTAATTTGTTCAAGTTCTTGCAGCGAAATTCCTTCTTTTTTAGCGATGCTTTTCACCAAAGGTGAGTAGAAACGTTTCGCCTCCGAGAAATTCGTTTGAGGAAATTCGTTATGCAAAGTCGTGTTTTTAATTTCAACAATTTCTTGTTCTATGCTTTTTGCTATTTTTTCTTCTTTAACTCCTTGAACTGCATCGGTTTCGAGGATTGCCATAACTTCTCCGACTTTTACTACCTCATCGGGTTGAAAGCGAATTTCGACAAGCACTCCTGAAACTTCTGAAATCACTTCGGTGTCTACCTTATCGGTCGCTACCTCAACGATACCTTCCTCAGCTTCAACGGTTTCACCTATTTTTTTTAACCAATTTGTAATGGTTGCTTCTGCAACACTTTCTCCCATTCGGGGTAATTTCAATTCGTATTTAGCCATTTTTATAAGTAGTGGTTAGGGACTTATGTTGGAACTATGCCAACTTGTGTCCGAGATTGTAAATAAAATATGCCCAAAAATACAAAAAAAATTGAATTGCAAATTTTTTTGTTAATAAAAATTGTTTTTAAAAACAATCCGCAATAAATTTCGTGGTTTCAATTTTTTATATAACTCTCATTTTCAAGATTTTAATATTTGCTCAAAAGGTACACGTTGTGCGATGCTTCTGCCTAAGGTAATTTCATCAGCATATTCTAATTCGCCTCCTACTGAAATCCCGCGAGCAATGGCAGAAACGGTTACGTTAAAATGTTCTATCTGTTTGAAAATGTAAAAGTTAGTAGTATCTCCTTCCATAGTATTGCTCAGTGCAAAGATGAGTTCCTTTACTCTTCCTGAGGCAACTTTCTGCACCAGTGATGCAATGTTCAAATTTGAAGGACCAACCCCATCAATAGGTGAAATCTTTCCGCCCAAAACGTGATATTGCCCAAAAAATTGCCCTGTATTTTCAATCGCCATTACATCGCGAAAATCTTCAACAACACACACAATTTCAGCATTCCGACTCGGATTTTCACAAATTTCACAAAGTTCTACATCTGAAATGTTGTGGCAATTTTTGCAATATCGAATTTGTGTACGCAGACCCACCAGAGCCTTTGCCAAATGAAGCGACCGTTCTTCGGGCTGTTTCAACAAATGCAATGCCAAACGCAATGCAGTTCGCTTTCCAATGCCAGGAAGTTGAGCAATTTCATAAACTGCACTTTCTAATAATTTTGATGAAAATTCCATTGCGCAAAGATAGAAAAAAGTTGTGTTTTTTTCAATTTTTCGAACGAAAATTCGATAATACAGTTTTTTTGTATAGAGAAAGTGATATTTCTTTATTAGGTTAGTGGTGAATACAACCTCATAAAAGTAATTTTTGAAAGAATGGTAGAAAAACAGAGAGAAATTGCCTAAAAAGTATTCTAAGAGAGTAAACCAAATGACGAAAAGTTTAAATCGTAGTTTTCTTTTATTTTACACAAAAAAAATTGTTAGACTGAACGAAAATAAAAATTTTTGTTGATTTATAAATAGTTCGTACCTTTGTGTTGTCAAGTTGTAATATAAAAACAAGCTAAAACAATAAAAGTAGAATTCCACTATTAAGCCTTATTACTTCTACTTATAAAAAAAAACACTTTCCGGTGATGGTTTGAATCAGATATAATTATCATATGAATTATGAACAAATAGTGTAGATTTTATTAATTTTAAATTCCAATTATTATGAAGAAATTTTTATTTTCATTTTTAGTTTCTCTATGGGGATTTGGTTGTAACGGAAAACAAATCAATCAATTAGTAAGTAATTTGCCAATAGGAAGCATACAAAACAATTCAGAATCTCATTCGGAAATTTATTTCGCAGGAGGTTGTTTCTGGGGAACGGAACATTTTTTTAAACAAATAGGCGGTGTCGTCTCTACCGAAGTAGGATATGCTAACGGAAAAGGTGAAAATCCTACCTATCAAGAGGTTTGCACAGGCAAAACAGGCTTTGCTGAAACAGTTAAAATTGTTTATGACAAGACACAAATTCGTTTAGAAAAACTCATTGATTTATACTTTAAAACTATTGACCCTACGTCACTTAACCAACAAGGTAATGATATTGGGACGCAATACAGAACAGGGATTTATTATAAAGATGTTGCCGATTTGCCTATTATAAAAAATGCTCTTTCAGAATTGGCTAAAAAATATTCAAAACCTATTGTTATTGAAGCACTTCCGTTAAACAATTTTTATAAAGCAGAAGCATATCACCAGTCCTATTTAGATAAAAATCCTAATGGATATTGTCATATTCCGACTCAACTGTTTGAATTGGCTCGTAAAGCAAACCCTGTCAAAAAATATCAACAACAAAATGATAAAACACTCAAACAGCAACTTACCGCAGAACAATATGCTGTAACTCAGCAAAATGCCACAGAACCACCTTTTAAAAATGAGTATTGGAACGAATTTCGGGAAGGAATTTATGTAGATATTACCACAGGAGAACCATTATTTATTTCTTCCGATAAATTTGATTCAGGGTGCGGTTGGCCAAGCTTTTCTCGTCCTATCGATGCGACTTTGATAGAAGAAAAAACAGACACATCACACGGAATGCTTCGCACCGAAGTTAGAAGTAAAACAGGCAATGCGCATTTAGGACACGTATTTGATGATGGTCCCAAAGAATTGGGTGGTTTACGATACTGCATTAATAGTGCTTCGTTACGATTTATTCCCAAAGAACAAATGGAAAAAGAGGGCTACGGAACTTATATTCATCTTATAAAACCAAACAAGAAAGAAAGAAAAGGAGGGAAGAAAAAAAACTGATTATTATACTAAGCAGTGGGGGAGGTGAAATAAAAAAAACACCCAGAAACTTCATAAGAAATTGGAACAGTGTGTATCAATATGAGAGATATATGCTGAACTGAGGGAATATACATTATTTTTTTAGATTTTGATATAATATTATGAGGTAGATATATCATTCTTGTATATGTATTTTTTGTTTAGGTGTCTAATTTTTGAATGTAAATGTTTGAAAATTAATATAATAATATTTTATTTGAAATAAGTCTAAATAAATTTAGGAAAATTAAAAAAAGATTTTTACCTTTGTCCCGTTGTTAGTTGTTAAAGAGCAGGAAGTTTATTTTCTGCAATTCACTACTTTTGTAAATATTTGATTTGTAGTGTTTTATATTTTGTTTGCAGTTCATTGCGGAGAAAGGTTTTTTAGTGTTTTTAATAGTTGTTATTACTCTCCGCATTAATGAATTAGTTAGTTTTAGATAAAAAGCCTGTTTTGTGCAGGCTTTTTTTATGCAGTTTTTGTGTCAACAATAAAAAGTACTTTATTTCCTTGTTTTTTGGATATTTTTTCATAGGTTTGCATTCAAAAAGAATTGCAATGTTCAAAAAAATATCTATACTTTCATCTTTTATAATTGGGTTACAAACACAAGCACAAAATGTTGGTATCACCCATTCAGGAATGCAAACGGGACAACCTGCATTCCCAACTGAAATCTATACGGAACTTCCCAATCCCATCGCAACCGACCCTCAAAAATGGACAACCATTAAAGGTATTCAAATCGGTTGGGGTTCTACCGATGTTCGCTACAAAAAGGAAGAACCAGCAACTAATTTAAAACTAATCCAGCACCTTAAAGCGTGGAAAGGTGAGCGTGTTTCGGCTCAAATCGCTTTGTCTAATGCCAATAAAGCCATTGATATTTCGGTAGAAGTATCTGATTTAAAACAAAATAAAAACATAATCAGGAAAGAAAATATTCAGACTTCATTTGTTCGATACGTGATGACTGATGAACTTAATAAGGATAAAAAAGGAGGTTGTGGACACCGAAAAGCCTCTGATTTTGACTCTACTCTCGTTGCTGATGCACTTGACCATATTGCCAAAAAGATGGAAATTCCTGCACATTCTTCACGTGGTGTTTGGTTGAAAATACAAGTTCCGCAAAACACGAAATCAGGAGTTTATAAAGGAATTGTTACCGTAAAAAGCCATCAAAAAGTATTAAAAAAATTACCTTTGGAAGTGGAGGTTATCGATAGAACCTTACCTCAGCCAAAAGATTGGGCATTTCATTTGGATTTGTGGCAAAATCCGTATGCCGTAGCTCGGTATTACAATCTCACTCCTTGGAGTGAAGCCCTTTTTGACAAATTGCGAACTGAAATGCAAAACTATGTTAATGCAGGAGGAAAGTCCATTACAGCTTCCATTATGTATAAACCTTGGGGCGGGCAAACGCACGATGCCTTCAATTCGATGGTTACTTGGATAAAAAAAGTAGACGGAACGTGGCATTTTGACTTTGCTATTTTTGACAAATGGGTGGAATTTATGCATCAGATAGGTATAAATAAACAGATTAACTGTTATTCGATGGTGCCTTGGAAACTTTCATTTCAGTATTTTGACCAAGCTACCAATCAAATGCAAAATATTGATACTGAACCAGGAAAGCCTGAATATGAAGCGATGTGGACAGCAATGTTTTCGGCATTTGCTAAACATTTGAAAGAAAAAGGCTGGTTTGAAAAAACGTATATTTCAATGGACGAGCGTCCGATGGAAGTAATGCTGAAAACTTTTAAAATTATCAAAAATGCCGATCCAAATTTCAAAGTTTCATTGGCGGGGGCTCTACACGATGAATTAGAGCCATATTTAGATGATTATTGCGTGGCTTTGCGAATGAAATATAGTGATGAAACGAAAGCCAAACGCAAATCACAAGGTAAGGTTACAACCTATTATACCAGCTGTGAAGAGCCTTATCCCAATACATTTACATTTAGTGAACCTGCTGAAAGTGAGTGGTTTGCTTGGTATGCTGCCAAAGAAAATTTAGACGGATACTTGCGTTGGGCGCTTAATAGTTGGACACTTGAACCGCTTTTAGATAGTCGTTTTGTTACTTGGGCAGCAGGCGACACCTATTTGGTATATCCAATGGGCAGAAGTTCTATACGTTTTGAGCGAATGATTGAAGGCATTCAGTTTTATGAAAAAATACGTCTATTGAGAGAGGAGTTTCAGAAATCAAATAATGTCTCTGCATTAAAAAAAATAGACGAAGCGTTACAAGCCTTTGATGAAAGAAATTTACCTCAAATTCCTGCCTCAGAAGTAACCCGAAAAGCACGAGAAGTGATTAATTCATTGTAAAAAAAAAATAGTAAAATAAGATTTTTAGTTTTTAAGTAAAGTTTAAGCAAGTTCGATATAAAAAAACAAAAGTCGGACATTTTCTGCTTATTCTGAGCCAAGTAAGTCTAATGTAAGAGTTATATTATAAGTTTTTTAAGTGCACTTTGTGATTTAGTTACTTCCTAAAAAAATGACAAAATAATAAAAAATCCGTTCGAGATTCGAGCGGATTTTTTCGATTAACATTTAAAAAAATTATTTATATGAAAACTATTGCCCCAAAACATAAGCAAAAATAAGTGGTGCAACAATCGTTGCATCTGATTCTACAATATATTTTGGTGTATCAATATCCAATTTTCCCCACGTAATTTTTTCATTTGGAACAGCCCCTGAATACGAACCATAACTTGTAGTTGAATCCGAAATTTGACAGAAGTATGCCCAGAAAGGAACATCTTCCCATTCTAAATCTTGGTACATCATAGGCACAACGCAAATTGGAAAATCGCCTGCAATTCCACCTCCGATTTGGAAAAATCCAACGCCTTTACCACCGGAATTAGCTCTGTACCATTCGGTTAAATATACCATATATTCAATACCTGATTTTACGGTTGAGGCTTTAAGTTTTCCTTTAATTACGTTAGAAGCAAAAATATTTCCCGTAGTTGAATCTTCCCAACCTGGGCAAACGATGGGTAGGTTGCGTTCTGCCGCAGCTACAATCCACGAGTTTTTTGGGTCGATTTCATAATACTGCTCCAATACTCCTGAATTTACCACTTGGTATAAAAATTCGTGTGGAAAATAGCGTTCTCCTTTTTGCTCTGCCTTATGCCAAACATCTTCCAAATGTTTTTGCAAACGGCGGAAAGCCTCTTCCTCAGGAATACACGTGTCGGTTACGCGATTGTAGTGATTTTCAAGTAAGTCCCACTCGTCTTGCGGAGTTAAATCACGATAATGAGGCACGCGCTTATAGTGCGAGTGCGCCACAAGGTTCATCACATCTTCTTCAAGGTTTGCACCCGTACAAGAAATGATATCAACTTTTCCCTGGCGAATCATTTCTGCTAATGAAATTCCTAACTCGGCTGTACTCATTGCCCCAGCAAGAGATACTAACATTTTTCCGCCTTCCAAAAGATGTTTTTCATATCCTTTGGCTGCATCAACCAATGCCGCTGCATTGAAATGTAAAAAATTCTTCTCGATAAACTGAGAAATTGCTCCTTTATTATTCATTTTTAATTAATTAGAAAAAATATATTATAAAAAAAATACTAAAATGAACTTACTCTTTTAGCCATTCCGTCTTGGTCACCACTAATTCGGAAAGCTCCCACAGGCATCAATATGTTGTTGGAAGTGTCGCCATCTTTCCAAGTAAGTATATAAGCTGATTTAAAGTTTTTAATGCCTTCGGAAGAAATTTCACCTGAATAAACAGCTGATACTTTTTTACTTACACCCTTTTCAACCCCAACAACTTGTGCATAGATAGAAAATTTGTTACCACTTCCAGTTACATAAACACCCTGTCCTATTCCTTGGTCATTGGTGGCTTTGTAGTCTAAGGTCATTCTACCGTTTTTTTGGTCGTAAAAACGGAGCGTGTAATCAGGCCAACGATGTCCTTTTTCATAAGAATCACCTACGTGAGGCAACATCAAAATATGAGGAGAAGAGAGGTAAATCCCTTGAATATTAGGCGGAGTATCTCCTTGATGTATTTCCATTCCGCTTTCTCTGAATTGAGCTATCACCTCATCAGAAACTATTTTCTTGACTTCTTCAGCCACCTCAGGTGAGTTTTTCTCAGGAACGAAAACATTAATAGGCATAAGAAAAGCTCCTTCGGTAATGGTTACCTGCGAATTTCCGTCTGTACCTATAAATTCAAATGTCCCTTTAACAGAGTTATTATCAGTACTTTCTATGACTAATTTGCCCGTAACATTTCTGAATTTGTTCAGATTGTTAGTATAACTACTTTCATCGGGGGTAGTTATGGTGTATTCGCCCGTTTTGGGGTATTCTTTGTAATGAATATTGATTTCGTTTTGATTGTTGTTCCATAAACCAGTGAGTAACAATCCTTGTTGGTAATATCCTGAAATTGCTGCAAAGGTGGTGGCTTCAATGGGAGTTCCATCAACAGTTGCTCGGAAATAATATCCGTCAGAACTTTCTGTTTTTGAACAAGATACATAACTAATTATCGCCACTAAAACGATAACTATCCTTGATAAATCAAAATACTTTTTCATTATTCTTCAATTTTAAATTTGCGGACAAAGATATGAATTTAAAATCTAAAAACGATTTTCCCTTATTAAATTTTAAAAATAAAATTACCCTTATTGTGTGAACCATTACATTAACTTTCTTTTTATGTATTTTCGTGGAGAAATAAAAAATGGGAAGAAAACCATTTTAAAATTCCCCAATTTTACTAAAATTCGGGGTTAACTACATAAAATCCACTTGTGAATCGTAAAATGCTCTATAATATCCGTTTAGATTGAAAAGCTCTTCGGGAGACCCTTGTTCAACCAACTCTCCGTTGTTGAGCATCAGAATTTTGTCTGCATTTTTTGTGATGGAAACGCGATGACTCACAACAATTACGGTTTTATTCTTAAAAAATTCGTTTAAGTTGTAAAGAATTTTTTCTTCCGTATCGGTGTCAACGGCTGAAAGACAGTCATCTAACAGATATATTTCAGCATTTTTGAGCAGAGCTCGCGCAATGGAAACTCTTTGTTTTTGTCCGCCACTGAGTGATACGCCACGCTCACCTAAAACGGAATCGTATTGATGCGTGAAATCCATAATATTGTGGTGTACAACGGCTCTTTGAGTGGCTTCAACAATCTGTTCATCAGTGGCTTTTTTATTTCCGAATAGAAGATTGTTCTTAATCGTATCGGAAAATAAAAACGTTTCTTGCGGAACTACGGAAATTGCTTCTCGCAGACTTTGCAGATTGACCTGCTGAATAGGTTTTCCATCAATAAAAATTTGTCCTTTTGAAACGTCATACATTCGAGCGATGAGGTCAATAATAGTGGTTTTGCCACTTCCTGTTTTCCCAATAACGGCAATTGTTTGTCCTTTTTTAACTTCAAACGAGACGTTTTTCAGAGCTTCAATGCCTGTGTCTGGATACGTAAAACTCACATTATCAAATCGGACGTTTCCTTCTATTTTTTCAGGAACGGGTTGTTTGTTTTGAATATCAGGGACTTCTGCTAAAAATTCGTTAATTCGTTTTTGTGAGGCTTCGGCTTGTTGCACGATAGAACTCACCCAGCCCACTGTCGCCACCGGCCAAGTGAGCATCATTACGTAAATACTAAACTTTACAATCACCCCAATAGACGTAATTTCTCCCAAGTAATAAAGCCTTCCGCCCATAAAAATTACAAAAATCAAACTTAATCCAATCATCAAAATCATAGTGGGAAAAAAAATCGCTTGAATTTTTGCTAATTTCACATTTTTCTGTTTGCCTTCTTCTGCTAAATCAGCTAACTGGCTGTTTATCAGCTTTTCATCGTTGTAAGCCTTAATCACACCGATGCCAGAAAAAGTTTCTTGTGAAAAAGTGGATAAATCCGACAGAAATTGCTGAACAACCAACGTTTCTCTATTGATTTTTCGGCTCATTACATAAATAAGTACGGATAAAATCGGAAGTGGAATGAGTGTGTAAAGTGTCAATTCCACAGAAGTGTAAAACATCAACGGAATTACGCAGACAAAAAGCGTTATGGTCTGAACACTGTACATAATCGCAGGACCTGCATACATTCGCACTTTGCCGACATCTTCACTAATGCGGTTCATCAAATCTCCTGTGCGGTTTTTCTTGTAAAAACTTTGCGAAAGTTGTTCATATTTGACGAAAATCTCATTTTTTAGGTCATATTCGATGTATCGAGAGACATTGATGATGAGTTGTCGCATAAAAAAAGTCAAAACTGCGGAAATTACAGTCGTTCCGATGATGATAACGGCATATTTGACCAATAAATGTGTAATTTCAGAGGAATCTTCTTTCGGCGATTTAGCGTATTCTTCAATAGCAGAAATCGAATTTTGTACATATTCGGGCATAAATAAGGAAAAGATACGAGCAACTATCGTAATAAAAATCCCTAAAATTAAATGGTAACGATATTTGTAAAAATATTTCCGAATATGTCGTAAATGGGGCATATTTATTCTTTTAGAAAGGCAAAGGTAGTAATAATTATTGAATTTTTTAGCACGAAAAAGATGTTCTCTGGTTTAATAGCGATATTTTTTTGCCAAAAATAAGCAAACCAACAGTCCAACAAAAGCCATTACAGCTCCTACTAACGACGGATAATTGGTGGTTAGCCCAAAAGCCAAAGGCAATCCGCCCAAATATGCTCCCAAAGAATTTGCCGTGTTAAATGCTGCTTGCATAAATGCCGCTCCCATCATTTCGGATTGAGGTGCTGAACGAAATATCAGCATATTCAAAGGCGAACCCAATGACATTGCCATTATGCCACAGACAAAAGTTAGTAGCCAAGCCATCGTTTGGTTGTGTGAAAAGAAAAATACTAATAAAAGTACGCTCACTAAAAGTACCAGAATAATGATAGAGGCCTTTATAGGAGAAGCCCTGTCAGCGAGCCAACCGCCAAATAAGTTCCCTACAACCATTCCTGCGCCTGCTAAAATCATTACGGATGGAATCATCGAACGACTTAATTTGGCTGTTTCAAGCATTAACGGCTGGATATAGCTGAGCCACGCAAAAAGTCCGCCACAACCCAAAGCGGTGATAAGCAGTACCAATAAAGATTTTTTATTAAAAAACAGACGTATTTCCCGTTTTATCCCTACATCGCGCATAATGGCTACATCGGGCAAAAAGAAGAGTACTGACAAAAGTGTCAGCAAGCCTAACAACGAAACTGCTCCCATAGCCCAACGCCAACTCATTATATTTCCGATGTGAGTTAGCAAAGGCACCATCGCCAAGTTGGCAAACGTCAATCCTGTGAACATAATTGAAATTGCCAATGCCTGTTTGTTTTTCGGAGCTAACGTTTTGGCAACAATAGCCCCCACACCAAAAAAAGCTCCGTGGGGCAATCCCGAAAAAAACGAGCTGTGAGTAAGGTGATGTAATCGGGCATCAAAGCCGAGATTCCGTTAAAAAGCGTGAATAAAACCATCAGCCAAATCAATACATTTTTGGGTTTATACGTTGAAGCAAGTGCTACCAGAATGGGTGCTCCTACCACCACTCCCAGAGCATAAGCAGAAATGAAATGACCTGTTTGTGAATCAGTTAAGTTTAAATCGCCTCCTACATTGCGAAGTAATCCCATAATGAGAAATTCGGTTGTCCCGATGGCAAGCCCACCCATAGCAAGAGGCCATAGTTTTTTAATCATACGTTTTCTTTTCTAAAATTCGGGGCAAAAGTAGAAATAAACCTTGACTTATAGTATCAATTGAATAAAAAATCGTTGAATTTTCTCATAAATATCTAAAAAACTGAATTATTATGCGCTTTTGTTTTAAATCCATAAAATACTAAATATTAATTGTTTGTGATAAAAAAATATCTTAAAATTAGTCTATCAAAATATAAAAAATAATAAAATATGTGTAGGATAAGAATTAATTATTAGTTTTGCGAGATTTAAAGAAAAAACGAAGATTACTATGTTGGTATTACAAACACCTATCGAAACCGCAAGCGTTGCAAGCGAAACCACTCTTATTGAAGAGAAAACACTTTCCGTTATGGATATGATAATCAACGGGGGAACCGCAAACATTATTATCATATCTGTGCTGTTTGTTATGTTGGCTGTTGCCCTATTTATCTATTTTGAAAGGCTTTTTGCCATAAAGTCAGCCTCAAAAATTGATAAAAATTTTATGATGAAAATTCGCGATGGTATTTCTGCTGGAAAATTAGATGCAGCAAGAATGTTCTGTATGCAGTCAGATACTCCTGTGGCGCGTCTTATTGAAAAAGGAATTTCACGCATTGGAAGACCTCTTGAAGACATCAATAAAGCCATCGAAAACGCTGGAACTCTGGAAGTTTACAAGTTAGAAAAAAATACAGCTATCTTAGCTACAATTGCTGGGGCTGGACCAATGATTGGATTTTTAGGTACGGTTGTTGGTATGATTATGTCGTTTCACGAGATGGCTTCGGCAGGTGGGCAAGCTGAGATGGGAGCTTTGGCGGGCGGTATTTACACTGCGATGGCTACCACTGTGGCTGGTTTGATTGTGGGAATTATCGCTTATATGGGATACAATCACTTGGTGGTTCGAACCGACAAAGTGGTTCACCAAATGGAAGCCAATGCGGTTGAATTTTTAGACCTATTGAACGAGCCTGTGTAGCAAAACCTCCTAAAAAGATATAAAAATGAAAATAAGAGGTAGAAATAAAGTCAGTCCCGAATTTAGTATGTCATCAATGACCGATATTGTTTTCTTGTTATTGGTGTTTTTTATGATTACGGCAAATAGCCCTAATGCTTTGGACTTGTTATTACCAAAAGCACGAGGAAAATCGACCAATACACAAAATGTTTCTGTCAGTATTAATAAAGATTTAAGCTATTTTATTAATAAAAAACCGATTGATATTGCTAATTTGGAACAAGAATTGCGAGTAGCTTTACAAGGCGTGGACAAACCCACCATTATTTTACGGGTAGAAGAAAGCGTTCCTATTGAAAAAGCTGTTACCGTGATGGATATCGCAAACCAAAATCAATATAAAGTGATTTTGGCGGTTCGTCCAAAATAAGAATTTGTATGAGTTTAATTGACACAGAACATAAACGTAAATCATTAGTCCTCACTATTTTGATAATGGGATTTACTGTCTTCTTGCTGTTTTTTGCAGGAATGAAGTATTTAGACCCTCCTCCTGAAAACGGAATTGATGTGATTTATGGTGTTGATTTGCAAGGAATGGGAGAAAGAACACCTCCTCCGAGTGCATCAAAACCTGAGGCATCACAGCCCGAAACTGCATCAAAACCTGAGGAAAGTACTGCACAAGAAATAAAAGAAGAACTCTTAACGCAGGACAATGACGAAGAAGTTGCTGTGCCAACTGAAACCAAAAAACAAGAAAAGAAAAAAGAAACTCCCAAAAAAGATACGTCAAAGGAAACTCCTAAAAAGGAAGTTACGGAGAAACCCAAAGAAGACCCCAAGCCCTCTAAGGAAGCAACCGATGCCTTATCAAGCATTTTGGGTGCTGCTAATGCGGGTGGAAACTCATCGGGCGGACAAGGAGATGACAACATAGCAGGTTACAAAGGAAGCCCTGACGGAGACCCTTATGCCAATAGTTATTACGGCTCAGGAGGATCAGGAACTGGCGGAAAAGGCTGGGGACTAAAAGGACGAAGCATTCAAGCCGAAGGAAAAGTTCAGCAAGAATGTAATGAAGCAGGCACTGTGGTTGTTCAAATTGAGGTGGACAGAAACGGAAATGTAGTTAAAGCTACTCCCGGAGTAAGAGGTACAACCAATACCGCCGAATGCTTGAAAGATGCTGCCCGAAAAACAGCTTACAAACACAAATGGAACGCTGATTCAAATGCGCCCGCTCGCCAAATTGGATTTATTGTAATTAACTTTAAATTAGGAGAATAATACAAGTAAATAAACAAAAAAATGAGATAATTTTAAAGAAATATGGTTTCCTTAATTATCTCATTTTCATTTTTTAATATCTTCAAAAATCGAATAAATTGAACTACCAAGAAACTCTTTCGTGGCTTTTTAACCGTTTACCGATGTTTCAACGTCAAGGACGGAGCGCATTAAACCATAAACTTGACAATATTCAAGCACTTACAGCTGTTTTAGGTTACCCCGAGCGTAAATTCAAATCCCTACACATTGCAGGTACAAACGGAAAAGGCTCTTCAAGTCATATGTTAGCTTCTGTTTTGCAACAAGCGGGCTACAAAGTGGGGCTCTATACCTCCCCACATTTGAGAGACTTCCGTGAGCGTATCAAAATCAATGGAGAAGAAATCCCCGCGATTTATGTGGTTGATTTCGTGGAAAAACACAAACCTTTTTTTGAGGAAAATCATCTGTCATTTTTTGAAATGACCGTAGGTTTGGCTTTCGATTACTTTGCACAAGAGCAGGTGGATATTGCCGTTATTGAAGTAGGTTTGGGCGGACGGTTTGATTCAACAAACATCATAAAACCCGAAGTTTCGCTAATTACCAATATATCCAAAGACCATACCGACATTTTGGGCAACACATTGCCTGAAATCGCTTTTGAAAAAGCAGGTATTATCAAGCAAAATACGCCTGTGGTTATCAGTGAATACCAAGAAGAAACCGCTGATGTATTTATCAAAAAAGCCCAAACGGAAAATGCTCCTATTGTTTTTGCTTCCTCCATTGAAACAGATTTGAAAACTGATTTACAAGGAATTTATCAAGAGAAAAACATT
Organism: Capnocytophaga sp.; assembly: GCA_041819925.1. Taxonomy (GTDB): domain Bacteria; phylum Bacteroidota; class Bacteroidia; order Flavobacteriales; family Flavobacteriaceae; genus Capnocytophaga. The sequence goes on from JBGYFE010000068.1 coordinate 14,505, forward strand.
AAAGGAGTTCTTGCTGTGCTGGATTTCTTACGGAATGATTTCTGGGATATTTCTGATGAAGACATTAAACTTGGATTGGAAAATGTGGTCAAAAACACTTCTCTGAAAGGACGTTGGCAAGCCTTATCGGAAAATCCAAAAGTGATTTGTGACACCGGACACAATGAAGCAGGAATTTCCTACGTTATTAAACAAATTACACAACAAAAATTTGATAATCTGCATATTGTTTTAGGATTTGTCAGAGAAAAGGACGTGGAACGTGTTTTGGAATTATTCCCTAAAAATGCACGTTATTATTTCTGTAAACCAAATATTCCGCGTGGTTTAGACGTTGATATTTTAAAGGAAGTTGCTACTAAAAAAGGGTTGATTGGGCAGGCCTATAGTTCGGTTGATAACGCGCTAACAGCCGCCAAAAAACAAGCTTTGCCTTCTGACTTTATTTTCGTTGGAGGAAGTACCTTTGTGGTAGCAGAGGTAGTTTGAAACAAACGAATTATTTTTCAGTTCATTACATTAGATTCAGAGTTTCTCAATGATTTGTTTTGCGATGCGTAGAGCTTCTGTACCTTGTTCAAGTGTAACCGCAGGAGTGGTATCGTTGTTGATGGAATCAGCAAAAAACTCTAATTCATCTAAAATAGCGTTATTAAGGCTAATTTCAGGATTTTCAAAATAAATTTGCTTTTTTTCTCCTTCTGCGTTCTGCAAAATCATATCAAAATCACCAGGAACTTTGGGAGCATCTTTCATTCTGACAACTTCCACTTTCTTTTCAAGAAAATCAACTGAGATATAAGCATCTTTTTGAAAAAAACGAGATTTTCGCATATTTTTCAATGAAATGCGACTTGCTGTGAGGTTTGCCACACAACCATTTTCAAATTCAATTCGAGCGTTAGCTATGTCAGGTGATTGACTGATTACCAGCGCTCCACTTGCTGAAATATTTTTCACTTTTGACCTCACAACGCTTAAAATTACATCTATGTCGTGAATCATCAAATCCAAAACAACAGGAACATCTGTTCCGCGTGGATTAAATTCAGCCAAGCGATGTGACTCGATAAACATCGGATTGGTAATTGTTTCTTTAACAGCCAAGAATGCAGGGTTGAAACGCTCAACGTGCCCTACTTGCCCTTTTACGTTGTATTCCCTTGCCAAAGTAATGATTTGCTCAGCTTCCTCAATAGTATTGGCTATGGGCTTTTCAATGAATAGGTGCTTTCCATTTGTTATGATTTTTTCAGCACACTCAAAATGGTTTAAGGTTGGAGTTACCACATCGACCACATCGCATACGTCTACCAATTTTTCAATTGAGTTAAATATGTGATAACCAAAATCTTTACTTACTTTTTGAGCCATTTCTTGATTTGGGTCATAAAACCCCATCAATTCATATTTTTCCGATTGATTCAACAAACGCAAATGGATTTTTCCTAAATGTCCTGCTCCTAAAACACCTGCTTTTAGCTTCATTATTTTTGTTTTTTACTACGGGAAGCAAAGGTATAAAAAAAAATAATATACCCAACGGAAAAAGATTCTTCTATATAAACATAGTTACATAAAATTTTTCAGACGAAAGAGAGATAAAAATGAAAAATTTTATTAAAACTCAAAATATCCAACGGTATATCTCTGAAATAAAGGCTGTTATAAACCAAACAGATGCTGCAATTAATCCAAAAAGAATTATTACAGCAATAGTTACCCACGAAGCACGTTTGTTCACTTGTTGAATGATTTTTTCATCATTATTAACAAAACCAACAATCAAGTCAAAATTATATTTGTACGAATGATGTATAAAATCAAGTACAATCCCCAGATAAGGTATCAAGCCTATCAATATGTCTATCAGTATATTAAAAAGAATTGCCATCGTCAACCGGTATGATTTCAATTTAACGATAGACACATATAAAAACGAATAGCTGAAAAATTGGGAAACAACATCACCAACGATGGGAACCAACCCAATGATTCCATCAAGGTAGTAATCCTCAAACCACCTTTTTGAGGTTTTAATAATCTGATAATGACGACTTTTCTCTATCTGATTTTTTTGCAGTTCTTTCCTTAATCTGTGATTTTCTTCTGCGGAAAGTTTTCTATTTTTCATAGTTTTTGATATAATTCGTTTTTTGCAAAGCGAGTAAATGTAACAAAACTTTGTTAAATATTAAAAATAAATAAAAAAGCTATCCTTTTTTGGATAGCCTTTCAATTATAAAATTTTCTTTTTATTCTTGACATCTTTGTCTGTCAGAGCAATTTTTACCACTTCACTCATATCAGTAACATAGTGAAAAATCAATCCTTTGAGATATTCTTCTTTGATTTCTAAAATATCTTTTTCATTTTCTTTACAAAGGATAACTTCTTTAATACCAGCGCGTTTCGCTGCCAAAACTTTTTCTTTGATGCCTCCTACGGGAAGTACTTTTCCTCGGAGAGTAATTTCCCCAGTCATTGCCAGATGTTTTTTGACACGCTTTTGTGTGAAAAGAGACATTAATGAGGTGAGCATTGTGATTCCTGCACTTGGTCCATCTTTCGGAGTTGCTCCTTCGGGTACGTGAATGTGAATATTATATTTTTCAAATATTTCATTATCAATATTATACAAATCAGAATTTGCTTTGATATATTCCAATGCAATGGTGGCAGATTCTTTCATCACTTGTCCTAAATTCCCTGTAATGTTGAGTGAGCCCTTTCCTTTTGATAATGCCGATTCAATGAAAAGAATGTCACCTCCAACACTTGTCCACGCTAATCCTGTAACCACGCCAGCAATGTCATTATCCTCATATTTGTCGCGTTCCATTCGAGCAGGACCCAAAATTTTTGTAAGGTCATCAAGTGAAATTTTCGTAACGTATTCTTCCTCCATAGCGATGGATTTGGCTCTGTTTCTGACCACTTTTGCTATTTGCTTTTCCAATCCACGCACGCCTGATTCACGAGTGTAGCCTTCAACAATACGTTCTAATTCTTTTTTACCAATTTGAATGTCAGTAGATTGCATTCCGTGTTCTTCAAGTTGCTTTGGAAGAAGATGTCGTTTGGCAATTTCTATTTTTTCTTCAATGGTATATCCTGTAACATTGATGATTTCCATACGGTCACGAAGGGCTGGTTGAATGGTTGCCAAATCGTTTGCCGTAGCAATAAACATCACTTTTGATAGGTCATATCCCATTTCAAGAAAGTTGTCATAAAATTCTTTATTTTGTTCAGGGTCAAGGACTTCTAACATTGCCGACGAAGGGTCTCCATTATGGCTGTTGCTTAATTTGTCAATCTCATCAAGAACAAAAACAGGATTGGAAGTTTTTGCTTTTTTTAATAATTGCAAAATGCGTCCAGGCATTGCACCAATGTATGTTTTTCGATGTCCGCGAATTTCCGCCTCATCACGCAATCCACCGAGAGACATACGCACATATTCTCGATTTAAAGCCTTAGCAATAGACCTCCCCAACGATGTTTTTCCAACACCTGGTGGACCATAAAAACACAAAATAGGCGATTTCATATCATTACGGAGTTTGAGCACCGCTAAATATTCGATAATACGGCGTTTGACTTCTTCTAATCCGTAATGGTCTTGGTCAAGAATGCGTTGAGCGCGTTTTAGGTCGAAATTGTCTTTTGAAAATTCATTCCACGGAAGTTCTAATAAGGTTTCCAAGTAGTTACGTTGAATGCTATAATCAGGACTTTGTGGATTGGTTCGCTGCAACTTACTGAGTTCTTTTTCAAAGTGTTCTGCTACTTTTGTATCCCATTTTTTGGTTTGTGATTTTACTTTAAGTTCTTCTATTTCAGCTTCATAAGAAACTCCGCCCAATTCTTCTTGAATGGTACGCATTTGTTGTTGCAGAAAATAATCACGTTGTTGTTTATCCAAATCAAAGCGAACACGTGATTGAATGTCATTGCGAAGAGTAAGGCGTTGTAATTCTACATTTAAATATTTTAGTGTTGTTAAAGCTCTGTCTTTCAGATTGTTTATCTCTAAAATTTCTTGCTTTTCCTTCACAGAAGCATTCATATTTGACGATACGAAATTGATTAAAAACGAATTGCTTTCAATGTTTTTAATCGCAAAAGTAGCTTCTGTTGGAATATTTGGATTTTCGCGAATAATTTGAATAGACAAATCTTTCACAGAATCAATAATTGCTCCAAACTCTTTGTCATTACGCTCTGGTCGATTTTCGGAAACTTCTCTAACAGAGGCTGTTATGTAAGGTTTTTCTTCCAAAATTGTATCGATTTGAAAGCGTTTCTTCCCTTGAATAATGATAGTAACATTTCCGTCAGGCATTTTCAAAACTCGTAAAATGCGTGCTACTGTTCCTATATGATAAACGTCTTCCCCTTTTGGATTTTCTACTTTTTCGTCGATTTGGGCAACAACTCCTATTGTTTTTGAACCTTCATAGGCATCATTTATCAAACGCACGGAAGAATCGCGCCCTGCCGTAATGGGAATGACCACACCAGGGAACAAAACGGTGTTTCGCAAAGGCAAAATCGGTAAGGTTTGAGGCAACGATTCATTTTGTATTTCTTCTTCATCTTCGGGAGTCATCAGCGGAATGAACTCAGCATCTTCATCTAACGTTTCCGAAGAAAAACTGTCAAAATTTCCTATTTTCATTTTCATATTGTTTGTATATGTCATTTTGTCTTGAAATTGAAATGATTTCAGACCAATGAAAAATTATCTTTTGTTTCTTATATTCTCTATTTCAATGTGTTATATTCTTTTTCAAGCAAATGCACATATACATTGCAATTGTTATGCCAAGCCTTTTTTTTGTAAATTACAAGTCAATTAATATCCGAAAGAAACCATTGCTTCATAAAAATCGGCTGCATCTACTCCCATATTCTGACATACCCACTTTGCTCCTTCAACGTTGATAATTTCCTCTTGGGTAATGTTTTCTAACGGAAGTTCGCCTTCATCAGTGGAAAGAAGTAATTTATTTTCATTTATCTGGTAATCAGGAGTTTCATATTCTATTTTACGCACTGAATTTTCAGAATTTTCTACAATTTCTCGCAATAAATCATTTTCTTTGTTGTAAATTAAAATACCTCCTTTGGTGATGCTATCAATGAAAATAGCATATTTTTCAGCATTTTCTTTTTCCGAAATTTCATTGAGCAAAGCCACTGTTGGGTGATAGTTATGAAACTTCGGACGTGCATCAAAATCTAAAATTGTTTCATCGCTTTCAATGACCACAAACTCAGCATTTTTCAAATTTTGAAATCGCTTTCCGTTTATTGGATTTTCAAGCCAAAAACTCACGGGAACACCACAAAAATCCATCGTATGTAACACCATTGCCACCGTGCTTGCTTTATTTTTGTTTGATGTGATAACTACGCGGGTTTTATTTTTGAAATATTCGTAAATAAATTCAGCATAAGAACCCATTTTCAGCCCTAAATTCTTTGCTTTGAGCCATTGAGCATCATTTTCTGCTGTGTTTTTTCCAACAATTACAAAGGCAATATCAGAGGTTATATCCTCAATTTTTGAAGTAACTATATCTGTTTTTGAAAGTTCCAACACTAAATCTTGCAAAGAATTGTCATTGTTGATGATGAAATGTATTCGCATTTTTTATACAATTGATAATCGGGACAAAAGTAAGGTTTCTGACGTATTTTACAAAATAAAGAATTGTTATAAAACAAACATTTTGTTTAAAAATTATTTATTTTAAAAAATCATATTTGTTTTTCAAAAAGATAGCTTACATTTGCCTCTGAAATACTTCGATTATAAAACAGGCATTTATGGAAGGGAAAAATTTACTTTCGATAGTTAATGAATTTGGTGCACCTATTTATGTTTACGACGGACATAAAATCAGTTCGCAATATCACCGATTGACTTCGGCATTTAAAAGCGTCCCCGATTTACGAATTAATTATGCTGCTAAGGCTTTGTCAAACATTTCAGTTTTGAAGTTGTTACAGAGTTTAGGAAGTGGATTAGACACGGTGTCAATTCAAGAGGTTAAACTTGGGCTTTTGGCAGGTTTTGCTCCCGAACAGATTATTTTTACGCCTAACGGAGTTTCTTTTGAAGAAATTGAAGAGGCCACCGCTTTGGGAGTTCAAATTAACATTGATAATCTCTCATTTTTAGAGCATTTTGGTAGTAAATATCCTAATGTTCCCGTGTGTATTCGTATCAATCCACACGTAATGGCGGGCGGAAATTCCAATATTTCGGTGGGGCATATTGACAGCAAATTTGGTATCAGTGTTCATCAAATTCCGCATATTTTGCGCATTGTTGAAAATACAAAAATGCACATAAATGGCATTCATATGCACACAGGAAGTGATATTTTAGATATTGATGTATTTTTGTATGCAGCTGAAATACTGTTTGATACGGCTAAACATTTTAAAGAATTACAATTTTTAGATTTCGGAAGCGGATTTAAAGTTCCTTATAAAGAAAACGATATTCAGACCAATATTGAGGAATTGGGCGAGCGGCTTTCGGTTCGGTTTTTGGAGTTTTGCAAAGATTATGGCAGAAACTTAACTTTGGCTTTTGAGCCCGGGAAATTTTTAGTAAGTGAAGCAGGTTTCTTTTTAGTAAAAGTGAATGTTGTAAAACAAACCACTTCAACAGTTTTCGCTGGTGTGGACAGCGGTTTCAATCATTTAATACGTCCGATGCTTTATGGAGCAACACATTACATTGAAAACATTTCAAATCCTGATGGGAAAAAACGTTTTTACTCGGTGGTGGGCTACATCTGTGAAACTGATACGTTTGCTTCAAACCAACAAATAGCTGAAATTTCAGAAGGAGACATTCTGTGTTTCCGAAATGCAGGAGCTTATTGCTACACAATGGCAAGCAACTACAATTCACGTTTGCGTCCTGCCGAAGTGCTTTGGTATGAGGGTAAAGCGCATCTGATCCGAAAAGCAGAAACCTTTGATGATTTAGTCAGAAACCAAATTCAGTTGGATATTTTCTGATGAAATATTTTATTTTGCACACCATATTTCCATAAGTCCGTCTGAACTTTTTAAAGATTAAAAGTTTCAAGAAAAGGAGTTATTTTTTTCTTGTCGGGCTGATGATTTTTACGTTATGAAAGGCAATTGCCCCACGGATAACTCCTGAAATAACGTCGTGTAACGCTTTGATTATTTGCATTTTTAATTCGTTTTTATGATGAATTAAACTGATTTCGCGGGCGGGGTGAGGTTCAGCGAATGAGTGAATGTACCTTTTTTCATTATCTTTGAGTTCTAATGAATGAAGGTAGGGGAGTAAGGTCATTCCAAGCCCTTCGTTTGCCAATCTGATAAGAGTTTCAAAACTTCCACTTTTAAGTTGAAAATATTTTTTTGCTTCAATAACGTCTTGATTACAGATGTTCAGAACACTTTCCTTGAAACAATGTCCGTCTTCAAGCATTAAAATGTCATTTACGTCCAAATCTTCTGAATAAATGGTTTTTGAATTTTGAAGTCTGTGATTATCAGGTATATATGCCACGAAAGGTTCGTAATAGAGAGGTTTTTCGACAATGTTGGGGAGGTGTAGGGGAGTGGCGACAATGGCAGCATCATACGAACCATTTTCAATTTTTCGCAGAATATTTTCGGTGCTTTGTTCTTCAATTTTTAAACACACTTTCGGATATTTATGGATAAAATTTGCCAAAAACATTGGTAAAAGGGTAGGGGAAACGGTTGGTATTATTCCCATACGGAACTCTCCACCGATAACACCTTTTTCCTGTGCTACGATGTCATTCATTCTTTCTGACTCATTGACAATAACTTGCGCCTGTTTAATAATTTGTTCACCAATTTCAGTAATTTGCAGCGGTTTTTTAGTTCTGTCAAAAATAACGACCCCTAATTCTTCTTCCAATTTTTGAATTTGCATACTCAAAGTAGGCTGTGTAACAAAACTGTTTTCTGCGGCTGTTGTGAAGTTTTTGTATTTAGCAACAGCCAAAACATATTGAAATTGAGTGATAGTCATATTTTATATTTTAGTTTGAAGAGTAATTTTAAGGATAGAAACCAAATTGTTTAATGTTTTTTTATTAAAGGAAGTACCTCTTTTCCGATTTCGTCCAAAACCTCACCAATAGGGCGCGAACTGTATTTTAGCACCAATATGGCGTGATTTACACCTATTTTTTCTAAGGTTAAAAACATATCAATCAGATAGCTTCTTCCTAATTTGAATCCTAAATCCATTTTTAGAGGGACGAAATTAGGGTCTTCCATAAGGTCAATGTAAACGGGTTGGATATACGGTTTTCGAGGTTGCCCTTCCTTGTTCAGAGCTTCTCGCCAATTTGTTATGATTTTTCCTGTGAACGCAAAATCGCGTGGATAGTAAATCCAACCATCAGAATTTTTAGCAATCCATTCCAAATTCATTCCTCCCACGTGTCCGGTTATGTACATTGGAATTTTCTTTTTTAATGGTTTTGGCAGAACGTCACCAGCATTGGTCATCAACGTTCCGTAATCATTATTGTAGCTTGGAAAATCTTTTGACCAGAAATCTTTTAACATTTGTATGTGTTCTGAAACTCGGGAACTTCTGAGTTCAAAAGGTTCGTTGAAAGCAGGATACTCCACAGGTCTATCGCCCGAAGCCACACCCATATGAAAACGATTCGGAAAAAGCACGTCTAAACTCGCCGAAGCCTTAGCAACGTGAAGCGGATGACGCAACGGAAGAATCACACTCGCAATGCCAATTTTAATGGTTTTAGTGAGTGTTGCAATGTGTGACAGATATATCCAAGGGTCAAAAATCTGCCCGACTTCGTTGAAATCAGGGTCATTCAGAGGAATGTCACGCACCCAAACGGTATCAAAACCATAGGCCTCAGCTTGCTGAATCAAACGGATTTGATTCTCCATTTTCGGAATAGCTCCTTCATAAGACTCTATCGGAAGGAGAATCCCCACGGATAATGTATAAGCATCTAACATAACTCCACTTATTTCGTATGTTGCAAAGTTAGCTTTTTTTTCAAAATTTACAAAAAACAATCTTCAAAATATTTCAAAAAAAATTTTTTTACGGAACTTTTTAGTAACTTTTCTGTTTTTTTGTGCTCTATTATCTCAAAAAAATATACCTTTGTTTCAAAAAAATATATTATGAAAATAATAGCTATGATTCCGGCTCGTTATGCGGCATCGCGTTTCCCCGGTAAATTAATGAAAGATTTGGAAGGAAAGCCTGTGATTGTTCGTACATTTGAAGCAGTGGTAAATACGAATCTTTTTGAAGAGGTTTTTGTCGTTACTGATGATGATAACATTGAAAAAGCTATTTTACAAGTAGGTGGAAAAGTTATTCGCAGTAAAAAGGAACACCTCAGCGGAAGCGACCGTCTTGCTGAGGCGTGCGAGAATTTGGAAGTTGATGTGATTGTAAACATTCAAGGAGACGAACCTTTTACTGAGAAAAAGAATTTAGAAATTTTATTGAATATTTTTAAGAAAGATGCTGAAAAACAGGTAGACGTAGCTTCTTTGATGGAACAACTTCACGATGGAGAAGACATTGCCAACCCAAACAATGTAAAAGTGGTGGTAAACAAAAATGGCGATGCGCTTTATTTTTCAAGAGCTTTCATTCCTTTTCCAAGAGATGAAAAATCAGAAGGAATTTATTTCAAGCACATCGGAATTTATGCCTATCGCAAACACGCTTTGATGCAATTCACACAGTTAGGCGAATCAATGTTGGAAAAGACCGAAAAATTAGAACAGCTTCGTTATTTAGAAAATGGTTTCAGAATACGTTTAGCAGTTACAGATGTCTCTACCATAGGCATAGACACAGAAAGTGATTTAGAAAAAGCTCGAAACCTTTGGAAAAAGAAATATATTTAAAAAATTTAACATCTTAACATTTGGTTAATTGCAAAAAAAATATATCTTTGCATCTCAGTAAGTAACTAATTTAAAAACATTTACTATGGCAAAACAAAAATATACTCGATTGCAAACCAGTTTGCATCCTGAAATTATTGATTTATTGAATCAGCAAGTAAGCAAAGAAGCCGAAGCAAGTTCCATTTATTTGGCAATGGCATCTTGGTGTGAAGTGAATGGATTTCCGCGAAGTGCTGAATTTTTCTACTGCCACGCTGTGGAGGAAAGAGACCATATGATGAAAATCTTCCGCTTTTTGAACGAAAATGGAGCAAGAGCTTTTGCACCAGAAGTAGGCAAAGTGCAACAAGATTTTAAATCGCTTAAAGAAGTTTATGAAAAAACGTTGGAACACGAAATTGAAGTAACCAAATCCATCTTCACGATTTTCAAAAAAGCACGTCAAGAAGGCGATTATGCAAGCGAAAACTTCCTGCAATGGTTTGTGGAAGAGCAACTTGAAGAAGAGCGTTTGGTTCACAGCATTTTGGATATGTTTGAACTTATGGAAGGAAAAGACAATCCGTTGGCACTTAAATTGATTGACGAACGCATTCCATTAGAAGACGCATAATGATTTTAGTTACTGGCGGAACAGGATTGATAGGCACTTACTTGCTTTTTTATTTAACTAAAAATAAGGAAAATAAGGTAAGAGCGATTTATCGTTCTGAAAATTCGTTAGAAAAAGTAAAAAAAGTATTTCAAAACCTATCCGATGACGGAGAGCAACGCTTTTCGCGTATTGAATGGGTGCAGGCAGACATAAACAACATTCCGGAGTTGGAAACAGCTTTTCGGGGTGTTGTTTATGTTTTTCACGCAGCAGGTTTTATCTCCTTTTCCCCTAATGATTTCGACAAACTTATCAAAATCAATGTGGAAGGAACTGCTAATATTGTGAATTTATGTATCGATTTTCAGGTTAAAAAGCTCTGCCACGTGAGTTCAGTTTCAACACTTTCATCGGTTACAGAAAAAATGAGAGATGAATCAAGTGATTGGAATTCAGAAGATAGTAACAGTGACTACGCCATCAGCAAACACGGCGCTGAAATGGAAGTTTGGCGAGGTTCACAAGAAGGATTGAAAGTGGTTGTAGTGAATCCGTCGGTAGTTTTGGGTGCTTATTTTTGGGATTCAGGGTCAGGACTTCTATTTAAAAAAGTTGCAAACGGACTTTCTTTTTATCCCTCAGGCGGAACAGGTTTTGTCAATGTGGAAGATGTTGCCCGTGCAATGATAGCTCTTCAATTTTCATCAGTTGAAAATGAGCGTTTTGTGCTGAATGGAGCAAATCAAACGTACAAATATATTTTGGAAAATATCGCAACAAACTTGGGTGTTAAACCACCTAAAATGCACCTCAGCCATAAAACACTTCGACTCTTTGCCCGATTGGACGGTTTTTTGAGTTTTTTGCATCTGAAAAAAAGAACTCTAAACTTGCAAAGTGCTGATTCTTTGGGGCTTGTCTCTTCTTTTGATGGAAGTAAAATAACTCGACATATCGACTTTACTTACACAAACATTGAAACCGCTATCCAAAAGGCTTGTCAAGCATATCAAAAGGAAAAAAGAAAAGTTAGAAATTTTTCTGATGAATAAAAACTTTTACAGAAAACTCATCAAAGCCAATTCATAACTTTTCATTCCGAAGCCCAAAACCACACCTTTGGCAACAGGCGAAATATACGAATGATGGCGGAAAGTTTCTCTTGCGAATGTATTTGATATATGTACTTCAATAACAGGAGTTTTGACCGATTTTATGGCATCGGCAATGGCAATGGAAGTGTGTGTATAAGCTCCTGCATTGAGGATAATTCCGTCAAAATCAAACCCAATTTCGTGAATTTTGTTGATAATTTCTCCTTCAATATTATTTTGAAAATAGGTCAATTCCACTTGTGGATATTTTTTTTGTAAATCATTAAAAAACTGTTCAAAAGTTTGATTTCCGTAAATTTCAGGCTCTCTTTTTCTTAAAAGATTCAGATTAGGGCCGTTAATAATGGCTATTTTCATATTTTTATCTTTATTTGTTGATTATTTCTTCTATTTTTTTTAAAATATCTTCTTTTGTTATCGTTTTTATAGCTCGTTCATACCCTTTTCGGTGTATATTACCGTAAACAGAGGTTGGAATGAGCGAAAATTTCGTTCTGTCTGCCAAAAGTGCGTTACTTTCAGGTTGTTTATACGGATAAAATCCTGCATAAGGATGCGTTACACCCCAAAGGGTAAGAGTAGGAACGCCATACATTGCTGAAAGATGTGCATTACCGCTGTCCATTGCAACCATTAGGTCAAGTTGTGAGATGAGTTGCAGTTCTTTTTCAAAAGAAAATCGTCCGACCATATTTTCCACATTTGGCAGATGCGAAACCCCGTCAATGAGCTGTTTTTCGTGACTTCCACCACCAAATAAAAAAATCTTGCTTTTTGGATAACTTGCTGATAGTTTTGTGATTACCTCTTCAAGGTCATAAAACGGATACATTTTTCCAATATGAGAGGCAAAAGGTGCAATTCCAATGTTTTTTTCTTCTGAAAGTATGTTTTTTACTTTATCAGAAAGTTGTGGTTTGGGAGCAAAATATGCTTTTTCGAGAGAAATTGGAAATCCTAATTCTGCAAAAACATCGGCATATCGCTCGTATGATGGCTTTAAAGGCTTGAAAATCTTATTTTTCTCGCGTGTTAATGCTTTTTTTTCTTTCCTACCTTTGTCAATTTGTTTAAAAGGAATGCCTGAAAGCCTAAAAAAAATCTTTAAAACATTGGTTCTTAAAACATTGTGTATGTCTGCAACTTTGTTAATATTTCGCTTTTTCAATTCTTTGTACAATCGGAAAAGCCCCAGAAATCCTTTGTGTTTTCCTTTTAAGTCAGGTGTAAAAATCTCACAATCAGAAATATGCGTAAACATAGGTGCAAACAACGGACGTGTTAAAATCGTCAGTTTTACGTCAGGATATTGCTCACGAAAAGCCGTAAGTACGGGCACGCTGATTGCCACATCGCCCATCGCTGACAAACGGATTACTGCTATGTGTTTCGTTGCCATTTTATTGTCTTTTTAATATTTTTTACTATATTTGGCTCAACTAAAACGATTGTTTTCTCCGTTTTTAGCAATGATTTGCATTGTAATTTTTTGTTTTTTAGGAGAATAGCCGATTTTTGATTACAAATTTATTAAAGTTTTTATAATATGCAACGTTTTTTTTATATTTTCTTCCTTTTGGGTTGTTTTCAATTGAATGCACAAAACGCGCAACCTTTTGATTTTGAAAAAAGTCTTCGGATTGATTTTTACATTTTAGGCGATGCTCATTCCGCGGAGGTTATTGTAAAACAGTTAAAAAAAGAATCGTATTGGGGAGGCTCAAAAACCAATTTAATTTTTCCGAATTATGGAGAATTACGTTTGCAATTAGTCGATGAAGAGGCTAAAAAAGTAGTTTTTTCAAAAGGATTTTTGTCATTATTCAATGAATGGCAACATATTGATGCAGCAAAAACGGAAAAAAAGATGTTTCTGCACGCTATGCAGATGCCTTTTCCTCTCAAAACACTAAAATTAACCATAGAAAAGCGGAATAGAGATGGAAATTTTGATAAAATATTTGAAAAAAATATAAATCCAGATGATTATTTCATAAAAAACGAATCCGTAGTGCAATTTCCTGTAAAAAAATTGCTTTTCAACGGTGATTCTTCAAAAAAAGTTGACCTTGTCATTTTGGCAGAAGGTTATACAGAAAATGAGATAGAAAAATTTTACTCTGATGCCCAACGAATGACTGATTATATGTTCACAATTCCGCCTTTTGACTCTCTGAAAGAAGATTTTAATGTGTACGCCATTGGTGTTCCGTCGAAAGAATCGGGTACGGACATTCCGGGAAAAAACATTTACAAACATACGGCTTTTAATGCGTCTTTCTATACTTTTGATATGGAACGCTATCTGACAACCAATGATTTAACATCTATTGCCGATGCGGCTTCACTTGTGCCTTATGACCAAATTTATATTTTAGTGAATACAAAAACGTATGGCGGAGGAGGCTTTTACAATCATTTGAATTTAGCAACTTCTGACCACGAATTGTCTGAAAAAGTATTTGTTCACGAATTTGGACACGGTTTTGTAGCTCTTGCCGATGAATATTATGACTCATCAACGGCATTTGATAGTTTTTACAATCCAAACATAGAGCCTTGGGAACAAAATATCACTTCATTGGTTGATTTTGATAGTAAATGGAAAGATTTGGTAAAAAAAACAACTCCTATTCCAACGCCTCGAACGCCAAAATATGAAAAAGTAGTAGGCGTTTTTGAAGGAGGGGGTTATGTATCCAAAGGAATTTACAGTCCGGTGCAAGATTGCCGAATGAAGTCAAATCAGCCAAAAGGTTTTTGTCCTGTTTGTGAACGCAGCATTCGTTCTGTGGTGAAGTTTTTTACGGAATAATTGATAATCAGAACATAGCGAAGAATTTTACAAAAAACATTTTGTAGAGTTTTTTAAATTAAACTTTCTACTTCCGACTTTTTTACTACTTTTGCAAAAATTTTATAGAAATGAATTTTGATATACAAGCCATAATAGAGGTTACAGGGGCATTATTTTTAGCCATAGATATTGTAGGAAGCATTCCTATTATTACAAAGTTACGAGAAAAAGCAGGACATATCCAGTCCGAAAAAACGGTTATTGTTGCTGGAATATTGTTCTTTTTGTTTCTTTTTTTTGGAGAAAAAATACTATCTCTCGTAGGAGTTACAGTGCCATCATTTACGGTGGCAGGAGCTTTTATCCTATTCTTTTTTGCCATAGAAATGATTTTGGGGATAGAATTATACAAAGATGAAGAACCCAAGAGCGCTTCCATCGTACCTCTTGCTTTCCCGCTGGTGGCAGGAGCGGCTTCTTTGGCAGTGATAATCGCCGCTGCGGATAAGTATCATATTGAGAACGTGATTGTAGCAATTTTGATTAATTTGCTCGTTGTGTATGTTGTGCTAAAATATTCCAATCAAATAGAGAAAATGTTAGGAAAACAGGGAATTACGGTTCTACGAAAAGTATTCGGAATCATATTGCTTGCCATAGCTGTTCAAATGTTTTTGCCTAATGTCAGAGAAATATTTAATACTCCTACAAAAACTATTGAATTTTAATTTTATGAAAATATTCATCATTGTATTGGCTATTTTGTCGGTTGTGAGCATCGTTTTTAATGTTTATTTGATTGATTTTTCAAATCCGTTTGAAGGAAACAGCGGTGTTGCATTGATTTCGGCAGGAATTGCTACAATAGCCTTATTATTGTTATTAATTTTTTATTATTCAAGAAGAATTAAGCAAAACTTGAAATAATATTTATAAAAACCTGAATAACAACATACTAAAAAATAATAATCCGTATGCTTATATCAAATAAAGAAAATAATTTTTTCCTTTTGGCGGGACCTTGCGCTATTGAAGGAGAGGAAATGGCAATGAAAATTGCTGAAAGAATTGTGAATATTACCAATAAATTGAATATTCCGTATGTTTTTAAAGGAAGTTTCAAAAAAGCCAATCGTAGCCGAATTGATTCTTTTACCGGAATTGGAGATGAAAAAGCACTGAGAATTCTTCAAAAGGTGAACAGAGAATTTGGTGTGCCCACAGTAACTGATATTCACGAAATTAGCGATGCACAATTGGCTGCGCAATATGTTGATGTATTGCAAATTCCTGCTTTTTTGGTGCGTCAAACTGATTTGGTGGTAGCTGCTGCCAAAACGGGAAAGGTCGTTAATTTGAAAAAGGGACAGTTTATGAGTCCTGAAAGTATGAAACACGCCGTTCAAAAAGTGATTGATAGTGGTAATGAAAGTGTGATGATTACCGATAGAGGAACGATGTTTGGTTATCAAGACTTGATTGTTGATTTTAGAGGAATTCCTACAATGCGTGCCTATGCCCCTGTGGTTATGGATGTTACGCATTCTTTGCAACAACCCAATCAGATGAGTGGCGTAACAGGCGGACGACCCGATATGATTGAAACCATTGCTCGCGCTGCTATCGTCAATAAAGCCGACGGATTGTTCATTGAAACGCATTTTGACCCAGCTAATGCCAAAAGTGACGGAGCGAATATGTTGCACCTTGATTTGCTTGAAGGTCTTTTAACAAGGCTTGTTGCCATACGCAAAACAATTAATGAATTTTAAATTGCAATAGATAGTGATAAAGTGGTTAGAATTAAATGGTTATATAAATTAATTTGTTCCACAAATCACGATTTTCTGAATAAAGATGAATCACAAAGAAGCCCTTTCTAATCCTATTTTTTTAGTAATCAGTGAAACTTCTTCCGAAATTTCGTTAGAAAGTTACGTCATTGGTGGATTTGTCAGGGATTATCTCTTGAAGAAAAAACTTCCGAATGATATTGACATTGTTTCAATAGGAAGCGGTATTTCATTGGCAGAAAAGGTAGCTGAGAAATTACCCGGAAGTCCCAAAGTATCCGTGTTTAAGAATTTCGGAACAGCGATGATTAAATCCGAAGGTCTTGATATTGAGTTTGTTGGTGCTCGTAAGGAAAGTTACGAATCTAATTCCCGAAAGCCTTATGTAGAAAGTGGAACATTACAAGACGACCAAAATCGTCGGGATTTTACTATCAATGCAATGGCTTTGTCGCTTTCGAAAGAGAACTTTGGAGCTTTGATTGACCCTTTCAATGGGCTGTCAGACCTTGAAAATAAGATTATTCGCACACCTCTCGACCCTGATGTTACCTATTCAGATGACCCTTTACGAATGATGCGTGCTATTCGTTTTGCCACGCAACTAAATTTTGAAATTGAAGAAAAATCGTTGCAAGCTATCACTAAAAACAAAGACCGCTTAAAAATTATTTCAAACGAGCGCATTGTTGACGAACTCAATAAAATTCTGGCAGCTCCCAAACCATCTGTTGGATTGAAACTATTATTTGAAACGGGCTTGTTACAGTATATTCTTCCTGAATTAATTGATTTACAAGGGGTTCAGGAACAAGAGGGACAACGTCACAAAGATAATTTCTGGCATACGCTTGAAGTGGTAGATAATATTGCACAAAACACAAACGATTTATGGTTGCGTTGGTCGGCTTTGTTACACGACATTGGAAAAGCGCCCACTAAACGCTTTGACAGAAAGATAGGTTGGACATTTCACGGACACGAATTTTTAGGTAGTAAAATGGTTTTTAACATTTTCAAGCGTCTCCGAATGCCGTTGAATGACAAAATGAAATTTGTTCAAAAAATGGTTCGAATGAGTTCGCGCCCTATCGTTATTGCGGAGGATATTGTTACGGATTCGGCAGTGCGACGTTTGGTTTTTGATGCGGGCGATGATTTTGAAAGCCTGATGACTTTATGTGAAGCTGATATTACCACCAAAAATCCGAAAAAATTTAAAAAATACCACGATAATTTTCAATTAGTACGCCAAAAAGTGGTGGAAGTGGAAGAAAAAGACCATATTCGCAACTTCCAACCTCCTATTTCAGGAGAAGAAATTATGCAAATTTTTAATCTGAAACCTTCACGTGAAATAGGTGTTTTGAAAGAAGCTATCAAAGAAGCTATTTTGGAAGGAAAAATTCCCAATGAATACGAAGCTGCCAAAGCGTTTATGTTTGAAAAAGCTAAGAAAATGAAATTAACATAAAAAAGAAAAGGTTAAGACGTTACTATCTTAACCTTTTCTTTTTGCTAATAAAAATTGTTATATCAAGTTATTTGCAATCAAGTATTCGGCTATTTGAATGGTATTTGTAGCAGCACCCTTACGCAAATTATCTGCTACAATCCATAAATTCAACGTGTTAGGTTGCGACTCATCTCTGCGAATTCGCCCTACAAAGACTTCATCTTTCCCCTGTGAGTACAAAGGCATTGGGTAAGAGTTAGTTGCGGTGTTATCTTGCACTACCAACCCAGGAGCTTCTGCTAATAAGGCACGCACTTCATTCAAATCAAAATCAGAATGCAATTCTACATTCACAGACTCGCTATGCCCTCCTACAACAGGGATGCGCACGGCAGTTGCTGTAACAGCAATGCTATCATCACGCAATATTTTTTTTGTTTCACGCACCAACTTCATTTCTTCTTTGGTATACCCGTTGTCTTCAAACACATCACAATGTGGAATAGCATTGCGGTGAATTTGGTAATGGTATGCCATATCTCCTTTTTCACCTCTATACTCATTTTCAAGTTGTTTTACTGCCTTTACTCCTGTTCCAGTAATGGACTGATAGGTAGAAACTATAATACGTTTGATACCATATTTTTTCTGTAACGGGGCTAAGGCTACCAACATCTGAATAGTAGAACAATTAGGATTTGCAATGATTTTATCTTCTTTGGTAAGTACATCGGCATTAATTTCCGGAATAACTAATTTTTTCGTAGTGTCCATACGCCAAGCCGAAGAGTTATCAACAACCGTAGTTCCCACCTGGGCAAATTTTGGTGCCCATTCTAATGAAACGCTTCCCCCTGCCGAAAATAGAGCTACATCAGGTTTCAGAGAAACGGCTTGTTGTAGTCCCACAACGGTATATTCTTTTCCTTGAAAAGATATTCTTCGTCCGACAGATTTCTCTGATGCAACAGGAATTAATTCTGTTATTGGGAATTTACGCTCATTTAACACTTCTAACATCACGTTACCAACCATTCCAGTAACGCCTACAACTGCTACTCTCATATAGATTATTTTTTTAATTCAAGAATTTTGAAAATAAAAAATTCCTTACTTTTCTAAATTGATTAACAAGGCAAATTTAATAATTATTTTTAATAACCGAAAATAAAATATAGCTTTGTGAAAAATATAACAAAATATGTGACAAAAATGAATGTATAAAAAAAAAATACTATTTTATAGGATAAATCTATATTATTATTCTGAAAAAGAAAAGTGTGTGTAAGTAAGTCATAACAAAAGTAAGCTGGTTTGATTAATGATATTTTTTATTTATTTTTTCTCAAAATAAGATTATGACATAATCAATCTAAATATAAATAATTAATTTTCAGTTATTTATATTGTTTCTAATCGATTTCTTACATACCTTTGTGCTATGAAAAATAGAAGAATTATTTATTAACAATAAAAGAATAAAGATTATGGCAATTAGATTAACAAGTGGCTGTGTAAACTGCCAAAACTTACAGGAGAATAACGTTTGTGGAATTCACAAAACAAAAGTAGAAATAAAGTATACTTGTGACAGTTTTGATATGACTTTGGCAGCAAAAGACGCTATCAGTTGTGGCACTTGTGTGCGTTTCAAAACTAGCAAATGTGCCCATCCAGAAAAGGCTTCGTCTGAAATGTTGTGTTCTTCTTGGGCACCAGGAATTGAAGCCTAACAAGCTAATAATCACGTAGATTATTTAATTTGGTTTTTTACTGAAAAAAAATCGTCTGATAAAAGACGATTTTTTTTTTGCAATGTGGTAAAAAAGGCAATATGGTAAAATGATGCTTCTTCATCATTGAACATAACAATCCCAAGTCAAAACTCAAAAATTTATTGGCTTGGGATTGTTACTTTTCTGAAAAATATTTAATTAATAACTTTTTGTTGGTACTGGAAAATCATCTTGTTTTTTTGATTTTCCAACTACTTTCTCCTGCATCCACTGGAAAATTACGTAAAGAACAGGAATCACAATCAATCCGATAAAGGTTCCGATAAGCAAACCTGTTACCGCTCCGGTGGCTACCGACCTATTTCCGGCTGCACCGATTCCACTGGCAAAAACAAGTGGTAACAACCCAATAATGAACGCAAAAGACGTCATCAAAATAGGACGAAGTCGTGCCATTGCGGCATTTATTGCCGATTTCGATAGACTTTCACCGTGATGCCTACGCTGAACAGCAAATTCTACAATCAAAATGGCATTTTTAGCCAATAAACCAACCAGCATAATCAACGATATTTGGAAATAAATATTATTCTCTAATCCCATTAACCATTGCCCAAGGTACGCCCCCATAATTCCGAATGGAAGCGAGCAAATTACAGCCAATGGAAGCAAATAACTTTCGTACTGAGCCGAAAGTATAAAGTAAGTAAAAATCAATGACAACATAAAAATTACAAGAGTCTGAGAACCTGCATTTTGTTCCTCACGTGTCATTCCCGTATAGCCAATATCGTAATTGGCACTTAGGGTTTCCGCCGCCACTTCTTGCACGGCTTTTAAGGCATCGCCCGTACTGTATCCTTCGGCATTGGCTCCTGTTAAAGCCACCGATGTAAAGAGATTATATCGATTAATACTTTGAGGACCAAATACACGTTCCAGCGTAACGAATTGCGATATAGGTGCCATAGTTCCGTTGGAAGTTTTTACCATAAGTCCGTCCAAACTTTGTAGGTCTTTTCGGTCGCTGGGTAAGGCTTGTACCATCACGCGGAACTGTTTTCCGTACTTGGTAAAGTCCGTAGCATACAAACCTCCTATGTAATTTTGCAAAACAGAAAGAATGTTTGCCACTGAAACTCCCGATTGTGCTGCTCTTTCAACATTCATTGACAATTCATATTGCGGATAGTTAACATTGAAAGACGTTTGTACATACTGAATTTCAGGTCGTTGATTTAACGCTTGAAGAAATTTCTGCGAGGTTTCATTCAATTGGCTAATTTCTCCTCCTGTTTTATCCAACAAAACCATTGAAAATCCGGAACTCATACCAAATCCAGGAACGGCAGGAGGTTGGAAGAAAATAATTTGTGCATCGGCAATACCAGAAACTGCCCCAAATGCCTGACCAACAATGGCTTGTATGCTTTGTCGAGGGTCTTTTTGCCTTTCTGCAAAAGGTTCTAAACGAAGGAAGCCCATTCCGTAATTACTTCCTGCTCCCGAAATAAAACTACGCCCTGTAATTCCCGTAACAGATTGTACCCCAGCTATTTTCCCTACTCGCTCCTGCACTTGTTTCAATACAGCTGCTGTTCGTTCCATCGAGGCTCCAGGTATCAATTCAACGTTCATCATTAGCATTCCGTTGTCTTCCGACGGAACAAAACCTGTTTTCATCTCTCTATTGCTGTAATAAAGCATTCCGCCTGCCAATACAAACAATACCAAAGTTACCCATTTGTGTCGAAGGAAGAAAGTAAACGTACTTCCGTAACGCTTGGTTGCTGCATCGAAAGCAATATTGAATTTATGGAAGAATTTACCCATAAAAGATTTTTCTTCATACGCCTTATCTCCGTGAGGTTTTAAGAACAACGAACACAACACCGGACTGAGTGTCAAGGCATTTACAGCTGAAATTACGATTGCCACAATGAGCGTAATTCCGAATTGTTTGTAGAAAACTCCCGTTGTTCCGCCAATGAAAGTTACCGGAACGAACACCGCCGCCATCACAAGCGTTACCGAAATAATCGCTCCTGTAATCTCGTGCATTGCCGAAATGGTTGCCGACTTCGCTTTTTGATGTGTTTGCTCCATTTTGGCGTGAACGGCTTCCACAACGATAATCGCATCATCAACCACAATCCCAATGGCAAGTACCAAAGCAAAGAGTGTCAGCATATTGATAGAATATCCGAACAGATTTAAGAAGAAGAACGTCCCGACTATCGACACGGGTACAGCAATTGCAGGGATAAGTGTCGAGCGAAAATCTTGCAAGAAAATATAAACCACCAAGAACACCAACAAAAATGCTTCCAATAAAGTTGTCAATACTTTGGAAATAGAAGCGTCCAAAAATTCGTTAGAATCCATATTGATAGTATATTTGATACCTTCGGGGAATGAGGTTTCGGCTTCTTTCAGATAGGCTTTAATATTGTTGATGATGTCTCGTGCATTTGAACCTGGCGTTTGGAAAATTCCCATTGACACCGCAGGTTTTCCGTTATTGCGTGCAAAACCTGTGTAGGACAAAGCTCCCAATTCAATATCAGCCACATCTTTCAAGCGGAGCAAATTGCCTCCCTCCAACGCTTTTATCACAATGTTTTCATATTCTGAAACTTCATCAAATTTTCCTTTGTAACGAATTACATATTCGTATGAACTTCCGGAATTTTGCCCAAGCGTACCCGCCGCCGCTTCCCGACTTTGGTCAGAAATGGCAGCAGTAACTTCGGCAGGATTTAGACCATAAGCCGCCAATTTTTCAGGACGTAGCCATATCCGCATAGAATAGTCTTTTCCTCCAAAAACCGAAGCATCACCCACACCTTTTATCCGTTTTATGGCAGGAATCACATTGATATTCAAGTAATTTTGTATAAAAACATCGTTCAGCCCTTCGTTTTCGGAATAGAACGTCATAAACATCAATGCTCCCGAATTTTGTTTCTGCGTAACAACTCCCGCTCGCGTAACTTCGCTTGGCAAAATGGAATTAGCACGAGCTACGCGATTTTGCACGTTTACCACTGCAATATCGGGGTCTGTTCCTTGTTTGAAAAACACGTTGATAGATGCCGAACCGCTGTTGGTAGCTGTCGAAGTGATATAATCCATATTTTCCACTCCGTTGATTTGTTCTTCCAACGGAATTACTACCGATTTCATCACAGTTTCGGCATTTGCTCCTGTATAATTTGCTGATACAGAAACTGTAACCGGCGCAATATCAGGATATTGAGAAATAGGCAAAGCCGTAATTCCCAAAATTCCGAGAATAACAATCAATATTGAAATTACGGTCGATAACACCGGACGATTGATAAATATTTGTACCATAGTATGTTATGTTAAATTATTTTATTTGTCTCTAAATTGTAGCATTTTGATAAATTTTACAACGTTATCTTCTGTTGTGATACGATTTTTTCCAACTTGGATTTCTATCTATCTCCAACCTCCACCGAGAGCTTTGTACAGAACAATTCCGTATTGCATTTGCGTGAATTGTGCATTGGCTACACTAAGTTCAGCATTAAGACGGTTTACTTCGGCAGTGATAACTTCTAAATAAGAAGATAAACCACTGTTAAACAGCTCTTTGGAGTAATCGGTAGCTTTTCGGTAGGCTTCCATCTCTTTGGTTTTTAATGAGATAAACTCTTCTTGAGTTTGGAAGTTTTGCATCGCATCTGATACTTCTTTTCCTGCTGTGAGTACCACTTTTTTGAAGTTTAACGTTGCAATTTCTTGGTTTGCCTTGCTCACTTCGTATTGTGTACGGATTTGTCTCTTATTGAAAATAGGTTGTGTCAAACCTCCTACAACGCTTGCTAACAACGATTTTGGGTCAAACCAATCTCCAAAAGACGAACTACTAAATCCACCACGTACTGTAATTGTAAAAGACGGATAAAACCCGCTACGTGCTACGTTTGTCAGCTCAAATGCGTTGATAAGATTGTATTCTGCACGACGAACATCAGGGCGATTTTCGAGTAAACTCATCGCATACCCTTGCTGAAATTGGGTCGGAAATTCCTGCTCTGACAAAACACCACGTTCAATCGGGTGCGGTTCTTCACCCAAAAGTACACAAATTGTGTTTTCCAAAGCCCAAATATTGTTCTTTACCGTAATGAGCTGAGCTTGTGCGTTATACAACAGAGCTTCGGTTTGTTGTACGGCAACTTCGGTAGTACTTCCCGCTTGTTTGAGTTCAGCGGTGGTTCGCCAACTTTCCTCCCGCAAACGAATCGTTTCTTGCAAAATTTGCTGTTGCTTGTCATACATCAACAATTGGTAATAGGCAGTTGCCAAAGTCGCTACCACTTCCGATTTTATTGCTTGATGAGCTTCCGTAGTTGCCAAAAAAGAAGCATAATACGCCTTTTTTTGAGCATTGATTTTCCCCCAGATATCGGCTTCCCACGAAGCAGAAGCTATCATATCCCACTGATTTGTATACGTACGTTCTGGTTGCAACCTACCTGAGGCAGTGTTGAGCGAAGATGTGCTATGTGTATAGCTCGGACTTACGCTAAGAGTTGGGAAAAACCCTTGTTTTCCTTGCTTGAAATAACTTTGTGCTACTTCCACATTTTGCAAGGCAACCCGAATGTCCAGATTGTTTTCAAGAGCTTTGTCAATGTACGTCTGCAAACGGCTATCAGTGAAAATTTCTTTCCACGACACGGTCGCTGAACTGAGGCTGTCTGCTGAAATATTTTCTGTGCGAAACAATTTTTCGTCAATCACTTGCGGACGCTCATACACTTTACGTCCGGCACACGAAGTTATCACCACTGAAATTATCGCTACTCCAATCGTTTTAAAAAAATACATTTTCATCTTTTAAGATTTATTATTTTAGATATTTTTACTTTGTTAAATTTTTACTTCTAATCACACAAATTTCCATCAAGTTTGTGAACTATGCGGATTTTTATACAATTTTTTTTTTGCTTATGTCATTTGCATAATCACTTTTGCTACCGTCCCAATCACATTTTTGGCATTTACCTTCCGCAAATACGTGCTTGCAGTTGGGATAGCCATACAACAAGAAGCTACACTCAGGGCATAAATTATTCATCGCTGAACTCCCTTCTATAAAAAACCTTCCGCATTCATCACAGCGTTTTTCCTTATTTTTTTCCATATCTTCCTTATTTTCAATGCGATGAAACCGCTTTCAATCCCACAATCGAACCTATTAGTGTGGCGATGAAAAATAACCGCCAAAAGGTAGCAGGTTCTTTGAAAATGAAAATTCCCACCAAAACCGTTCCCACCGCTCCGATGCCTGTCCAAACGGCGTAAGCTGTGCCCAAAGGCAATGTTTGTGTGGCTTTCATCAGTAAGGTCATACTTACTAAAAGTGATACGAAAAAACCTGCGTACCACACATACATTTCGCTCCCAGTGCTTTCTTTGGCTTTTCCCAAACAGAAAGTAAATCCGACTTCAAAGAGTCCGGCTATAATTAAAAGTATCCAGTTCATTGTATTTCTAAATGATTATCCGTTTTTATATAATTATTTGTTTGATTTTTTCATCGGTTGGGGCGAAA
>JBGYFE010000069.1:0-4239 GCA_041819925.1 Capnocytophaga sp.
AAAAATGAAAACATCAAAATTAACTTTCAGCTTTTCACAACTTTGGAATAGTGAATATTCTTTATTTATCGAGCGTATTTTGGATATTGTTTCAAAACACAATCCGCAAGAATTGGCATTGGATAGGGCTTATGAAAGGGTCAATGCACTTCGTCCTGAATTGGAAAAAATAAAAGTACAAGTAAAAACAAGTGGAATTACCAACGCAATTACCGAAGCTGATGAACTTCGTGATAGAATTACGCGTGTTTTTTTCAATTTGGTGCAGTCTTTTAATCAATTGAAGATAAATCCATATACAGAAAATGCTAAAATACTTCATTTGTGCCTTTCAAAATATACGAAAGATATTATTAAAGAAAATTACACCTCACAAACAGAAAAAACCAAACAGCTGATAGCTGAAATGGAGGCAAGCAATGACATTAAAAAGGCGCTTTCAAATTTGTATCTTACGGATTTGCTTTCGCGTTTGAAAAAAGCAAATGAAGACTTTGAAACTTTGTTCAGAACTCGTACCTCTGAAATTGCTAATATGCCAGAAATAGACACGAAAACAGTGCGGCAACAAATCGACAAGGAAGTAAATAAACTTTTTGTAGCGATTGATTTCTGCTCGAATGAATATGAGGATAAGAACTACACGCCGCTAATTAATGAACTGTCAGAATTGCTTAATTATCACAAGTCGCAAATTAAAGCGCGCAAAAACAAAAAGGCGCAAAGTAAGTCATAAAATGGCAGCAGGTAAGCAAATATGAAAGCTAAAAGGACGTGGCTTGTCAGGTTTCTATTTTGGAAGTCGAAACATCTCAATAATCGTCAATTTATATTAATTTTATGCGCGATTATAGGGATTGTTTCAGGCGTGATGGCTATTTTTATCAAAAAACTAACGCTTTTAATCCAATTCCTTTTAGGAACAGGCGTTGTTTCGTCCTATCATCGTGCTTTTTACTTTGTTTTTCCTACAATTGGCTTCCTGATAGTTTATTTCTTGCTAAAATATGTTGTTAAAAAGCGTGTTGAACCTGGAATAAGCTATACTTTGTACGCAATTTCAAAGCTGAAAGGCATTATCCCATCATATCATATTTATGCGAGCCTCATAACAGCTCCTTTCACGGCAGGTTTTGGTGGTTCTGTGGGGCTGGAAGGTCCTATGGTGATTTCGGGGGCAAGTTTTAGCTCCTATTTAAGCAGATTGTTCCATATCAATCAATCGGAACGCACGCTGCTGATTGCCTGCGCCTGTTCTGCAACAATGGCGGCAATGTTTAAAGCTCCGATTGCTGCTATTGTGTTCGCAATTGAGGTGTTTAGTTTAGATTTGACCCTAATATCGCTTTTGCCGCTAATGATTTCATCGCTTTTGGCGGTACTTACGTCCTATTTTTTCTTGGGGAATGAAATTTTGTTGCCAATAAATTTAGATGGAGAGTTCTCGCTGAGTGATGTGCCCTATTATTTGCTTTTGGGAGGCATCACGGGGCTTGTTTCCATTTATTTTTGTACGATTTTTCAGCAAATAACATCTTATTTTGAGGAAATCGATAGCTATTTGAAGCGTTTATTTTTTGGCGGCTTGATGTTAGGATTGGTTATTTTCTTCATTCCGCCTCTCTACGGGGAAGGTTTTGAGGTGATGAACTCCCTCATTAGTGGAAACCCTACGGAAGCACTTCAAAATGCTTTCGGGTGGAATGTCGGTGATAGTTGGGCAATCATTGCGCTGCTGACGGGGATTGTTCTTTTCAAAGTTGTGGCTATGGCAACCACTGTGGGAGCTGGTGGGGTAGGAGGAGTGTTTGCTCCTGCATTGTTTACAGGCGGAATATTAGGAAATTTATTTGCGCGGACTATAAATCAATTGGGTTGGTTTGAGCATTCGCTTCCGCTGGCAAGTTTTACGTTGGTGGCAATGGCGGGATTGGTTGCCGGAGTGTTGCACGCTCCGCTGACGGCTATCTTTTTGATTGCCGAGCTCACGGGCGGATATACGCTATTCATTCCACTGATGATTGTGGCTTCGGTGGCTTTTGCGCTATCAAAATATTACTTGAAACATTCCCTTTATACCAAGCGGCTGGCATTAGAAGGCAATCTTATCACGCACGACAAAGACCAGAAGGTATTAACACTGATGGATATAGAGTCGGTGATTGAAAAGAACTTTATTTCAGTGCATTCGGATATGACGCTGGGTGAATTGATTGAAAAAGCGGTAATAAAATCTAACAGAAATATTTTTCCGGTAGTAGAAACAACGTCAAATTACTTGGAGGGAATCATTTTGTTAGATGATATACGCACAATTATGTTCAATCGAGATTTATACGATACCGTAAAGGTCAAAGATTTGATACATTCACCTCCCGAAATCATTCATTTAGGCAAAGATAAGATGACTGATATTATGCGGAAGTTTCAAGATACAGCAGCTTGGAATTTGCCTGTTGTCAGGGAGGGAGCATACATCGGTTTTATATCTAAATCAAAACTTTTGACGGCATATAGGCGTAAGTTAATCTATTTTTCAACTTGATTGTAAGGGCGAAAGATATTTTTTCTCCTGCCTCAAATACACTGTAAGGGCGAAAAATTTTTCGCCCCTACCACCTGAAATCGACTGTAAGGGCGAAATATTTTTCGCCTCTACACGAAATGAATTGTAAGGATAAAAAATATTTTTCCCCATTGATTGAAATCGCATTGTAAGGGCAAAAAATATTTTGCCCCTACCAGAAATCGCATTGTAAGGGCGAAAAATTTTTCGCCCCTACACGAAATGAATTGTGAGGATAAAACATATTTTTCCCCATTGATTGAAATCGCATTGTAAGGGTAAAAGATATTTTGCCCATACCTGAAATCATATTGTAAGGGCGAAAAATTTTTCGCCCCTACCTGAAATCGCATTGTAAGGGCAAAAAATATTTTGCCCCTACACGAAATGAACTATAAGGGCAAAAGATATTTTGCCCCTACGAGTTTGAAAACATACTAAACTTTATTAAATTTCCAAACTTTCATATTGTTTTTGATTAATATTTATCTTTTCTTTATAAAATCCATTTGGAATGGATATATCCAAGATATAAAATTATATAAATCCATTTGATTTTAAGGTATAAGTGATAATGAAATGTTTGAAATCAATTGAATTTATTAAAAATAAGTTATTAAAAAGCAAAAACTTCATCAAAATATCCTATCCTGATGAAGTTTTTTAGTTAAATTCAATTCAATTTAAATAATAAAAAATTTTTCTTATCTGTTTTTGTACATTTCGTCGTAATATTTTTGATAATTTCCTGCCGTAACATTCTTCATCCACATTTCATTTTCTAAATACCACTTGACGGTTTTTTGTATGCCCTCTTCAAACTGCAAAGAAGGTTCCCAGCCGAGTTCGTTTTTGATTTTTGTAGCGTCGATGGCATACCGCAAATCGTGTCCGGCACGGTCAGTAACGTAGGTTATCAGTTTTTCAGAAGTTCCTTCGGGGCGACCGAGTTGTTTGTCCACTTCCTTAATGATAACGCGTATTAAATCGATATTTTTCCATTCATTAAAACCGCCAATATTGTAAGTTTCGCCTATTTTTCCTTTATGATAGATGACATCGATGGCACGAGCGTGGTCTTCCACAAAAAGCCAATCGCGAACATTCTCGCCTTTGCCATAGACAGGTAGCGGCTTATTGTTTCGGATATTGTTAATGAATAAAGGGATTAGCTTTTCAGGGAATTGGTAGCTTCCGTAGTTGTTGGAGCAGTTTGAAATTAATACGGGGAGCTTGTAAGTGTCGTGATAAGCTCGCACGAAATGGTCAGACGATGCTTTTGAGGCAGAGTAGGGGGAATGCGGGTCGTACTTGGTCTGTTCGGTGAACATTGTTCCGTCCATTTCAAGTGCTCCGTACACTTCATCGGTTGAAACGTGGTAGAAAATTTTATTCGAGAGGTCATCAGCCCATACTTCTCGTGCCGCTTGCAATAGCGAGAGCGTTCCCATCACGTTAGTTTTGGCGAAAATGAATGGGTCTTTGATGCTTCTATCCACGTGGCTTTCCGCCGCCAAGTGAATGATGCCATCAATTTGCTTTTCTTTGATGAGTTGTTTCATCGCCTCGAAATCGCAGATGTCGGCTTTGACAAATTCGTAATTCGGGGCGTTTTCGATGTCTTTTAAATTCTCCCTATTCTGCCTCAAAAGCATCATCTGACCATTCATTTT
>JBGYFE010000070.1:0-3042 GCA_041819925.1 Capnocytophaga sp.
GTTTTTAATTATTTTAATTATTCCTGTCGTATCATCGTCAACAACATTTTAAAACGTTCGATAGCTTTCAAGGAATGTGGAATGTTTGCGGGCATAATGATAGACTGTCCTTTGCTCAAGTAAAAGGATTTTCCATTGATGGTTATTTCTGCTTCACCGTCCAAAATTTGGACAATCGCATCATAAGAAGTTTTATGCTCCGAAAGACCTTGTTCTTTATCAAACGAGAAAAGCGTTAGATTTCCTGCTTTACTTTTTGTAAGCTGTTTGCTAATTACACCGCCATCTGTGTATTCAATCGCCTCTTCTAAAGAGAATACGGTTTCTTTTTCAAATGCTGCCATACCTTTTCATTTTTAAAACTTGTTAGTTAGTGTTCACTCGCAAAAGTATAAATATTTTCAGAGAGAACAATACCTTTCTCTGAAAAATCACTGATTTACTTTCTTCTTTTTATCCATTTGTACATCTCAAACCACAAAACTGAAGTTGCTGCGATTAAAAATGTCATTCCTAATTCTGGGATGTTCAATCCGGTTACGTGAAAGAAACCGGCAAATATCGGTATGTACAATATGGCGAAAAGCAATATCAAAGTTGCTCCGATGATCACTGGAAATAAACGGTTTTTGTATTTGAAACTCTCAAACATACTGTAAACGAATGAGCGATTGACCAGGCTCAAAAACACATTGGCAAAAATCAAGGTAGTAAAAACCATGGCCCTTGTTGTTTCTTCGCTGCTCCCTTTTTGAACGGCAAATTGATAGGCAAACAATACACCTGCTGTGATGGTCAATCCCTGAATAATGCTGATGCTTAATTCTTTCCAATTCAAGAAAGTTTCGGTCATTTTCCGTGGTTTTCGTTGCATCGTGTCTTTTTCCATCGGTTCATTTTCATAGACAATGGAACAGGTTGGCCCCATAATCAATTCCAGAAAAATAACGTGTACCGGCGTAAAAATATGCGGATAAATCCACCCCAAAAACAAAGGCAGCGAAACGATCAGAATAATAGGAATATGAATGGAGATAATATACTGAATGGCTTTTTTGATATTGGCATAAATTCGTCTCCCTGCTGCAATTCCTGTGATGAGTTTGTCCAAATCATCATTGGTAATCACTAATGAAGCTGCTGCTTTCGCTATTTCCGTTCCTTTGCTTCCCATTGCTACACCAATATGAGCGGCTTTCAGTGCAGGAGCATCATTTACTCCATCGCCCAGCATCGCCACGACTTCGCCGTCTTTTTTGAACGCATTGACCATCGCTAATTTTGCTTCGGGAAACATCCGAGTGAATAAAGTTGTTTTCTTTGAAAGTTCAATCAATTCCGTTTCGGTGTGGTGGATAATTTCAGCGCCATTTACAGCCGGAGTTTCATTGATAATTCCCGCTTGCCGGGCAATAGCATTAGTGGTATCGGCATTATCGCCTGTAATCACCTTTACTTTAATTCCGGCATCGTATATTTTTTGGAATACTTCCTGAATATTTTTCTTTGGTGGGTCGTAAAACACGGTAAATCCTAAGAATTCAAAGTTGAAATCCCGTTGTTTTTCAGGGAAATCATTTTCTTCAAAATTTGACTTGGCTACACCCAATACCCGATAGCCCTGTTTGCCAAAATCGCTGATATGCTGACGCATTTTTTCTTTTTCGCCTTCTGAGAGATTGGATACGGCAAGTATGGCTTCGGGAGCACCTTTGGCGGCTATTATTCGCTCTCCCAATCCATTTTCAAAAAGATGGGTCATCATCGGTGGTTTTCCTTCCAAGGGATATTCGTGTATCATTTGGAAGTTCTTCCGTTGGTCATCAGCTTGAGTTTGTTCATAAACCTGATGCAGCGTTTTCTCCATCGGATCAAACGGAACAGGTTCACTACTCCACATCGCAAACGCAATGAGTTCTGAAAGTTCGGGTGAGTTAAAATCAGCTTCGTCAAAAATATTGTTGGATTTATAATCGAACAAAGCTTTCAAGTGCATTGAGTTTTCCGTAATGGTGCCAGTCTTGTCTGCGCAGATCACCGTGGTACTCCCCAATGTTTCTACTACACTGCTTCGCTTGATGATAATTCCTTCTCGCATCAGTTTCCAGGCTCCCAATGCCATAAAAGTGGTAAAAGCCACAGGGATTTCTTCCGGCAAAATGGACATCGCCAAAGTCAGTCCGACCAATAAACTTTCAATAATATCTCTTGATTGCCAAAAACTGTATGCCCAAACTAATAAAAAAACAACAATGCCGATGATTGCCATCCATTTGACAAATTTTGTAATCTGAATTTGTAAGGGAGATTGCTCTCCTTTGATGTTCTGAATGGATTGTCCGATTTTTCCCAGCTTGGTTTCCGCACCGATTTTTTCCACTTTAAAAACCGCCAGTCCAGAAACGGTCAACGAACCGCTATATACTTTCCGGTCTTCGGTTTCCTGACTTTTGAACACCGAAAAGCTTTCCCCTGTTAGCGATGCTTCATTGACCGAAAAATCATTGCTGTGCACAATCTCACCATCCGCATTGATCATCTTTCCTTCTTCGGTAATGCACAAGTCGCCCACGGCAATTTCGTGGGTAGGGATTCGTATTACTTTTGAATTTCGGATAACGGTACTGAGCGGTTCGTTCAGTTTTTCCAAGGCTTCCAATGCCTTTTTACTACGATTGTCCTGATAGAACGAAATACCCGAAACGGCTATAATCGCTCCCAACATAAAAATTGCTTCGGAATAATTGCCCACAATCACATAAATAATCGCCACGGCAATGAGCAAAAGCAACATCGGCTCTTTCAGGATGTCCAATAGCATCGTGTACCAGATATTTTTTTTAATGTTGTCTGCCTGGTTGTAACCGAATTGGCTACGAGAGATTTTCAGTTCCTCTTCCGACAGTCCGGTCAGGTGTTTGGGAATGTTATAGGGTGTCATAAAACAATATTTTAATTATATTAGATGTAATAAATAGCCCGTCAAAGACCCCAGAAGTATGATAACGACGGAGCTTATTTTTCGGAAGCCAAAGGTTAGAA
>JBGYFE010000071.1:0-32539 GCA_041819925.1 Capnocytophaga sp.
AAAAGAAATTAATCATAATAAATGTCGTAACATATTGAAAAATTATATGTTTATCAACTTATGTTCTTTGACATACTAATTTTTGTAGCAACGGTGTTTTCTCGGGAGTGGGTTATGTGCAAGTGCCGTATTTGTTGGATACGAAAATCAAAGTAACTTTTGACGGAATTACGTTGAACACTGAACGCCAACTTATTGCAGGGAAACTCGTAACGACCTATGATAAGTTGGAGGAGAATGTGGTGGATACACCCAATTTTGACAAAATTTTGATTGATAATGGATTTTTAATAAAAAAAATGGCATTGGTGATATGCAAATGCTAATATTCGTCATTGAATTATTTACAAATTGTTATACCGTAATTCAAGAAAAAAGCATACTTTTGCGGACTGAATGAGGAAACTCTATTCTAAATTGTCAATCATAAATCATCTAAAATAATCAAATAACTAAAAAATCATCATAAAATGTTAGAAATAAAAAACTTACACGCATCAGTAGAGGAAAAAGAAATTCTGAAAGGTATCGATTTGATTGTAAAAGCAGGTGAGGTACACGCTATAATGGGACCCAATGGGGCTGGAAAATCAACACTTTCAGCAGTTGTGGCAGGGAACGAAAGTTTTGAAGTAACCGAAGGAGATATTATTCTCGATGGTGAAAGTATTTTAGAAGATGCTCCTGAGGAAAGAGCTCATAAGGGAATTTTTATGTCATTCCAATATCCGGTAGAAATTCCAGGAATTTCAGTTACTAACTTTATAAAAACTGCTGTAAATGAAGCTCGTAAAGCTCGCGGAGAGGAAGAAATGCCCGCTGCGGAATTATTGAAAAAAATTCGAGAAAAAGCAGAATTGTTAGAAATAAACAAAGATTTTTTATCTCGTTCGCTCAACGAAGGTTTTTCAGGAGGTGAGAAAAAACGTAATGAAATTTTCCAAATGGCGATGCTTGAACCAAAAGTAGCTATTTTAGATGAAACTGACTCAGGACTTGATATTGACGCTCTTCGCATTGTGGCAAATGGCGTTAATAAACTCAAAAATAAAAACAATGCCGTTATTGTTATCACGCATTACCAACGCTTATTAGACTATATTGTCCCTGACTATGTTCACGTGTTGGCGGACGGAAAAATTGTCAAATCAGGCGGAAAAGAACTTGCTTTGGAATTAGAAGAAAAGGGATACGATTGGCTAACAAAATAAAGAAATAAAAAACGCAGACAACTATTTTTCAAACGTTATTGTCTGCGTTTTTTTTTGTAGTGAAAAGAAAAAAGGTAAATCATATAGTGCATATATGTCATTTTGACATATATTTTTTATGATGTACGTCTCTATCCTGTCTCTATCGTTTTTCTATCTTTGAAAAAGTTGTCTTTTTTGATTTTTATGACAAAATGACAGCATATTTGCTTCTCCATAAATATTTTGATTATTCATTGATTTTTCTTTTAATGAAAAGAATAGGACAATGCGGAATAGCTTTTCCAATGTCCGTTTCCTTTTTTCTTTTCCTATTCCCTTGAACAATACATTATAAAATTCAAAAACATTGATTTTCAACAATATATAAGATGTATTGCAATACGCTCCCTTATGGGAAAACAAAATGATTATTTTATGAAACAAATAATCACATTATATAAATATTCATTTCGTTTTAAAACATTTTATTTTCGGTTTTCTTCGTTTTTTTTTTAAAATATAATTTATTGATAATGTGATAAATGTCAGTTTATTTTTGCGAATATATAAAAAATGTTTGGCAAAAATTTTGTTTATGTCAATTATAATATATACTTTTACCCATATTTTTATTATTATTACAAATATGAGTAACAATTCAGAACAGAAGAAAAGAACAGGTATGTATGAGAACGTAATGCACGAGTTCAATAAAGCTGCCGATAAAATGAACTTAGATGCGGGCGTTCGTAAAATTTTAGCTACAACACAAAACGAAATCGTGGTACATTTTCCTGTGAAAATGGACGATGGTTCTATCGAGGTTTTCACCGGTTATCGCGTGCAACACAACAATGCATTAGGTCCTTACAAAGGAGGCCTGCGTTACCACCCCACAGTGGATATTGATGCAGCAAGGGCTTTGGCTACTTGGATGACTTGGAAATCTGCCATTGCAGGGCTTCCGTATGGAGGTGGAAAAGGAGGAATTCAAATCGACCCGTCAAAATATTCAAAAGGAGAATTGGAGCGAATTACACGTCGTTTCACCTATGCTTTGGGGGATAATATTGGTCCTGATTACGACATTCCTGCACCAGATGTAAATACGAATGCTCAAATAATGGCTTGGATTTCAGATACGTATGCTTCTGCTAAATCACCTGCCAATCGTTCTGTAAACTTGCACGTAGTTACAGGAAAACCTGTGGTTTCAGGAGGTTTGCAAGGGCGTGACCGAGCTACGGGATTCGGTGTAGTGGTAGCTATCCAAAAGTGGGCTAAGAAAAATAATGTTGATTTAAAAGATAAAACTTATATCGTTCAAGGTTTTGGAAATGTAGGATATTGGACGGCGCATTTTCTTAACGAATTAGGAGCAAAACTTATTGCAGTTCAAGACCATACAGGTTCAATTACTAACGCTGATGGTATTGACCCAGAGGATTTATTGGCATACGCAAAAACAAATAAAGGAGGCGTTGGTGGATATACCAAAGCGAAAAGCATTAGCAATTCAGACTTCTGGAAAACAGAGTGTTATCTATTAGTTCCTGCTGCTTTGGGCAATCAAATCACACTCGATAATGTGAATGACATCAAAGCTACGCTTGTTGCAGAAGGTGCTAATGGTCCAACAGACGCACCTGCCGAAGAGATACTTTTGAAAAAAGGAATTCATATCATTCCTGATATTCTTTGTAATAGTGGAGGTGTAATTGGCTCATATTTTGAGTGGTTACAAAACAAACGTGCTGAAATTTGGGAAATTGAAGAGGTGCTCGTAAAACTGCGCCAAAAAATTGAAGTCGCTTTTGATTCCGTTGTTTCTTGTGCAGAACGATACGATGCCGATTACAGAACTGCGGCTTACATCGTTGCATTAGAAAAAATTGAACAAGTATATAAAGAAAGAGGAGTTTTTCCTTAATTAAGTTTGAATTTGTTAAAACGAAAAAGTTGCCTTTCTCAGGGCAACTTTTTTCGTTTTTTAGCTACTCATTTTCAACTATTTCATTTTCAAAAAAACTGAACATATTTCCACCATATTTTTTGGAATATGAAAAGTGTTCATTTTCCTCCAAATCAGTATGCTTTGAATGTTCAATAATGAGCATTCCTTCTTCGGTAAGTAATTCATTTTCAAATACTAATTGAATTATTTCCGTGAACTTTTCTTGTGTAAAATCATAAGGAGGGTCAGCAAAAATTACGTCAAACTTCTGATTTGTTTTCTTTAAATAGTCATAAACATCTGATTTTAAAGAAACTATGGAATAGTCTAATTCTTGGGCTGTTTTTGTGATAAATTGCACACACCCTTTGTGATTGTCCACTGACACAATATTATCACAACCACGACTTGCAAATTCGTAACTGATATTTCCCGTGCCTGAAAATAAATCTAAAACAGAAATCTCATCAAAATAATAATGGTTATTCAAAATATTGAATAAGGCTTCTTTGGCAAAATCCGTTGTCGGACGAACGGGCAACTTGGCAGGAGCAATGAGTTGCTTTCCTTTATTCTTTCCAGATATAATCCTCATAATCAAGTTGTTTAAATATTTATTCCTTTTTTTAAAACCATTGCAAAAATACGCAAAAATCTGTTTTTTAAAATGTCTTCTTAATAAAATTCATTCGGAAGTGAAATGCTAATAGCAATCCGCGCGTTGTTATCCAAGCAAGGAAAGCAAACCAAATGCCTTTAAGCTCCCAACCAAAGGTTTGAAACAGATATAAAAGAGGTAAAAACACGCAAAAAGTAGCAATCAGTAAAATATTTCGTAATATTTTTGTGTATCCAATGCCTTTATAAACACCATCGAGTAAAAAAGCGACAGCGTTAATGGGCTGCATCAAAATTACAATCCAGAAAACTGAAAAAAATAAGGCTTGAATATCTGCATTTTTTGTAAAAAATCGCCCTATCGGAACATAAAATGCGGTATAGAATACGATTAAGAACACTCCTATAAACGTCGTGATTTTCAACAAGTCTTTCACTAAGAAAACCAAAGTATCAAACTGTCGCATTCCGTATAATTTTCCTGAAAGAACACCACCAGCACTGCTATATCCATCTATGAAAAAAGCGGAAAATAACCAAATCTGAGCCAATAATGTATGTGTTGCTACAAACGAATTATCGGCTTCTCCTCCCAAGTTGGTTGCTGCACGAAATGCAAAAAATAAGGTAACTTGCAATGAAAGTGAGCGAATTAACAAATTGAAACTCATCAATAGATTATTTTTAAAATAGGGGTGTAAATTTCTAAAAATAAGCACTTTAAAATTTGTTTTACGATATAAAAATAACATTGCCAAAAAGAACATCACAGTTTGTGAAATCAATGTAGCCCAAGCCAAGCCTTCAACATTCCAATGAAATTGAAACACAAAAAGAAGGTTCAATATGACATTCAAAAGACCTCCTATGATGCTAATAATCATCGCCCACGATGTGTTTTGTACTCCTTTAAAAACACCGTAAAGTGTTATGGTTAAAAGAGTTAGAGGAAAACCCCAAACTCGAATATTGAAATATCGCAAACAAATGTCAAGCAGTGTTCCTTCAGCGCCATAAAGTTTAAAAAGTTCTTCACCTAACAAAAAGCTAATTCCTGACCCTATCAAAGAAACTCCTGCGCCAAACCAAAACACTTGCGCTACCAAACTTTTAAGATGATTTAGCCGGCTTTGCCCGTATCCTTGTGCGACTTGTGAAGCAATTGCGTACGAAGTTTGAGCAAAAATCCAGACCATTGCGGTGATGAATGACCCTACAATGCCCACTGCTCCCAAAATTTCTTCGGTGTGCAAAGGGATATGTCCCGCAATGACCGTATCAGTTAATGAAATCACAGGTTCTATAATTCCTGAAATAATAGCAGGAATAGCTAAACGATTGATTTCTTTTAATGAAATTTTTGACATTTTACAGTAACTGCGCTAATTTTTCAGTTAATTTCTTACGGCTATAAGGTAGTAATCCTATTGGATTGGTTTTCAACGATTTATTTTTGTAAAGAGCATACCATTCCATTATAGTTTGTTTGATTTGAATTTCATCAGCATACATAAAGAACTTTCCTGTATTAGTTTTTTCAATGATGTGGGCAGCGTCCCAATTTTCAGGTCCTATTGCTAAAATCGGGCGTTCTGAAATCATATATTCAAACAATTTCCCAGGAATGATGCCTGCTGTTTCTCTTGAATTTATCTCTATGAGTAGCAATATCTGAGATGTTTGTTGTAATTCAATAGCCTCATTATGAGAAATATATCCTTTATTAATTACATAATCACTCAAACCCAATGATGCGATGTCTTCTTCGATGTCGCTACTAATTTTTCCAGCAAAACACAATCGGAAGTCTTGGGCAAATTCTGAATTTTCGCGAGTTAAATCAGCAAAAACTTTCCACAATGCCTTCGGATTTCTATCAGAAAGCAACGACCCAATGTGTGATACTAAAAACATATCAGAAACTTTTGCTTTTACTTGATTTTGAATATCATAACCGTTCGTAATAACGTGAATAGGTTTGCTCGTTAGTTGAGAAAAATCCTCTTGGGTTTTAAAACTTGTAGTAATTACTAAATCAGAGGATTGTAATATCTCTTTTTCCCAAAATTTATGCCTTTTATCAGCCCATTTTGTCAGACGCAAATCTTTGTGATATCCGATACTTGTCCAAGGGTCACGGAAATCAGTAATCCATTTGAGTTTTGGAAATTTATTTTTCAAATGGTAGCCAATCAAATGAATGCTATGCGGAGGAGAGGTTGTTATGATTGTTTGTATGTCGTTTTTTTCAATAAAATCAGAGAGAAAACGAACTGAAGGTTTCACCCAAAATTTTCGAGCATCAGGAATGAATAAATTGCCACGAACCCAAAGCATTATTTTCTCAGTGAATGACATTTTTTTACGAGGAATAATGCCAGAACTTATTTTTTGGGTTTTCTTCTTTGAAAAAAGGGAAGCCAATCCATAAGGCTCCCATATAGGTTGTTTTATAACCTGAATATCTGTGGGAACATCTTTGCCAATTTGTTCATCAATCATCGGATACATCGGATTTTCAGGTACATATACGATAGGTTCAAAACCAAAATCACGTAAGTACTTTACGAATTTAAGCCAGCGTTGCACGCCAGGTCCACCTGCGGGTTTCCAATAATATGTGATTATCAGGACTTTTTTCATTTTTTGAATTTTTCGTGATACAAACTTCGTGATATTTTTGCAGAAAATAAAATATTTTTTTCAAACCATAAAAAAACCGTCACTTCCCAGCAACGGTTTTTCCTCATTAAAACAAAAAATTATGAAAAAAACTAAATTACTTTCCTTTTTCCATTTTGTCTTTCAACTCTTGAAGCGCTTCTAAATCTCCCAAAGTTGATTTCTCGACAGTTGTCGTTGCGTTGTTCACAGCCTCTTTCACGATTTTTTCTTCTTCTTCTCTGAAAATAGAGGTATGTGAAGCCACAACTCTTTTGAATTCTTTATTGAATTCAATTATTTTGAAATCGGCTGTATCACCTTTTCCTAATTTTTTACCGTCTTCTTTCTCCAAGTGACGTGTAGGAATAAATGCTACAATATCCTCGTTAAATTCAACTGTTGCACCTTTGTCAACCATTTTAGAAATAGTTCCGCTGTGAACTGTTCCCACCGCAAAATCTACTTCATACTTATCCCACGGATTTTCGGTGGTTTGCTTGTGTCCCAAAGAAAGTTTGCGAGCATCAACATCTAATTCAAGAACTACCACATCTAATTTATCGCCTACGCTAACAAACTCAGATGGGTGTTTGATTTTTTTAGACCAAGAAAGATCAGAAATGTAAATCAATCCATCGATGCCCTCTTCCAACTCAACAAACACACCAAAATTTGTGAAGTTGCGAACTGTTCCTATGTGTTTTGAACCAACAGGATATTTTGCTGCGATATTAGCCCAAGGGTCAGATGTTAATTGTTTAATACCCAGTGACATTTTACGCTCATCACGGTCTAACGTCAATACGACAGCCTCAACCTCATCACCTAAGTTTACGAAATCTTGTGCTGAACGCAAGTGCGTACTCCAAGACATTTCAGAAACGTGAATCAAACCTTCAACTCCTTCGGCAACTTCAATAAATGCACCATAGTCAGCAATAACAACTACTTTTCCTTTAACTTTATCGCCTACTTTCAAATCATCAGCCAAAGCGTCCCAAGGATGTTTGCTTAATTGTTTCAAACCTAACTGAATGCGCGATTTATTATCATCAAAATCAAGGATAACCACATTCAATTTTTGGTCTAATTCAACCACTTCATTCGGGTGGTTGATGCGTGACCAAGAAAGGTCAGTGATGTGAATCAAACCATCAACTCCTCCCAAATCAACAAACACACCGTAAGAAGTTACGTTTTTAACAACACCTTCTAACACTTGACCTTTTTCAAGTTGTCCGATGATTTCTTTTTTCTGTTCCTCAATATCAGCCTCGATAAGAGCTTTATGTGAAACCACAACATTTTTAAACTCGTGGTTTACTTTCACAATCTTGAACTCCATCGTTTTGTTTACAAACTGTTCGTAGTCACGGATTGGTTTCACGTCAATTTGTGAACCTGGTAAGAATGCTTCAATTCCGAATACATCAACAATCATACCACCTTTGGTTCTGCTCTTCACAAATCCGTTTACAATTTCGCCACTTTCGTGAGCTAAATTTACACGATCCCACGCTTTGATAGTGCGTGCTTTTCGGTGTGAAAGTACCAATTGCCCTGTTCTATCCTCACGGATGTCAATCAAAACTTCGACTTTGTCACCTACTTTCAAGTTGGGGTTATAACGGAATTCGTTTAATGAAATCACTCCCTCCGATTTGGCGTTGATGTCAATAATAGCCTCTCGGTCAGTGATTCGAACTACCGTCCCTTCAACAACTTCATTGTCTTGTGTATCAACAAAATTGTTTTTTACCAACTCTTCAAAGTTTTTCAATTTGTCTTCTTGAACTCCTTCAATACCTTCTTGATATTTTGTCCAATCAAAATTTTGCAAGAACTCTTCTTGCGTTAGTTTTTGTTCAGCCATTGCTGATAAATAATTTGTATTTCTTTTGAAAATCAAGGGTTTAGCATATTTTCATCAGAAAGAATTAAACTTAAAATTTACATCTCTTATACCCTCTAAATGCTTCTAAGAGCGTGCAATATTACGAATAAATTTAAAATCTACCAAATTTTTTATCTTTTTTCTTTTATGGTGTTGGGTTTACAAAAACTTCCGTTTTCTATTTTGAATTACTTATCAAAATTTAAACATACCTCACATTTTGACATTCAACTTTTTTTCATACCTTTGCATATTCTAAAATACGATAAAAAATGTTTGATAATTTAAGTGATAAGTTAGAAAAAGCCCTACATAACCTCAAAGGGCACGGAAAAATTACTGAAATTAACGTTGCCGAAACGCTAAAAGAAGTGCGTAGAGCCTTGCTTGATGCCGACGTGAACTACAAAATTGCCAAGGATTTTACCAATAAAGTAAAAGAAAAAGCACTCGGACAAAGTGTGTTAACAACCTTACAACCAGGGCAGTTGATGGTAAAAATCGTTAAGGACGAACTTACCGAATTGATGGGAGGCGATGCTTCGGGCGTGAATTTATCAGGAAATCCGTCAGTAATTTTAATGTCAGGACTGCAAGGTTCAGGAAAAACGACTTTTTCAGGTAAATTAGCAAACTTCCTTAAAAAGAAAAAGAATAAAAAACCGTTGTTGGTGGCTTGTGACGTGTACCGCCCAGCAGCGATTGACCAGCTTCACATCGTAGGGGAGCAAGTAGGGGTAGAAGTGTTTTCTGACCGAGGAAACAACAACCCTGTGGATATCGCTCAAAAAGGAGTACAGCACGCAAAATCAAATGGTTATAACGTAGTTATTGTCGATACAGCAGGTCGTTTGGCGGTTGATGAGCAAATGATGAATGAAATTTCAAACATTCATAAAGCTATCAATCCGCAGGAAACTTTATTCGTTGTAGATGCGATGACAGGGCAAGACGCCGTAAACACCGCCAAAGCGTTCAATGATGTACTTGATTTTGATGGAGTTATCCTCACAAAATTAGATGGTGATACGCGCGGTGGAGCTGCCATTTCCATCAAATCGGTAGTGAACAAACCTATCAAATTCATCGGAACAGGAGAGAAAATGGACGCCATTGACATTTTCTATCCCGAGCGTATGGCTGACCGTATTTTAGGAATGGGTGATGTGGTTTCGCTTGTGGAAAGAGCCCAAGAGCAATTCGATGAGGAACAAGCCCGAAAACTACAAAAGAAAATCGCTAAAAATCAGTTTGGTTTTGATGATTTTTTGGAACAAATACAACAAATCAAACGTATGGGAAGTATGAAAGACCTTTTAGGAATGCTTCCAGGGGTTGGAAAAGCGGTGAAAGACCTTGACATCGGTGACGACTCGTTCAAACATATTGAAGCCATTATCTATTCAATGACTCCAAAAGAGCGTAGCAATCCGTCCATTATTGACACCAATCGAAAACGTCGTATAGCCAAAGGAAGTGGGCGTGATATTCAGGAAGTTAACCAACTTTTGAAACAGTTTGACCAAATGAGCAAAATGATGAAGATGATGCAAGGTGGTGGCGGCAAAAAAATGATGCAAATGATGCAAGGAATGAGAAGGTAATCTATTGAAAAAAAGATAAATAGAAACAAAATGGGAATATCCAACTTTTTCAAAAAAACAAAAACGGAGCAAACCAATCCAATGGGGGTCTCTTTTGTGAAAAATGCTGAAAAATTATTTCGTTTAGTTACCACAGATACACGTTGGGATTTGCAAGACGAAGTGCTTTTCAATACGTTTTCTTTCTCTTACTACGGATATTGTTTGGGATTTGGTAAATTGATTTGCTTCATAGACCCCAAACAAGTAAATGACTTTGTAGAGGAAAAACTCATCAGTTTAGGAGCAGGGGAGAAGTATGTAAAAGGTTTAGTTTCACACGCTTATTCCGTTTTTGCTGACGATTCAGATAAAAGTTTGCATTCCCAACTTATTGGAATTGGTCATTCACATTTTTCATCAACAGATTTTACTGAATTAGTAAATTCTATTTTTGAAAATACCGAAATTATAAAGAAAAACTCGTGAAATAACTGTTTTTTAACCAAATAAAAACAATGTACAATACATTTATAACACAAGTCATTGAAAATAAGGTAGTTTATCACCTAAAAAAGAATAAAGAACAGGCGGTTTGCTCTTCCAACGTATTTTTTATTGAAGAAACCGATGAGTCTTTGCCCGTGTTTCCTTTTTGGTCAGATAAAACAATGGCAGAAAAGTGTCGAAAAGAAGAATGGTTGAGCTATCAAGTGACTGAAATTCCGATTGTTGAGTTTATGGAATTTTGGTGTTTAGGAATGTTTGAAGACGGTGTGGTAGCGGGTATTAATTTCGATGAAAATTTATATGGAAACGAAGAAATTCCGACCAAACTTTTGCAAGATTTACTCACGCAAGCTGAAAAAATAAACACTTCACTTGCATTTAAGAATTTTAAGACAATAAAAGATTTTAAAAAATATTTAGAAACCAACGAGTTTGATTTATAGTTAATGGAATGACTGACGCGATAGATTTATGTTTATTGACTGAAGTCAAAGTTATCAATAAAATAAAAACTCATCAAAAGCCAAACAAAATGAAAATATTAGACGGAAAAAAAACCTCAGAGCAAATCAAACAAGAAATTGCGGAGGAAGTGAAACAAATTAAAGCTCGTGGCGGAAAAGTGCCACATTTGGCAGCTGTTTTAGTCGGCAATGACGGAGCAAGTTTGACGTATGTCGGAAGTAAGGTAAAAGCCTGTGAACAAGTGGGTTTTGAATCGACTTTGGTAACGCTTCCTGCTGAAATTAGTGAAACGGAGTTGCTTGCTAAAATCGATGAACTTAACAAAAATCCTGAAATTGACGGATACATTGTTCAGTTGCCTTTACCAAAACACATTGACAGTCAAAAGGTTTTGATGGCAGTTGATCCAGAAAAAGATGTTGACGGATTTCACCCCGCAAATTTCGGAAAAATTGCTTTGGATATGGAAGCATTCATTCCGGCAACGCCTTTCGGAATTATGGAACTTTTAAAGCGTTATAACGTGGAAACCA
Source organism: Capnocytophaga sp. (assembly GCA_041819925.1). Taxonomy (GTDB): domain Bacteria; phylum Bacteroidota; class Bacteroidia; order Flavobacteriales; family Flavobacteriaceae; genus Capnocytophaga. Next base: position 11,415 of record JBGYFE010000071.1, read on the forward strand.
AAGGGAAACACGTGGTGGTGGTAGGTCGTTCGCATATCGTGGGGCGTCCAATGAGCATTTTACTCAGCCAAAAAGGCAATCCAGGAAATGCAACCGTAACTTTAACACATAGCTATACACCTAATATTCAAGAAATTACCAAACAAGCCGACATCATTGTGATGGCATTGGGCATTCCTGAATTTTTAAAAGGTGATATGGTAAAAGAAGGAGTTACTGTCATTGATGTGGGCATCACACGCCTTGAAGATGCAAACGCTCCAAAAGGTTATCGAATTGTAGGAGATGTTGATTTTGAGCAAGTTAAAGAAAAAGCTAATTTCATTACGCCCGTTCCAGGAGGTGTAGGACCTATGACTATTGCAATGCTTTTGAAAAATACATTGCTTGCCAGAAAATGGAAAGATAAATAAAAAATTAAACTCAATATGATATATAAATTCAGAGTTATACTCGACGTTAAAGAAGACGTTTTTCGTGATATTGTCATTCAAGGCGATGCTACTTTGGAAGATTTTCACAATGTGATTGTACAATCGTTTGGATTTGCAGGTGATGAAATGGCTTCGTTTTACCTGACCGATGATGATTGGAATCAAGGTGAAGAAATCACACTTTTTGACCTTTCAGAAAGTGGGGAAATCCGTTTGATGGAAGAAACAAGCGTAGATTCAGTGGTCAGTGAAGATGAACCAAAGTTGCTGTATGTTTATGACTTCTTTTCAATGTGGACTTTCTTTGTGGAACTCGTGGAAATAGCCGATGAAGAGGAAGGAACAACATATCCTGCCTTACTTTTTGCTCACGGTTCAATTCCTGCCGAAGCGCCCGAAAAAATGTTTGAATCTGATGATTTTGACGAATTTGAAGACGAATTTAACGACTTCGATATGGACGAAGAGGATTACGATAATTTTAGAGAAGAAGACTATTATTAATCAATTACGAATTAACAATTACGAATTAACAATTACGAATTAACAATTACGAATTAACAATTGACAATTAACAATTGACAATTAAAATAATTAATTACTATTTTTGGACGTATTTTGTGTATGTCCCCGATTTTTATGCTAAATCTTTACACCACACACATTGACAGTTTGTCCATTCATCGCATTGGAAATCAGAGCAAAAGCGAGCCTTTGTTTTTGTCTGAACAGCCTTATTCATTAAATGATGAAATCATCGGGTTGCTAAAAGAATATTTTTTTAAACCTTTTCGTGAGAAAGAAGAAAATTATTTCCGATTTGTTCACGATGTAGATTTGGAATTTAATGAACTTTTTCAGTTGATTTCCGAAATTTTTGAAAATGAAAACAGCATACATTCTGTTTCAAAAAAAATAGCGCAACACCTTTACAATCAATCCAATCATCAACACATCAAAAGTGGTGAGCTTTACGTGACGTTGTTGCACGATATTTATTTAGACAATCAAAAAGTAACCGCTGTTGGAATTTTTAAATCGGAAATGAAACATAGTTTTCTCCAATTTGAAGAAACTCAAAATCAATTAGATATAATCATACAAGAGGGCGTTAATATTCACAAACTCGACAAAGGTTGTATCATTTTCAATGTCAATAAGGAAGACGGATACAAACTTTTGTCGGTGGATAGTAATCGTTATGACACGAAATATTGGTTAGAAAATTTTCTCAGTGTTGATGCCTTAATTGATGAGAATTTCTATACCAAAAAATATTTGAAATTCAGCCAAGAATTTGCCAAAGATGTGATTCTTCCTGCCGAAGACAAAAAACAAGAAGTGATGTTTATGAATCGTGCTATCAATTATTTTGCAAAGAATGACGAATTTGAAGAAACGGCATTTATGAACGAAGTTATTGATAATCCGGAACTTATACCTGAATTTAAACATTACAAAGTGGAAAAAGGACCTAAATATCAAATTGAAGATGTTTCTAATTTTCCGATTGCTAACAAAGCCGTTTCGGACGTTCGTAAAAAAATCAAAAATGTGATTGACCTTGATACCAATATCCAAATCCGAATGGACTTTGTCAATCCTGAATCTGCTGAAAAGTTCATCGAAAAAGGTTGGGACGAGGAAAAACAAATGTATTACTATTTGGTGTATTTCAATCGTGAGCAGAAAAACTAATTGTTGATTATCAGAAATATCTTTGCTAAGTTTTCTGAAAATTTAGCAAAGATATTTTTTATTGGTTTTTCCTAATTGGAGAGGTGGTTTAGAAGTTCGTAAAGAATTTAATTTAAAATAAATTATGAAAAAAGTATCCTTTTTAAATATTATTATTCTAATTTTTTTAGCAAATTTAGTTTCTGCACAAACAAAAACTGACCGAAAATTAGAAGTTAAAATTCAAAAACTTATTCAAGACTTCCAAGGAGATGTAGGTATATATGTGTGTGATTTGAAAAACAGAAAAGAAGTCTCTATCAATGCTGATACAATTTTTCCAACAGCAAGTGTCATCAAAATACCTATTTTAGTAGGCATATTTGATCAGGTAAACAAAGGAAAACTCCGATTAGACCAGCAGTATATTTACCGTGAAAACCAAAAATATGGAGGGTCAGGATTGATGCAATTTTTCAAAGATAGTACTGTCGTTGACTTAAAAACTTTGGTAGCTCTAATGATTTCATATAGCGACAATGTAGCAAGCATTTGGTGTCAAAAATTAGCAGGAGGCGGAACGCATATCAATCAATTAATGAATAGTTTAGGTCTAAAAAACACCAAAGTAAATTCACAAACCGAAGGGCGTGGTAATCAATGGAAAATGTATGGTTGGGGACAAACGACACCACGAGAAATAGCTTTATTACTTGAAAAAATACGAAAAGGAAAAGTGATTTCTCGGGAAGCATCAGACCAAATGTATCGTTTTCTTGGTAATATTTTCTATGACGGAAGGGCTTTATCACAAATTCCAGCGCACATTAAATCGGCATCAAAAACAGGGTCTCTCGATGACGTTCGCAATGAAGTGGTTTTGGTAAATGCTCCAAAAAAAGAATATGTTTTCAGCATTTTTACCAAGAATAACAAAGATAAAAGTTGGGATAGTAGCAACGAAGCCGAAGAACTTACTCGAAAACTTTCAAAACTGCTATGGGAATACTACAAATAACTCTTCTTTAATAAGAAGACCTTTGTTAAGGTAAAAACCCTAACAAAGGTATGAATTTTACAACTAAAATATTTGTTCTTTTTTTTGCATTACAGCACCCGCAACAAGAGAAATGATAAGCCCTAAAAACAAATTCCAAACTATCGAAATCGGAATTGTAAACATAGGTGATGAAAATTTTTTACTCATTTCACGACCTGCTTCTAATTGTTCGGTTGTTAAATTTGGATTTTGTTCTAACATTACTGTCTTTTGAACTTCAAACATTTTATCAGCAAAATCGGGTTCGATAACCATTGTAAAAAGCAAATTATAAGCTACCTCAACAAGCGCCGAAACGAGAGCTATTCCTATTCCCACTTTTAGAGCCTGTGCCAACATCAAGAAACCAGAATTTTCCATCTTAAACTGCTTTATTCCCCACACAACAAACAATATCATAATGGCAAACCTCAACATTCCGCTGGCAAATCCTGCAACCATACTTCCACTATAAACCAATCCAGAGACGTACATAATCACATTTACAGCGACTATCGCCAAACCTAAATACAACCCATTTTTGAGCATAATGCTTTTACTGTTCACTACATTTGTTTCCATATAAAATTTAGTTAAAATTAGTTGCCAAATGTATAAAAAATAATAGCTAATTCCAAATCCAAGTGCTGTTTTAACATTCGGAAGGACACCAATCCCCAATAATCATTTAAGCCTAAACTTCTTATTTTGAAACTTCATTTTCCTCCTCTTCTTCCTTAGGAAAAATTTCTATTTGAGGTTCTTTCAACGTCTCTTTGTTAGCAATGCTTCTTTCCAAAGTCAAAAGCAAGCTCGGAAGTAACAATAAATTGGTTGCCATAGCGAAAAGCAAAGTTACGGAAACCAATCCGCCAAGAGCTTTTGTTCCGCCAAATCCTGAAAGTAAAAACACTGAAAATCCGAATAATAATACTACCGAAGTGTAAAACATACTGATGCCCGTTTCACGCAATGCCGCATAGACCGACTTACTAATCTTCCAGTTTCGGGCAACCAATTCCTGGCGGTATTTCGCCAAAAAGTGAATCGTATCATCTACCGAAATCCCAAAAGCAATGCTGAAAACCAATATTGTTGACGGTTTAAGCGGAATGCCAAAAAAGCCCATCACTCCTGCGGTTATCAAAAGCGGTAAAATGTTTGGAACCAGCGAAATAATTATCATTTTAAACGAACGGAACATATATGACATTATCAAGGCTATCAAAAAGATTGCCAGCGAAAGTGAATATACTAAATTCGTTACCAAATAGGTTGTTCCTTTTGAAAATAAAAACGCCTTTCCTGTTATTTTCACTTCGTATTTATCTTCGGGGAATAGTTTGCGTGCTTTGGCATAAATGCTTTCTTCAATTTGTTGCATTTTCTTTTCTGTGCCAATATCTTTCATAAAGGTGGTGATGCGTGCAGTTTGTCCCAGCGAATCAACGTAAGCAGAAAGCATTTGGGCATTTCCTTTTGAATTTCTGACGTATGTCATAATAAAATTCTGTTCTTGAGTGGTCGGCAAAGCGTAGTACTTAGGATTTCCGTTGTAGTAGGCTTGTTTGGCATATTTCACCAAATTCAAAATCGAAATAGGCTTTGAAATTTCAGGAATTTCATTGATATGTTCGCAAAGTTCTTCCAAACGTTTGAGGTTAGGCAATCGTGTAACTCCGTTTTTTTGCTTGGTGTCAACGGTTATTTCCAAAGGCATAATTCCGCCAAATTCTTTTTCAAAGAAAAGAATATCATCAAAAAACGCAGCCGATTTAGGCATATCTTCAATCAAACTACCCGAAATTTTGATTTGATAAATTCCGATAATACTCGCCACAAGCATTGCCACTGCCACTGAAAAAACAGCAAAACGATGGTGCTTGACCGTATTTTCAATCCAGCGTATAAGACCTCCAATCCAATTCCGACTCAAATGCTGCAAATGTTTAGCTTTCGGAATTTTCATAAAACTGTAAATAATCGGAATGATGAGTAGTGAAAGCAAGAAAATCGAAATTACGCCCAATGAAGCGACAATCCCAAATTCTTTTAACAAATCACTCGCTGTGAAAATAAATGTTGCAAAACCTATCGCCGTTGTTAAGTTGGTCAAAAGCGTAACATTACCGATGTTTCGGATAACGCGTTGCAATGATTTAGCTTGATTTCCGTGTTTATTAATTTCTTGTTGGTATTTGTTAATCAAGAAGATACAATTTGGAATACCAATAACAATCACCAAGGGTGGAATGAGTCCTGTTAAAATCGTGATTTCATAATCAAATAATCCGAGAAAACCGAACGTCCACATCACTCCGATAGAAACCACTGCCATCGAGATAAACATCGCCCGAAATGACCTAAAAAACAAAAAGAAAATCAACGAGGTAACAAACAAAGCCGCTCCAATGAATAAGCCTATTTCATCCATAATGTTTTGTGCGTTGAGCGTTCGGATGTAAGGCATTCCTGAGGTATGCACTTTGAGTTGGGTTTGCTGCTCAAAATTTTCTATTATCGGAATAAATTCATTGAGAATAAAATCTTTACGAGCTTTGGTGTTAATAATTTTTTTATTCATATACACCAATGTTTGCAAAGTTCCTGTCTCTGAATTGTAAATCAATCCTTCATAAAAAGGAAGTTTTTCGGAAAGCAAATTTTTAATACTGTCAGCCTGTTGTTGCGTTTGAATTTTTCCCTTCAAAAGCGGATGCGTAACAAAACTTTCAGAAGCAACATCTTTGGTCAAAATCGGTAGATTTTCAACGGAAATTACAGCATCAATTTCTTTGAATTTATCTAATTTATGACTCAATTCATTCCATTGGTTCAGTATCTCTGGACTGAAAACATTTTTATCTTTGATGGCAAGCAATATCAAGTTGCCTTCTTCGCCAAATTTAGACAGAAATTCCCTATATTCTAAATTCACAGGGTGGTCATTCGGGAGCATATTTGCCTCAGTAAACGTAAAGCGAATATTTTTCCATTGAATTACTAAAAGTATGGTAATCAGTGCAATACCTATCAAGAAAGTAATTCTATTTCGCAATATCAATCGTGCAACGGAAGTCCAAAATTCAGCTTTAAACCATTTAATCATCAGTCATTCTTTTTAATTTGGTGCAAAAGTAATAATAAATTTCAGTATTTCGAGTTGAAATTATTTAATTTATTGTGAATAATTTGTTTAATTACAAAAGAATATTCAAAAGAATATAAAATTATTCACAAAAAAACGAGACAGCCCAACTTCTCTCAGACTATCTCGTTGTTTTTTGAACTAATTTCAATACACTATTTCGTCATAGGCGGATACTTTTCCAGAATTGCACTGACAAATTTAGCAATCGCTTCCTCCTTAGATTCCACATTTTGAGGAATATATCCCGAACCTTTTCCTTGCCAAACTAATTCTTTTTTCTTAGCATCAATGAACTCAATGTAGAGTGTTCCTTCGGTATTTGAACTTACGTTATAAACACCACTACCCCAGAAAGGTCCCCAGCCCATTCCCCAACCCCAATAGTAAGGGTGATTATTGTAAACATTTATATTTTCGCGTTCCTTTGTAAAAATATTTACCAAAAAATCAGGATTTTCTGAAACGGTCATTCCTTTCGCGTTCAAATTTTGTTCAATAGCCCGTAAAATACGCTTTTTATCCAAATCTGAAATCGGAGTGCGGTCAATGCCTTCTTTAAAAAAAGCATACGTTTTATAGGTCGAAAAATCTGCTTGACGGTCATAATCAACTGCAACAGAAACACTTGCACACGAAATAGAGAATAGTGCAACACACAAATACACAATAAAAGACGACAAACTTTTCATATTCGATTTTATTAAGTTATACCTTGATTTTTCCTGAATAATTCCGAAGAATGCACCTCAAAATCTATACCAATTCAGAGAGAATTATGTATCAAGAATGAAAATTACAAATACTGTATTCTTAAAAATTTCATTATTTTAAGAATAAATATAAGTTACATACGAACGAAAGTAGATTTTATATGTTAATAAAATTACAAATAGAAACAAATAAAAGCAAAACAATAAAGTTTAGGCATTTTATAGCATATTATTTCTATTTTTGCCCACGAAAAAAGTAAATTATTAACACTTAAAAACAATTTTACAAAAAAATGAAAAAAATCAATTTTCTTAGTTTTTTGGCTATCCTTACCTTATTTGTGGGTTGTAAAAAGGATGGAGAAGATGTTGCAAGTACAGGAAATGTCGCTGCACCTAATGCCACCAATTTTCAAAATTTGCGAAAAGCCGCTTTGGAAGAACTTACCAAAACCAATGAATTTACAGTAGATGGCACTGGTGATATTGAATTTACATCAGAAAAAGGTGTAAAGGTTTCTATTCCAGAGTATTGTTTGACTATCAACGGACAAACTGTTTCAGGAACAGTAAAAGTGGAATTTGTAGAACTTTTTGACACAGCCGAGTTACTTACTACTAACATTGCTACAATGGGAAGAGACTTAACTGATGGTAATGTAAAATTTTTGGTTACTGGCGGTGCTTTTTATGTGAATGTAACCCAAAACGGAAAAGCTGTTGATGAAATTTCTTATTGTGCTTATAAATTAGAAGTTCCTGCCAAACTTACAGGGGGAGTTGATCAAGATATGATACTTTGGTATGGAAATTTTGATGAAAATGGGAATTTAATATGGGATGAAGCTTCTGCGGAAATAAACCCTGAATTTCCAATAGACCCAGAGACAGGAGAACCAATAGGAGAACCCTATGTCCCCATTTACATAGAAGATGAAAAATATATAACTTTTGTACATAAATTTGGTTGGACTAATATTGACAAACTTTATAAAGACAGAGAAACAACTATGGCGAGTGTAAAAGTTCCTGATGAGTATAATGGAACTAATTCTATGGTCTATTACACTTATAAGGATTTATTCGGTCTTCAAAAAGATTGGCTGTCTTATGATAAGGATACAAAATCATATAAGCCTTATCTTATTGTTGGGTTGGATGTACACATAATTTTCGCTTCTGAAAGCAACGGAAAATGGGCATACGCTATAAAAAGTGTTACCGTAACCAAAGATCTACAAGTTGAATTCCTAAAATCAGAATTGAAGGAAGCTACACAAGCAGAATTAGAAGCTGAAATTAATAAATTGAGATAGAAGGAGAATCTTCATAAAAAATGAGCTGTTCTTTTCAGACAGCTCATTTTTTTTTATCTTTTTAAATATTAAATTCGGATTTAATTTTATCCACAAAATCTAATTTTTCCCACGTAAACAATTCAACTTCAATAGTTTTCGTTTCGTGATATGGTGATGAAAATACTTTGGTTACTGTTTGTGGCGTACGTCCCATATGCCCATAGGCGGCGGTTTCACTGTAAATTGGGTTACGAAGTTTAAGTCGTTGTTCAATGTCATACGGACGAAGTTTGAATATATTTTGGATTTTTTGAGCAATTTCGCCATCTGTCAAGTTTACTTTTGCTGTCCCATAAGTGTTGACATAAAGTCCTGTGGGTTCAGCAACCCCGATGGCATAGCTCACTTGTACCAAAATTTCATCGGCAACACCTGCTGCTACCATATTTTTAGCGATATGTCGCATTGCATAAGCCGCACTTCTGTCCACTTTACTTGGGTCTTTCCCTGAAAAAGCACCTCCTCCGTGTGCTCCCTTACCACCGTAAGTGTCTACAATAATTTTTCGTCCTGTCAAACCTGTGTCTCCGTGAGGTCCTCCAATCACAAAAATTCCTGTGGGATTGATGTGATAAATAATTTTATCATCAAAAAAAGGAGCGTATTGCGGATATTTTTTAATTACTCTCGGAATTAATATTGTAACGATATCTTTCTTAATTTTTTGCAGCATTTCAGCTTCCGAAGCAAAGTCATCGTGTTGAGTTGAAATCACTATTGTATTGATACGCAACGGCTTATTATCATCACTATACTCCAACGTAACTTGACTTTTAGCATCTGGACGCAGATATGTAATTTCTTGATTCTCACGGCGTAATTCTGCTAATTCTTGCAAAAGTACGTGTGAGAGGTCTAACGCCAAAGGCATATAATTTTCAGTTTCATTCACAGCGTAACCGAACATCATTCCCTGATCACCAGCGCCTTGGTCTTCGGGATTTCCGCGGTCAACGCCCTGATTGATGTCAGGTGATTGCTCGTGAATTGCTGACAAAATTCCGCAAGAATTTGCCTCAAACATATACTCACTTTTGGTGTAACCAATTTTGCGAATTACGTTTCGTGCAATTTGCTGAACATCAATGTACGTACTTGATTTCACTTCACCTGCCAGAATTACTTGTCCTGTGGTTACTAACGTTTCACAAGCTACTTTTGAGGTAGGGTCAAAAGCCAAAAAATTGTCAATAAGTGCATCACTAATTTGGTCTGCAACTTTGTCTGGATGTCCTTCTGAGACGGACTCTGAGGTAAATAAATATCCCATTTCTATATTTTTTTAGAAAGGAAGAATTTCGGCGATAATTGCAATTTCCAAACTCTTCTACAAAAGAAGAAATTAGCAATTATAAAGTAGTGTAAATCACTGTTTTAGCATTTTTTTGGAAGTTCCAAAAAGAGGTTGCAATCAGTCCAAATCTTTCCTCTTGTTATTATTGGGCGCAAAGATAGGAAAATAACAAGGAATAGAAAAGTAAAAACTGAAAAAAAAATTACAACCCTATAATAATTCCCACATTTGGAATAAACCCTGTTGAAAAAATGCTCTTATCTTTCTTATACAGAACGTTATACGAAAATCCAAGTTGCATATAAGTTCTTCCTCCCAAATGCTGCATATATCCACCTCCAACATAAAGCGCATTTTCATTGGTTTTATAGGTTTCTTTGGTAGTTTTATGCTTTTGGGAAACGAAATAATGCTCAAAAGAAGAACTTACATAAAAATTCCGTTGAATATAGTAATGAATCGAAGGTCCCAAACCTAAAATACTATTTCTAAAATACTGAGTAGATTGCATTGTGTAATTCACATTGGCTGCAACTTCAAAATTTTCAGTAATTTTGTAACCTACTCTTGGAGTTAGGAAGAAGCCCAATCCGTAGCTTCCACCAGTAATTCCGAGATTGCCGCCAAAAGTCCAATTATTAGCAGGATAAGTATTTGATGTTGAAACAATTCCTTGTTGGGCAAAAGAAATCCCACAAATTAAAATCAAACCAAGTGTTAAAATTATCTTTTTCATAAAACAATCATTTTGCGGGCAAAGGTAAAGAAATATTTGACAAATTCACAAATTCGTGAAGTTTACTAAAATGTTAATTAACACTTTTTTTTCTGCTAAAATTTTGCTTTTTTGATTATATGAACATAGTTTTGCAGTCCATTTCTCGTTTTACTATAACAATCTAAACAATTTATTTCATTTATGAATAGGATATTTTCTTGTGTTGCCTATCTGTGTATTTTTATTGTTTCAACGCAACTATTGAAAGCAGAAAATACTGAAAACAAGTATGTTAAGGACTCCATTAGTTCAAAAGAGTACGTTTCGCTGGCTTTAAAAAAAATGGAAACAAACATCAAAGATGTGTATGATGAAATTGGTGCAGAGCAACACGATTTGAATTTTGAGGCATTTCGATACGCCTACATTGGTTATCAGTCTCTTAAAAAACAACAACGCCTAAACGAAAAAGAAATTTTCTCGATTATTGACTTCTCAAAAGATTGCAATACAAAGCGTTTCTACACAATTGATTTAGAAAACAAACAAATTATTTATCACACCTACGTTGCTCACGGCAAAAAAAGCGGAGAAAAGAGTTCAACTTCTTTTTCTGATGTTAAGGAATCAAACAAAAGCAGTCTTGGATTCTATGTTACGGGGGATACTTATATGGGAAGCAAGGGATTTAGTTTGCGTCTTCACGGTGATGAAAGAGGATATAACAGCAATATGGCAGAGCGTGGAGTGGTAATTCACACTGCTGATTATGCCAGTGAAGATTATATCAAGCGACACGGACGTATGGGCAGAAGTTTGGGTTGCCCCGTACTTCCAAAAGATATTTACAAAGAAGTCATTGAAACTATTAAGGGCAAAACGATGATTTTTGCATATTACAATCATCCAAAATATTTAAGTACGTCCAAATATTTGAATGTTTTGAAATTGATTGAGCTTTCCGAGTTTTAACTCATTTATTGAGACACAAAAAAATGCCTAAACTTTTAAGAAGTTTAGGCATTTTTCTATTCATACCTTTTCAACTCTTTAAGTTGTTCTTGGTCAAAGCCATAAATATCGTTTTTAATGATAAGTTCATTATTTTCATCAACCCACGCTGTGATATAGAGCATATTTATTAAATATTTAGTTTTCAGAGCAATACGTCTCTGATTGCGTCCTGATTGCATTGCTTCTTCCACTTTTTCACGTGTCCAATCACCTTCTTGATTACGCAAAAGTAAGTAAGCCAATTCTACGGGTTGCTCCACTCGCACACAACCGTGACTTAAAGCGCGATTTTCCCTTGAAAAGAGTCGGGGAGAAGGTGTGTCGTGAAGATAAATACTCATATCATTAGTCAAAATGAATTTGACCAAACCCAAAGAATTTCGCGCCGATGGAGCTTCCACAAATCTAAATCTGCGTTTATTAATATCAGGACTCGACCAATCAACTGTTTTTGGGTCAATTTTTTGTCCGTTTTCGTAAAGCGTATAGCCTCGTTTTTGGTATTTTTCAGGGTCAGATTGCGACACAATTTGCGGAATCATCTCATTTTTAATAATACTTTGCGGAACTGTCCACGTTGGGCGAAATTCAACATACTTTAACGTATCGACAAACACTGGTGTAGCCGTGTACTCTCTGCCAACAATCACATTCATCTGGTGAATTATCGAGTCTTTATGATAAACAAATAATTTAAATTCAGGAATGTTCACAATGATGTAATTTTCTCCTAAATCATTGTTTAACAACCGAATACGCTCCATATTCAATCGAAGTAAATCCCGTTGTTGCGAAATGTTCATATTTACGTAATAAAGCGTCGATTTTCCAGGAATGCCATCGGGTTGCAAACCATTATCTTTCTGAAATTTCATCAAAACCTTTAATAGTGTGCTATCTACTTGATTTACTGACCTTTCAGGAACTGCATCATATCCTTTTCGAGCCAAATTATATCGTAAATCTGCCACCGAATTGTCTCTGTAACCTACCAAAAATTCTTTTACATCATTTATAACAACTTCTTTTAGTGTATCGTTTTGCTTGTTTTTCAATGATTTATATTTCTCACTCATTCGTCGGTAAAGCGTATGTTGTGGGTGAAGTGCATTGACAATTTCTGACAGATTTTCATCATCTTTCACTTTTAGAAGAATTTCCACATCATCGCGGTTCTTTTTTGAAGGTTTCCAAATATGCTTCCCGTGAGCCAATTTTTTAATGCGTCCACTTCCTAAATGATTGGTCATCAGCAAAAAAGAAGCTGTTATTTCTTTATCCAACTTTTCAATTTCAGAAAGAGCAGGGGAGGAGTCATACAGATTTTCAATAGCTTGCTTTAATTCCTCATACCGATATGTATTAGGATTTAATCCATAATCTTCGCAATGTTCCAATACTTTCAAGTATTCATAAAACAGAGGAGTTGGTTTACTTTCATAAAGCCAACGCGTTTGAAATTTGTTTTGTTTATAGAAACTTTTAGTTTCTGAAATAATAGTTTTTCTAAAAACAGTATCTTTTATAACAACTTGATTGAAAGAGCTTTGAGTTGTATCTGAAATTGAAATTGCTTTAAAATTTTCGTAGTTTTCCCTTGATTTGATTTCCTCAACAAGTTCTTGGGGATTGCTACTGTTGTTCTTACAACTTTGGAAGAAAATAATGCCTAAAATTATAAAAAAATATAGTCTCATTCTGTTTGAAATTAATAGTAAATATGCTATATGCTTTTTATTTTATCGATAAAATTCTTAAAAATACTCAGATTCATTAAAAAATTGCACTGTTTTTTCAATACTTTTCTTTAAAGGTTGATTTTTATTGGTTTCAAAATCTAAATGTTTGATATAAGCATCAATGATTTCAGAGTCAAAATTAATTTTTTTATTTGAAATAAGCAATGTAACCGTCAGTAATTCTATTGCTAAAATTTGTTCAATATTTTTAATAACTTGACTGCATTTTATTGCCGAACTGCCTCCCATTCCTTTAATATCAGTCATTTTTTCAGTAAAAATAGGGCTTTCTACGCTTACGGGTACTGAAAGACGCTTATTCTCAGCTAAAATTCCTTCTGTGATGCGCTGAAAAACGGATAAATCCAATAAAATATTAGAATTTTCTTCACTTTCTTTTGTGTTTAGAGTTGAAATTAAGTAAAAAATCCGTCTTTCTGAAATATTTCCCAAACTTGTCAAAGCAATGGAAAGAAAATCCAAATTTAATGATAGAGGCAACGTATGTGAATTTCCGCCTGCAATCATTTGTTTTGATTGCGGAAAAATCAAGAGATTGTCAGTAGTTGAATTAATTTCAGTTTTTACAATCCGTCGAACCTGTGAAATGGTGTCTTTCACAGCTCCGTGTACTTGCGGAATAGCGCAAAAAGCCTCTGGGGCAGCAGATGTTATTTGTATGTCTCCGTATAAACGATTGTTTTCCAGAAACATAGAAAGTTGTTCAGCAGTTTGAATTTGTCCCTTATGTGGGCGAACCATCTGTACTTGTTGCGAAAAATAAAGTGTACTTGCCCCAAAAAACTGTGCTGAAATGGAAGAAATGAAATCTGATAACTTACTTATTTTTAGCGATTTAATCAAGTTGTGAGCTCCATAAGCCGTTGTGAGTTGTGTCCCTCCTAATAAGGCTTCCGCTTCTTTTCCTTTTAAATCTAATGGTTTCCAGCCAAATTTAGTTTCCAATTCACAAGCCGAAAAGATTTTCCCACCAATGCGAACCTCTCCTTCCCCAATTAAAGGTAATGCCAAGTGAGCCAATGAGATACGGTCATCGGGAGTGTCTTGTGAATATACCACAGGCAGCACATCATTGTTGTAAAAATTCAAAAAACGTTCCACCACTTCCAAACGAACGCCACTGAAACCATAGCAAAACGATTGTATTTTCAAAAATAACATCAATCTTACAATCACATCAGGGATAGGGTCTCCGATGCCACAAGCGTAAGATTTCAGGATATTATATTGATTATCAACCAAAAATTTTTCTTTTGATTGACTTAAAATTTCTTCATTCAAAAAAGAATTACACTTTTCAATGTTGAGAACAGCCTCTTCCGATAATTTTAGCTTTATGTCATTGATTAACAAGGTTTCAATGTGTTCCAACACCAATGTTTCGTTTGATATATAGTGAATCATAATTTCCCTTTATTGGGTTACAAATGTATTAAAATTTTTCGATATACAAAGTGAAAAAGTAGAGGCTTCACAAATATTTGTCCTTTTGTATCGTCAAAAAATAATTGTTTTTTCTGGTGTACAAATAAATTAATGAATTTATTTATTTTTTAGATTTTTATTGCAAATAATTATATATTTGCCCGCTATTTATTAACAAAAAATTTTTATATGAAAACTTTTCCACGAGGGCATAAAAAACTATTAAAGGCTTGGATTTTTTACGATTGGGCTAATTCTGTATATAGTTTGACCATCGTTTCAGCTGTTTTTCCTATTTTTTACGGACTTTTATTTAAGATTGCAAATATCACACACATCGAACTTTTCGGTTTAAATTTTAAGAATACGGCTGTCATCACATTCATCACTGCACTCGCTTTTTTGGTGGTTGTGTTGCTTTCACCCATTCTCAGCGGAATAGCTGATTATTTAGGAAATAAGAAAACTTTTATGAAGTTTTTCTGTTATTTGGGAGCTATTTCGTGCATCGGATTATATTGGTTTTCACTGGAAAATATTTATCTTGGTTTGTTGGCATATTTTGGCGGAGTGGTTGGTTTTTGGGGAAGCATCGTGTTTTACAATTCATATCTTCCCGACATAGCTTTACCTGAACAATACGATGAAGTCAGTGCCAAAGGCTTCATAATGGGCTATTTAGGTTGTACATTACTTCTGATTTTCAATTTGGTGATGGTGATGTATCCAACTTATTTTGGCATTGGAGGCGATGAAGTGGAAGCTACTCAAAAAGCAATGCGAATTTCGTTTGTAACGGTCGGAATTTGGTGGATAGTTTTCAGTCAATATTCATTTTATTATCTTCCAAATTTTGAAAAAGGACGTGGGAAAATCAGCAAAAGTATCATCTTCAACGGATATAAAGAACTCAGAAGTGTTTGGAAAAAACTTAAAGAATCAAAACGATTGAAAATGTTCTTGTTTGCTTTTTTTGTGTATAGTATGGGAGTGCAAACGGTAATGCTCGTAGCTGCCTATTTTGGCGAACAAGAAGTGCAATGGAAAAACACCGAAGAAAGAACTATTGGACTTATAACAAGCATTTTAATAATCCAATTAGTAGCAATGCTTGGAGCAAAATTGACCGTTTGGGGTGTCAAAAAAATAGGAAAAATTTGGGTGCTTATCGTATTGAATTGCGTTTGGGTAACTATCTGTATTATAGCTTATTTCGTATATTTACCGATTCATTTTTACGCCACAGCAATGTTGGTAGGAATGGTAATGGGCGGCATACAAACACTTTCGCGTTCCACCTATTCGGCATATTTGCCCGAAACCAAAGATACGACTTCTTTTTTTAGTTTTTATGATGTTGCTGAAAAAATTGGCATTGTTATTGGTATGGGTATATATGGTATTATTGACCAACTGACAAATAGTATGCGTAATTCTGTCATATTTTTGATAGTTTTTTTTGGATTGGGCGTATTTTTGTTGGTTAAAGTGCTGAAATTAGAACAATTACATAAAAAAATAGTTAATTAATCAGCCAAAAGAGAATATTCAAAATGACAATTACAAATTGAGATGGTAAAGCCCAAAAATTGATGACATTATGAGAAAATTGCCTTTTGTTATATTATTCGGATTTATGACTATGTTGGCAAAAGCCCAAACCTTTGAAACATCAAAGAACGAAATTCCGGTGGTTGTGCCTCTTGAAGATGCCCCTGAAATTAATGCTTCTGGAAGTTTGCTTTCATTGCCTATCACTACCAAAAAGGAAGAAAGTTCGTTTATGAAAACGCCTGAAAAACAGATTGATTTCACCGGAAAAAGCGATTTAATTCGCCGAAAAGTGGATTTTAAACCCAATTATGGTGTGCTAAATGACCATAAAACTGAAAATTACGATGCTCCAAAAGGAAATCAATTTTTTGGAGATTTTGTGAGTAATGGCGGATACATTAGTGTATATTGTAGAGATTACCAAGCGATTGATGGTGACAGAGTTAGCATTTTAGTAAACGGAAAAGTGGAAGTTCACGATGTTCTCTTAATAGGAGAATATCGAGGTTTTCAAATTATGCTTAAACCAGGATTTAATAATATTGAATTTTTAGCACTTAACCAAGGAGAATCAGGTCCTAATACTGCTGATTTCAGGGTTTTAGACGAACAAGGAAGACCTATTGCTCAAAATCAATGGAATTTGGCGACAGGTTCAAAAGCACAATTTGTCATTATTAAAGAAACAGAAGAAAAAAAGACTCTTAAAGAAAATAAAGAATAAGTTTATGTTAATAATATAACTCACTGAATCATAAATATTTACTACTTTAAAAATCTTCTTTTTGAGAAAACAATTTTTATACTCTTGTACTCAAAAAATATTTACTTCAAATTCCAATGAAATCCCAAATGTTTTGTGTACCATATCTTTCACAAAATGAGCTAATTCTAATATTTCAGAACCATTGGCATTTCCGTAATTTACCAAAACCAAAGCCTGCTTTTGATGCACACCTGCATCGCCTTTTCGGTATCCTTTCAGTCCGCAAGTGTCAATAAGCCAACCCGCAGGAATTTTTACGTGTTCTGCATCTACTTCATAAAAAGGCATTTTAGGAAATTGTTTCTGAATATGTTCAAAATCAGTACGTTTAACAATCGGATTTTTGAAAAAACTACCGCTATTTCCTATTTCTTTCGGATTAGGTAATTTGCTTTCACGGATTGAAATCACAGCCTGTGAAACATCAATCGGACAAGGATTTGTGATGCCTTTTTCTGATAAAATTCTCTGAATATCACCATATTCCGTATGCAAAACGTGATTTTTTTTCGTTAATTTGAATGTTACGGAAACAATAATATATCTGCCTTTTTCTTCATTTTTAAAAATAGATTCACGATATGCAAATTTGCATTGCGAATTGGTGAAAATATGTTTTTGTTGTGTGTGGATATGAATAGCCTCGCAACTATCCATAACATCTTTAATTTCAACACCATAAGCGCCAATATTTTGCACAGGAGCTGTACCGACATTCCCCGGAATGAGTGATAAATTTTCAAGTCCACCCCAATCTTTTTCCAAAGTGTAAAGGACAAATTCGTGCCAATTTTCACCAGCTTGGGCTTTCACCCACACAAAGTCATCAGTCTCTTTCTCAACGGAAATTCCTTTCAATTGGATATGAAAAACCGGATTTTCAATATTTTTTGTCAAAAGCATATTGCTTCCGCCTCCCAATACAAACGGACTTGGAAATTTTTTCAACGCTTCAATCAGTGCTACCTCTGATGTAATTTCAATATATGTATCTGCCTGAGCATCAACACCAAAAGTATTTTGTATTTTCATAAAATGTATTTTTTTAACTCAAAATAAAATTGTCGTTATAAGTTTCTAATCCTTGATTTAAGATGTTTACGGTATTTTTTAATCTTCCTCTTTATTACAATTTTTTTACGGTACAAATTAATTTCGCAAATATATAAATATAAGATGTGAAAAATTAAGTAAGGAAAAAATTTATTTTCGGATAAGGAAAATTAAATCATATCTTCAGAATTTAAGTAATTAGAAATCTGTACGTTTTTGATTTTTTAGAAAAGAATTTCTTTACGGATTTTTTTCAAACTTGTTACTTCAAAAAAAATTCTTACTTTTGTCCACAGGAAAATTAAATAAAAATATGTTTGGAGACCTTATGGGAATGATGGGGAAACTCAAAGAAACCCAGCAAAAAATTGAAGAAACAAAGCAACGTTTAAACCACGTTTTGATTGATGAAATATCATCAGATGGAGTTGTAAAGGTTACAATTACCGCCAATAGAGAAATAAAATCAATCCAAATTGATGAAAAATTGCTCACTGATAAGGAGGAATTAGAGGATTATTTGGTACTGACTTTGAATAAAGCCATTGAAAAAGCCACTCAAATCAATGAAAATGAGTTAGCTGCTGTTGCAAAACAGGGAATGCCAAACATTCCTGGGCTTTTTAACTAATTGTAATTGTCATAAATCTGTCACCTATTCATATAAATAAAAATAGAAAACTATGGGCAAAATAATTGCTGTTGCAAACCAAAAAGGAGGAGTAGGAAAAACCACTACTTCGGTAAATTTAGCGGCTTCTTTGGGCGTGCTTGAGAAGAAAGTTTTGTTGATTGACGCTGACCCTCAGGCTAATGCAACTTCTGGATTGGGAATTGATGTTGAATCTATTGAACACGGAACTTACGAACTTTTAGAGCACACTGTTGACATCAAAGATATGATTGTCAAAACTGACTCTCCAAACTTGGATTTGATTGCGGCACACATTGACTTGGTTGCCATTGAGATTGAATTGGTTGATAAGGAACAGCGTGAATTTATGCTAAAAAAAGCCTTAGAACCCATCAAAGACCAGTATGATTTCATTTTGATTGATTGTGCGCCGTCATTGGGTTTAATTACCTTAAACGCCTTAACAGCAGCCAATTCAGTAATTATTCCTATTCAATGTGAATACTTTGCTTTGGAAGGATTGGGTAAACTTTTGAACACTATCAAGCAAGTTCAGAAGGTGTTTAACCCCAATTTAGACATTGAAGGTTTGCTCTTAACAATGTATGATGCTCGTTTGCGTCTTTCAAATCAAGTGGTGGAAGAAGTTCAGAAACATTTTAGTGATATGGTTTTCAAAACCATCATTCAGCGAAATGTGCGTTTGAGTGAGGCTCCAAGTTTTGGAGAAACTATTATAAATTATGACGCCACCAGCAAAGGAGCTACCAACCACATCAATTTGGCACAAGAAATTATCGATAAAAATAAAGTTTAAATCATAAATGGGAAAAACATTTAAAAAACAAGCCTTAGGACGAGGTGTTTCAGCTATTTTCGGAAATACACCCGAAAGTGACATTAATTCGGTGAATGACAAAAATGCTGAAAAAATTGTCGGAAACATCATTGAATTAGAGCTTGATTCCATTGAGGTAAATCCGTTTCAGCCACGAACTTCCTTTAATGAAGAAGAACTCAGAGGCTTGGCATCGTCTATTGAGGAATTAGGTGTAATTCAACCTATTACAGTACGAAAAATCGGTTTTAATAAATTTCAATTAGTGTCAGGAGAGCGACGTTTTCGTGCCTCAAAATTAGCAGGATTGACCACCATTCCTGCCTATATTCGCATTGCTGATGACAACGAATCGCTAACAATGGCATTGGTTGAAAACATCCAACGTCAAGATTTAGACCCTATTGAAATTGCTCTTTCATACCAACGTTTGATTGAAGAAATAAACCTCACACAAGACCAAATGAGCAAACGTGTAGGTAAAAAGCGTTCAACAATCACTAACTATTTGCGTTTGTTGAAGTTAGCCCCCGTAATCCAGACAGGGATTCGTGATGGTTTTATTTCAATGGGACACGGTCGTGCCATTATCACCATTGAAAATCCAGAGCAACAAGTAGATATTTATCAACGTATTATTTCAGAAAATCTCTCTGTTCGTGACACCGAAGAATTGGTTCGTAAAATACAAAATCCTGATTTAGAGATTATTGAAAATAGTATATCAAATACTGAAAATACCAAGAGACAAAATTCTGCTTCCTTTTCAGAAACACCGTTTTACGTGCAGGAAAACATTGACAGCCTCAATCGTTTTTTCGGTACAAAAGTTTCTGTGAAGGTAGCTAAAAACGGCAAGGGAACACTAACCATTCCGTTTTCATCGGAAGAAGATTTTAAACGTATCCAACGATTATTAGCTAAAAATGAATAAGTTAATTGTTTTCATATTTGTGATGTGGTTGGGCTTGTGCGTCTCATACGGACAAGAAAATGTGCGCGTCGATACGTTGCAAGTAAAAGCCACTGAAAACAATGTAACCGAACAACTAAACAAAATTACGTGGAATACTGACCCGCTTTCGCCCGCAAAAGCCGCTTTTTATTCCGCTGTGTTGCCAGGTTTAGGGCAAATTTACAACAAAAGTTATTGGAAAGTACCTTTGGTGTATGCAGCAGTGGGCATTCCGATTTATTTTTACATCAACAATACAAAAGAATTAAAACGCTACCAAACAGCTTACAAACGCCGAATGGCGGGCTATACTGATGATGAATTTTACGGTGACCGAAGTGACGGACAACCTCGTTTGAGCACTGACGGTTTGCGGCGTGCCCAGCAATTTTATCGCAGAAATCAAGAACTTTCGCTTTTGATTGCTGTGGGGCTCTATGCGTTGAACATCGTTGAAGCCAATGTTGATGCGCATTTAAAGCAATTTAATATTGATGAAAATCTTTCAGTAACTCCTTTTTTTCAACCCAATGAATTTAATGCTAAACCACAATTCGGATTAACGATGCAATATAGATTTTAGCCCGAATTGAGCGTAAAGCGACCTAATTTTATTTTTCAAAAAGAGAAATTCACCCAATTTAAGATGAAATATACCTTATTAATAATCAGTTTTTTTATTACGTTTTTCCATACTTCGGCTCAAAATAATGAAACGAAGACCAAGCGTATTGAAATTATTTAT
>JBGYFE010000072.1:0-6173 GCA_041819925.1 Capnocytophaga sp.
ACGTTTTCCTTTTCTTTTGACATTTTTTATGGTATTATTTTCTCAAATGATTGTACTTCTAACATTCGGACAAAGTTAATAATTTCTTTTTGAAAAACATTCTGTAATTTACCTCTCAATGCGTCAAATATTTATGATTTTTACAGGTTCTTTCAGAGAGATTTCAAATGTATATTTAACGGAGTGTGATGTAATTTCACACCAATATCGTTTTGGGTTGTTCGTATAATCGTTTTTTGAAATCAATGATAAGTAATTGAAAATAAAATTATTAGGGTAATAACAAAATGTTTCATTTTTATATTTGTTTTTGATTAAGAGTATTTTTTGACTTCGGAAGAAAACCTTTTGCAAAAATAGAATTTTATTTAATTTTGTCAACAAAATCTTTTAAAAATTGAATTTTTTAGCACATATTTATCTTTCGGGCAATGATGATTTTCTTAAAATTGGGAATTTCATCGCTGACACGGTGCGCGGAAAGCAATATTTGGACTATCCGCAGGCAATACAAAAAGGAATTCTCTTACATCGCAAAATTGACACATTCACTGACCAACACCCGATTTTTAGGTCAAGTAAAAAACGCTTATTTCCTGATTTCGGACATTATTCAGGAGTGATTGTTGATATTTTTTATGATTATTTTCTGGCAAAAAATTGGTCGAACTATTCTGACGTTCCGTTGAGTGTATATGCCCAAGATTTTTATAAATTATTACAACAACATAAGCATCTGTTAAATGAACGAGCTAACTTACTCGTTTACTATATGATAAAAGAAAATTGGCTTGAAAGTTATCAATCTCTTGAAGGTATCGAAAAAATTTTCTATCAGATGGACGGGCGAACTGACTTTCGTTCAAAAATGCGGTTTGCTACTGATTTTCTGAGAAAAAATGAAATAGATTTTGAAACAGAATTTTCTGATTTTTTTCAAAAGATATTGTTAGAAATAAATGGAGACTGGTGAAAAACGGAACTTAAAAAATCTTACATTAATTATTTAATATTTTGATAAACAGCAAGTAATGGTGTTTTTAAGTTCCGTTTTTATCATATTTTCTTAACAAAATTACATTATTCCATTTTCAATTTCTTCTGCAATTTCGTCATAAACATCTAATTTTGTTCTTTCATACAATTTTCTGAATTTTTCGGCATACCCTTTTGGGAATTGTGTCCAAAAACCATTGTTTTTCAATCGACTATAAACGTAGGTGTAACTATGCTTCGGTACTTTCTCTATTGAACTGTAAATCATTTCAAATTTGTCTTTAAAATCATTTTCCATAATGAGTTCATAGAGCGGAATGCGAGCATCGTGAGGCACTTTCGGAAGCATTTCTTCTATAAAATTGCGTACTTTTTTCTTATCTGTTTCTAATTTATTAATAATCCAAAGTGCTTGCAAATATGAATAATCCCATTTTTTTATATCTTTAAGGTAATTTTCAAATATTTTTATCCATCGTAAGTCAATTATGTCGGTGTAAACCTCTAATTTATACTCTGTATGGTAATAAAAATTGCGATTATTCGTAAAAATTCCATAAAAATTATTCATCGGCAAGGCTTTTTCAAATTGTGGACTGAATATTTCAAAAATCTTTTCTTTTGAATAAACATTCACAGCCTTACTGAGATAATCATACCAAGGTGTGTAGTAATAATTTCCTACCGGGAAATCTTTGTGATGTTTTTCATAAAAATTCACCACTTTTTGGATATCAAAAGTGTCTAATGCTTTTCCTATTTTTTCATAAATAAGGTTGTTATACGCTGCTATACTTTTCATTTTCAGCAAGTTTTTGGACGATGTATCTGAAAAAATGCGTCCCAAAAATTCGTACACTTCATCATAATCCTTGTTGGAGAGAATGTCAAGGTCTGTTGCAAATCTTTCTACTGCACTTTGCAATGATTTCTCATTATCTTTGTCCATAACAAGCAGATTTTCAAATCTTTCTTTTACTTTTTCAAAGAATTTCTTGTAATCTTTTGGAAGAGATACTAATGACAAGGCTTCGGTGATGAGTTCAGCATTGGTTTTGTTTTTGTCCTTATTACTTTCATACAAATCGTAAAGTTTATCAATGCTTGTTGATGTTCCTAATCGCGCTAATGCCCGATAAGCTGCTCCTCTAACAATTTTATTTTTATCAGAAGCTAAATTTGTGATAAACTCCTCATTTTTAGTATCTCTGCTGAGTACATTGATGGCTTCGGCTTGTAAGTTAGGCAATGATTCCGCAAAAATTTTCTCAATTATTTCAGAAATTTTCTCGTATCCAAATTGTTGTAGCAAACGAAATCGACGCACATTTTCGGTCTTGTCTTCCCATTGAAAGCCTTGCAATAAGAACGGTAACATTGGTTTTCCTACACTTGGAATAATTGTTTTTTCAACATAATCACACAGTTCAGCGTATTTGTCGCCCAAAGCGATGTTTAAATACGGATAAGTGCGCGAATCTTTAAAGATATTACGCTGAAAAGCGTCGGTCAAAATTTCCAAACGTCCTGAATTACTTATTGTTAGAGCCTTTATTACGGGTTTGAGCTGCAAGTATGAAAATTCAGTATTAACTTCCCCCAAAGGAATGTTAGGATTTTGTTCAACTTGTGGTACATCAGTTTCAACAGTTGCGCCTTGTGTGTACAACACCGAGTACAGAAGCGTTGAAATTGCAGTCAATTTTTCAGCAGATGATTGACTATCAGTATTCAATAAATCTTCAAGGTCTTTGCTTAATTTTGCAAAAACAGGCGCTTTTTCACCCAATTTGCTCAAAGTAGGTATGTGTTTTTGTAAGCGAGGGTCGTTTTTAGCAAACTTACTTCCTGCGATGAACAAACGATTAATTTCTTGTTGTAAATTATATAATATTTCCATATCTTCCTCTTTCTTAGAATTTTAATACAATAATCGAATGATTTTATCTTTGGTTATGAGCGACATAGGTTGAGCAGAAAGCAACCCATTTTGCACATCATTGTTTATCATCGCTGTAAGAGCAAGTCCGTCAGCATTGGCGGGCAAAATTGATTTTAGTTGCGTTGCTGATTCACTTTTTGTGTTATTTATGTCTTTGATTGTTAATTTGTTACCAATTTTATCCTCTATTACAAGATTTTCACCATTCACGTAAGAAGAATGCAAGGCAAGCAACACCACAGGATTTTTATCCATCAACGGATTTTTAATGGTGTTTTTCACCGATTTAATCATTTCAGCATAATTGTCCGAAGCTAATGAAATTATTTTTGAAAAATCATCATAGGTCAGTTTACGCTCCTTTACACCGTCTTTTTCCCAGCGCACACGTCGATTTTGGTCGCCTGGATAGATATATAAATCCTTGATTTGCAGCACATCAAATGAAGTATTTTCCTCTTTAATATATTTTAAGGCTCGATACGGGCGATAGTTTTTCGTTTTGTAAATTTTGCCCGTTTTTAAGTTTAGCCAAATTCCTTCATCAACATATTCCTTGCGAGCTTCGTTATCATAACTATCGAAAGAAAGTTGCACAAGTTCGGCATCTTCCTCATACAGACCGTTTTGCATCAATTCGACCAGCTTCCAAACATAACCGATTTGCTCTTCAATAGCCGAATCTAACTCAGGAGCTTCTTCGGGATTTTCTTTGCGTTTGTTTAAATAATCCGTAGCTTTTTTAAGCAATGCAGAAATATAATTTATTTGGTTTATAACCGATGTATATTCCTCATTTTTAACTTCTTCCAATTCAATCATCAAGTTATTGAAAGCTGTTTGAATGCCTCCAATGTAGTAATTTCCTAACTCCTTGATTTGGTTTTGCAACGTTCGGCTAAACTTGGCATCTACTGATGAAAGTCCCGAAAGAACAATGTCGTGAATAATTTTTTTAGAAATCTCAATACCAGCAAGTTGCGTATCTATTTTTTTGATAACCGAAGCTGTATTTACTTTCTTTGGTTTTTCAGCCTTTTCTTTGATAGATTCTTTTTCTTGGGCTTTCTTTTCTTGTTTTTTTTCTATTTTTTCCCGTTTTGAGAGAATATCTTCTGGAATATCAGCCTCTATAAATTGCTTGCTATCAGCATCATAACAGTAAAGCAACCCAATAGCGTGTTTGCACGGAAACTGACGGCTTGGACAATTACAACGAAAAACAGGATTGTGCGGGTCGATATAGTCTGCCGAACAATAATACGGATTTTTTCCACTTCCAGCACATTCACCCCAAATCAAATTTTTATCAGTTGAAATCTTTAAATTTGAAAACTTTTTTTTCTTTTCCAAATCCCGCCCTTTTTTGGCAGCTTCTGCATTGGGGGCAAGTTCTTCTATTTTCTTTTGATTTATTTCCATAAATTTTGATATTTATCAGATAAAATCTGGTTGTTAATCCTGCCAAAGATAGAAAAAATAAACAATATAGAATGATTTTGAGTGATAAATTTCGTTAAGCGGAATATTTTTGCAACATTTCTTTGTCTTTCTCAACTTAATGGCTACTTTTGTGGTAAATAATTTTGATAATGTCACAAAAAGAAGATTTTTTAAAATATCAAGCACCCACATCTCCCTATCCGATGTTGTTGGAGGTAGAGCGTGCCGAAGGAAATTATATTTACACCACTGACGGAAAGAAATATTTAGATTTTGTTGCAGGCGTTTCAGCTTGTACGCTTGGGCATTGCCACCCAAAAGTGGTTCAGGCAATTCAAAAGCAATGTGAGACGTATATGCACGTAATGGTTTATGGCGAATATGTTCAAAAACCCGCTGTGGATTTTTGTAAACTTTTGGCAGAACAACTTCCTGATAATCTGAATACTACTTATTTGGTAAATTCAGGAACGGAAGCCATTGAAGGCTCGGTAAAATTAGCAAAACGAGCCACAGGACGTACGCAACTCATCGCTGCAAAAAACGCTTATCACGGAAATACACAAGGTTCAATGAGTTTGATGGGTTATGAGGAACGAAAACAGCCTTTTCGTCCGTTGTTGCCCGATGTAGATTTTATTGAGTTTAATAATGAAGCTGATATTCAGAAAATTACAGAGCGAACCGCAGGTGTTGTTTTGGAAAGCATTCAAGGAGGTGCGGGTTTTATAGAACCTAAAAATGATTATCTAATCAAAGTAAAAAAACGATGTGAAGAGATGGGGGCATTGCTCATCATTGACGAAATTCAACCTGGTTTTGGACGTACGGGCAAACTGTTTGGTTTTCAGAACTATGGATTTGTTCCTGACATCATCGCCATTGGAAAAGGAATGGCAAGCGGAATGCCCGTGGGTGCATTTGTTGCCTCTGCTGAATTGATGAAATTGCTTTCTCACAGCCCAAAATTAGGGCATATCACCACTTTTGGTGGCAATCCTGTCATTGCAGCTGCTTCGTTAGCAACCTTGCAAGAACTTTTGTCTACTGATTTGATGGAGCAAACTTTGGAAAAAGAAAAACTATTCCGAAAATATTTGCAACATCCTCTCATTGAAAGCATTAACGGACGAGGTTTGATGTTAGCCATCATTGTAAAATCAGCTGAAATAGCGGACTATGTAGTGCATTATTGTCAAGATAAAGGATTGATTGTCTATTGGTTACTGTTTGAAAGCCGAGCTGTTCGCCTTTCACCTCCATTAACACTAACTGAAAGTGAAATTAAAATAGGTTGTGAAATAATCATTGAAGCATTGGACAACTTCAAGTAGCTGAAATGTGAAAATGAATTGTTTACGTGTTGCTACACATTGTTTTCAGTGTTTTTGTTTAAATTTATCACAAATTCATTAGGTATTTCTTGGGCGTTACACCGTATTTTTTCTTAAAAGCTGCTATGAAGTGGCTCGGAGTGCTGTATCCCACTTTTAAACTTACCTCGTTAATGTTTAAGTCTTTGTTTTCAAGTATTTTACGGGCGAGTTCCATTTTGTAATCGAACAGAAATGCGTACACTGAATCGCCGTAAATTTGTTTAAATCCTTCTTTTAATTTCTTGATATTTAATCCAATTTCATTTGAAAGTTCCGGCAAACTTGGTGGTTCAGCCATTCTATCGATGATGATTTCTTTGGCGCGATGAATTTTTGAAATACTTTCTTGGTCGGTCAAAAAAGGACATTGTTCAACGTTAGCTTCATTTGAGCGATTGAAATAAAGTGTAAGTAAT
>JBGYFE010000073.1:0-31731 GCA_041819925.1 Capnocytophaga sp.
AGAAAAAAATCATCAGCATTAATAAATTCTCTTGTATCAAGATTTATAACCTCTTTAACTGTCCTTTGCATATCTATAAAAATATTAGGTTGTGTTTTAAAAAGTATGATAATATAAAAAATTGACAATCAGGGAATAAAGTTATATTTTTGTTGAATGTTAGTATCAATAAAAAAACACTGCCCCAATTGTCAAAACACAAAGATAGTCAAAAATAGTAACAAAAAAAATAAAAAGCAAAACTATCTCTGCAAGACCTGTAAATGCCAACTTATAGATGACCATAACCTAACCTACAAAGATTGCCTTCGTACAGTTCTGATGAGATTTATACAGATAATTGGGAGGATTTTACCTCTGTTTTTTAGGGATATACACATAAAATTAGCAAAAAACACACCGCCGATATTGAAAGAAACAACACACTTTTGAGACATCGAATACGCCGAGCGGTCCGGAAAACTTGCTGTTTTTCAAAAAAATTAAAAAACCATATAAAAGCCTTTGAAATAGTCTTTTTCTACATCAATTTTGGGTGGATTTAAGTATCATACTTTGGGAAGCACTGCCAAAAAAACCTATTGAAATACGCTTACATTTCGACAGACATCAAGGGAACTACGTTAAAGTAATGCCTTGGCATAGTTCACAAGTCATTGAAAAAGACGATGATAACGGACTTGTCATAAAACTTTTTTTAGTACCCACTTATGATTTCGATTTGAAAATTGTTTCACAAGCCAACCGAGTAAAAGTGCTCTCACCGCCAGCATACCGCGAGCATATCAAAAGCTACTTTTTGCAGGCTTTGGATAGGTATGATACCGTTTAGGTATTTAATTTTACATATCTCATTGATTCTATTGCCTTTACAGAAACAGAATAGACTTAAAATAAAAAAATCTTACACAAGCAGTTCATCAAAATTCAAATATTTTTATCATAAATATCTGAAAATCATAATTTTACTCTTCTTTTTTTCCGAAAATTTTTTCAAAGAAACTACGTTTTTTAGGTTGTTCAAAATAAACAGGACTTCGAGTTTCTTCCGTAGTTTCTGTGTAAACACCTTGATTTTCAGTGTAATTCAAACTATCTAACTTATAAATTCGGAATAAATCTTGTCCCGAAACAGTGTCTTTTCGGCGTTCTGAAAATACACGTTGAAAGAAATTATCCTGCACAATCGGATTGCATTCCGCCACAACGGCACGAATTTCATCAGAAACAGAAAACGTTCCACGTGTAACCTTGTTATATTTTTTGTTTCTGTTAAGCTGTTGTAAAAACAAAGCCGATACAGGCAATGCAGAATTAGCTCCTTGCCCCATACTTGTTGATTTAAACCCAATTTGTTGGTCGTTTCCAACCCAAGTGAGCATCACAAGGTCGGGCAACATTACGGCAAACCAACCGTCTTTGTTTTCTTGCGTAGTTCCTGTTTTTCCGGCAAGGTCGTTGCTAATGCCATATTGCCCACGCATACGCGAAGCCGTCCCCTGATTGATAGTTCCGCGCATTAGCTCAATCATCGTTTGTATGGTGGTTTCAGAAAGTGCTGGTTGATTCTTTTTAGGAGTATATTTCCAAATTATATTTCCCTTATTATCAGTTATTTTAGTAATAAAATACGGATTTGCAGGCGTTCCGTTGTTAGCAAAAGTAGTATAAACCTTTGCTAATTCTATGAGAGGCATTTCGGCAGTTCCCAAAGCAATGGATGGTTCTCGCGGAATTTTAGTTTTGACACCCATTTGTTTGGCTTTTTGGATTACGTTATCCAACCCTACATAAAAAAGAGTTTGAACCGCAATGGTATTTATGGATTCGCGCAAAGCTTTTCCAACAGAAAAATACGTAAAATCGTCGGCTTCAATTTTTGAGGAATTGGTCGGTGTCCAAAATTTATAATCACTGTAAGTCAATGCTTTGGGTGAAAAATGCGTACAAACAGGCATTCCCATTTCCAACGCTGTGGCATAGACGATTGGCTTGAAAGTTGAACCCACTTGTCGCTGACTTTGCACCACGTGGTCATATTTAAACGACTCAAAATCAACACCACCAACATATGAACGCACGGCACCTGATTTCGGGTCAAGTGCAACAAAGCCTGTATTTAAAATACGTATGAAATGCGAAAGACTGTCCAAAGTGCTATGCGAAAGAACCGTATCTTTTTGGTAAAACGACAAATCCATCGGTTTTTTTTCGCTCAATTTTTGCCATATTTTCTCGTCGGAAAAACCATCATCTTTTAGTTTTTTATAAACGGAAAGTTTTTTTACTTGTTGTTTGAACCAATCATTATCCAAACTCCAAGGAGCTTTCTTTCCGTAAGAAATTTCAAAATCTTTTTGCAATTTAGCAAGATGTTTACGCACAGCTTTTTCGGCATATTCTTGCATAGTTTTGTCCAACGTGGTGTAAATCCGAAGTCCGTCTTTGTAAAGATTGTAAGGCGTTCCGTCCGATTTTTTAATATTTTTCAAAATTTCAGGAACTTGCAATCGGATTTGTTCCCGAAAATAAGGAGCAAGCCCTTGATGGTCAGAAAAATGATTATAGAAAACTTCCAATGAATCTTTCTTCTTTTCATTGAAATCGTCTTCTGAAAGTAAGTCATATTTTTTCATTTGCGCCAACACTACGTTACGACGATGTTGGCTTTTTTCAGGCGAAGTTCGCGGATTGTAGCTATTCGTAGCTTTGAGCGAACCCACCAAAGTAGCTGCTTCATTCAATGAAAGTTCTCGAGCCGATTTTCCAAAAAACTTTTGAGAAGCGCTTTCAATGCCATAAGTATTGTCGCTAAAAGGCACAGTGTTCAAATAAAGCGTAATGATTTCATCTTTTGAATAAACCCTTTCAATACGTTTGGCAATGAACATTTCTTTTATTTTACTTATCGGAACAGACAATTTTCCGTAACGTCGTTCACGACCATAAATATTTTTCGCTAATTGCATTGTTAGTGTGCTTCCGCCCCCCGATGAATCGTCCTGTAACAAGAGCGTTTTAAAAAATACACGCATCAAACTTTTCGTATCAATACCCTCGTGTGAACGAAAACGCACATCTTCTGTGGCAATCAAAGCGTTTATCAAGTAAGGCGGAAAATCTTCATAACTGATATTTGTACGGTCGAAAATAAAGAATTTTCCGATGAGTTCATCATTCGTGTCATACATCAAACTTGCTTCGGCTTGTTTGAGTTCTTTCAACTGTTCTTCCGACGGAAGTCTTCCGAAAGCTCCAAAATAAACCAATAAAATCAAAATCAACAGCACTGAAATTCCTGATGCAACCGAAATTCCGAACCATTTTAAATAAAATTTATAGGATTGTTTGCGTAAAAATTTCCAAGCAGATTGCAATTTGAAACGCATTTTTGACAAGAAATTACCTTCACTTCCATCTTGATTTTGGACGTCCTCCCCTACTCTATTCTCGGTTTTTTCAAAAATAACATCTTCTTCCGTTTTATTCCTACGGATTTTCTCACGTAAAAATCCCAAAAAAGAAACTACTTTCAATCGTATCCAATTCCAAAAATAATTCAGTTTCTTCATTTTTGTTTTATTTTTTTTGATTTATGACAACACTAAATCGATAATTGAAAAAATTTAGTGTAATGAAATGCAAACGTTATGCCATTTATCTATTTTATTTCAGATGCAATATAAATTCATTTTTTCAAACAAAACGATTCAAATTTTGATTTTAACAAATGATTAGCGTTGTTTTGAACATTCTTTTTAGGCTATTAAAATGATTTTCTGTTATTTTGTGCTTTCAAACTACAACAATGAAAATAATCATCAACCGACATTTTGTTCCAAAAGGATATGCAGGAATTGCTTTATTTCCTTTTATTTTCGTCACCCAAAAGGAAGATGCAAAAAATCCATACTTTATCAATCACGAAAAAATTCATTTGCAACAACAAAAAGAACTTCTGGTTATTTTCTTCTATTTTTGGTATATAATCGATTTCTTTTTAAAATACATAAAATATCACGATT
This sequence comes from Capnocytophaga sp., assembly GCA_041819925.1. GTDB lineage: Bacteria > Bacteroidota > Bacteroidia > Flavobacteriales > Flavobacteriaceae > Capnocytophaga. The sequence goes on from JBGYFE010000073.1 coordinate 4,026, forward strand.
GGGACACAGCATATCGCAATAATATCTTTGAACGTGAAGCCTATCAAAATGAACACAATTTACATTATTTAAAAACTCGCAAATTATTTGGATTTTTATACAGACATCACACGTAATGCAATACAATGTAAGGGCAAAAAATTTTTCGCCCTTAAAAAAACATCAACAACACATCGTAAGAGCAAAACACATTTTGCCCCTACAAAAAAGTTCCACGTGGAACAAATGATACTACACAACGTAAGGACAAAATGCGGTATGTATCTACACCAAACATCACACGTGATATAATGTAAGGGCAAAACATATTTTGCCCCTACAAAAAATAACATCAATAACATATCACAATACGATGTAAGGGCGAAAAATTTTTCGCCCCTACCAAAAAACATCGACAACACAACGTAAAGGCAAAATATATTTTACCCCTACAAAAAAAACGTTCCACGTGGAACAAATGATACTGCACAACGTAAGGACAAAATGCGGTATGTATCTACACCAAACATCACACGTAACACAACATAAGGGCGAAACATATTTTGCCCCTACAAAAAATAACATCAATAACATATCACAATACGATGTAAGGGCGAAAAATTTTTCGCTCCTACAAAAAAACGTTCCACGTGGAACAAATGATACTACACAACGTAAGGACAAAATGCGGTATGTATCTACACCAAACATCACACGTAACACAACATAAGGGCGAAACATATTTCGCCCCTACAAAAAAACGTTCCACGTGGAACATAATATAATAAAAAATAAAATATTTTTCCTGATTTTTTACACCTAAATAATTGATTTTCAATTTAAAAACTCAAATTTTAGCACAAAAATTATAAAACACTCGGTTATTGGTAAATAAATAGTATTTTTGTAAACCTATTTCTATTTTTACGATGAAAATAAAAGATTTTAGCGTTTCAAAACAAGAATTTGAATTGGTTTATGATGCTGATTTAGTCCTATTCAGAACCTTGCCCGTTCCTGAAAATCTGTCGGAATACTACGAAAGTGAAGATTACATTTCGCATACCGATAGCAAAAAAACACTTTTTGATAAACTCTATCAACTTGTGAAAGGTATTAACTTAAAAAGTAAAATCCGAATTATTTCAAAATACAAGCAAGGAAAAATCAATCTGCTTGACATTGGTGCAGGCACAGGCGACTTTGTAAATGCTTGCAAAAACACAATGCAATGGAACACCACAGGCATCGAACCGAGTGAAAAAGCAAGAAATTTAGCCAAAAACAAAGGTGTAACAATCGTTGAAAATTATGATTCATTCAAAAAAAATTCATTTGATGTTATCACACTTTGGCACGTTTTGGAACATATTCCTGATTTGAATACCGAAATTGAACTTATCAATTCGTTATTAAATGAAAACGGAATTTTAGTTATCGCCGTTCCAAACTATAAATCGTGGGACGCTCAACACTACAAACATTTTTGGGCAGCGTACGACGTTCCTCGACATTTGTGGCATTTTTCAAAAACAAGCATCGAAAAAATATTTATACCAAAAGGTTTCCATATTTTAGAAATCAAACCGATGCTCTTTGATGCTTTCTATGTATCGATGCTTTCGGAACAGTACAAAAACGGGAAGAAAAATTTTATCAAAGGTTTCTTCAACGGAATACGTTCAAATTACTACGGAATACGCAAAAAAGAGTATTCTTCACATATTTACATACTCAAAAAAATAGAAAAATGAATATAAGGCACTTTTTTTCGTATTTCAGAAGTAAAAATGAATAAGTATATCACTTTTAAAAAATCATCGAAATTTAAGCCGTTTCTGAAATCCGATTTTTATAGAAATTTTTTATTTTTTCCAGAATTACAATAATTTTTTTTGATAATTTACTTTCAGAAGAAAAACGCCTGCTTGAAAAAGGAAAATGTATGAAGTCTTAAAAAAAGCTCGAAGAAAACCTCCGAGCCCTATTCGGGAATAAAACAATCAGACTTATCTCTCATTAACCATCTCTCTACTCATCGAATTGCATTCCCTATGTGAAAACAACGTTTAAATACCACTAAAAAATAAAAAAGCGAGGACTTTTTTTAACTCTCACCGTCTTTTAGGAAGCCTCTGCTAAGCTGTAACAATGACAAATAAGAGAAAAAGCCCACGCTATATCGCACAGCGTGAGCGTTTTGCTACTTATCCTATTTTGTTACGTTGAATTTAGCAGATTCTCCTAAAAATAGAATAGCAAGCTAACGCTTTTATGTTCGAAAAATTAAAGTGCATAATTACAATTAAATCGTGAATTAAACAAATTTTTATATAACATTTTTTTAAAATGAAATTGAAAAATATTTCATATTCAAACAAAAGTTTATTACTTTTGCGCGTAAATTAAAATTGGATTTTTATAAAATGAAAAAGATTATTATTGGAAGTTTTGCGCTCCTTGGATTGATGGCGTGCGAACAAAATAAAATTGCTTATGTTGATAACACCAAATTGCTTAATGAATATCAAGAAAAAAAAGATATTGAAAGCAAATTGAAAGAACAAATCAGCAAATATGAAAAGAAACGCGACAGTATTTCGCAAGCATTTCAGGCAGAAGCACGAGCATTTGATGCCGAAGCAAGAAATTTAGCACAAAACGTAGCACAGAAAAAATACAACGAATTGATGCAAAAAAGCCAAATTTTGCAACAACATTTGCAACAAGAAGAGCAAAAAATTCAATTAGAGAGTCAAACTCAAATGGATTCTTTACTCACAAAAGTGAAAAAACTCATCAAAGAGTACGGAAAAGAAAAAGGATATACGTTCATTTTAGGAGCTAACGAAGGCGGAAGCGTTTTACACGGCGACGAAAAGAAAGACATTACCGATGAAGTAGTGAAATCTTTGAACGAAAAATATAAAAAATAAAATTAAATTTTCAAGCCAAAAAGAAAAGTTCAGTGAGATAAATTTTCGCTGAACTTTTTGATTTTTAGTGATTTAAGTTATTAAACGCTATGCATAAAATTTTCTGAATAAAAATAGAAACTATTTTCAGTCAGGATTTCGTTGAGTTTTTCCTTTCCGCCTGGAACAATGCCCTGTGCCAACAAAAACAGTCCGAAAATAAGAAGTATGATGCTTATGGTACGCTTGATTTTGTAAATATGAAAAGCAGTTAATCTGTTTTTTAACTGTTTGGCTATCAGTATTTTCAATACATCAACTAAGAAATAAATAAGCACAATTGACGAAAAAAACACAAATATACGATTGGCATCCATATCCAATCGAGGTGCGAAAACAATGATAATTCCTAACCAAAAGCCTAAAACTCCAATATTTATGAAATTCAACAAAAATCCTTTTATGAAAAGTGCTATGTAATTCACTTTTTTCATCAATAACGGATTTTCTTCGGGAGTTTGTTTTTTATGATAGAAATCTTTTTTAAGTTTTATGAAGGAAATTATTCCGTAAAAAATCATAATCAGCCCACCAACGATGAACAAAAGTGGATCGTCTTTCACTTTTTGCAATAGTCCGCTTGTGGTGAAATAGGCAACCAAAATAAAGACGATATCCGCCAGAATAACGCCTGCATCAAACATCGCAGCTGCCCGAAAGCCTTTGGTAATAGCGGTTTCGAGCAACACAAAAAACACAGGACCAATGGTAAAAGCCAACAAAACACCCAACGGAATGGCAAGTAATACGTCTGAAAACATTCTCGAATATTTAAAAAAATTCCAAAGAAATTGGAACTAACAAAGATAAAATAAAAAAGAAAGAAAGCAAAAATAATTCTTCTGTTTTTTTGCCTTCTCCCCTACTCTATTGATATTCAATTTTTAAACTATAAAATCATTTTATTTTCTAAGCGATAATAATAAAAATTTTATCCAACTAAATACGTAAAATAAAGATTACATAAATTTCTTGTATCCTCACAGAGTTATGTCGCAACAAAAAAGGAAAGATTTTGTCTTTCCTTTTTTATTCATTCCTTCCCACCAATTCAAAATCCAATTGTTTTTTGGTTAAATCAGTGTTTTTAACACGCACAAGTACTTCATCTCCAAGCTGATACATATTTTTAGTAACTTCGCCAACCAAAGCGTATTGACTTTCATCAAAAATATAAAAATCATCTTTCAAATCACGCGTTCTGACCAAACCTTCGCATTTATTTTCAACAATTTCAACATAAATTCCCCATTCGGTAACGCCTGAAATTACGCCTGCAAATATCTGATTTTTATGGTTTTCCATATATTTTACTTGCATATATTTGATAGAATCGCGCTCGGCAGACGATGCCAAGTTTTCCATCTGTGAAGAATGTTTGCATTTGGTTTCATACAAATCTTCTTTTTCCGATGGCTGATTGTCCAAATATTTCTGTAATAATCGGTGTACCATCACATCAGGATAACGGCGAATGGGCGAAGTAAAATGCGTGTAATTATCAAAAGCCAATCCGTAATGACCAATGTTATGTGTTGAATATGAGGCTTTTGCCATAGAACGAATCGCAAGCGTATCCACTAAATTTTGTTCCTTTTTGCCTTTTACTTCTTCCAAAAGCGAATTTAAAGAATGCGTAATTGAACTGCGGTCTTTCATATTTATGGCATATCCAAAACGAGAAATCACACCGTTGAGCTGTAATAATTTTTCATCATCAGGTTCATCGTGAACACGATACACAAACGTTTTTTTCTGTTTGGCTACAAATTCGGCTACTTTTCGGTTTGCTAATAACATAAATTCTTCAATTAACTTATTAGAATCCTTGCTTTCTTTGAAATAAACGCCTGTTGGATTGTCGTTTTCGTCCAAATCAAATTTTACCTCAATCTTGTCAAAAGAAATAGCTCCGTGTTGCATTCTTTTTGAGCGAATTTTTTTAGCCAAATCATCAAAAATGAGAATGCTATTAACAACATTTTCATCAACAATGTATGATTTTCCTGTCAAAGAAATTTCTTCGGGCATCACAAATTCTTTCTGATTTTCAGCCGCTTCAATAACATATTGTGCTTCTTCATACGAAAATCGATAATCGGAGCAAATCGCAGTACGCCCAATCCAAGTATTAAGAATTTCGGCTTTTTTATTCATCTCAAAAACAGCCGAAAATGTATATTTTTCCTCATTCGGACGTAACGAACAAGCAAAATTCGACAACACTTCGGGAAGCATCGGCACTACCCTATCAACCAAATACACCGAAGTTGCTCGGTTGTACGCTTCTTCATCTAAAATTGTTCCTTCTTGAACATAATGCGAAACATCGGCAATATGAACGCCAATTTCATAATTTCCGTCTTCTAAAATTCTGATAGAAAGTGCATCGTCAAAATCTTTGGCATCTTTCGGGTCAATGGTGAAAGTCAGTACGTTACGCATATCGCGACGGCGAGCAATTTCTTCCGCAGTGATGGACGTATCAAGCTCTTTGGCGAATTGTTCCACTTCTGCGGGAAACTCATAAGGCAATCCGTATTCGGCTAAAATAGAGTGCATTTCAGTGGATTGGTCGCCAGGTTTTCCGAGAATTTGCTCAATAACTCCGAAAGGCGCATCGGATTTATTTTCCCATTTTTCAATGCGTACAATGACTTTATCTCCGTGTTGAGCACCGTTGATATCGTTTTTCGACACGAAAATATCCGTGTACATACGATGGTCTGTTGGCAAAACGAATGCAAAATTTTTCTGCATTTGCACAATTCCAACGAAACGCATCTTTTTGCGTTCCAATATTTTAGTAATTTCTCCTTCCAATTTTTTACCTTTTCTGAAACGTGGAAAAACGTACACTTCCACCAAATCACCGTGTAAGGCTTTGTTTAGAAGATTGGACGGAATGAAAATATCGTCTTGGAGTTCTTCCACCAAAACGTACGCATTTCCGCGCGCGGTAACGTCCACCACACCTGTGTAATAATTCTGAAATGGAATGGCTTTGTATTTTCCGCGTTCGGGTTCTAAAATTTTCTTTTTTTCTTTGAGTTGCACCAATCGCTTGATGAGCATATCACGCCCCGCAGCATCGCTAATGTTGAGTTTTGCAGCAATCTGTTTGTAGTTAAAACTCTCATTTTGATTGGATTCCAAAACAGAAAAAATACCTTTTGTGAGTTCGTGTTTCTTCTGTTTAGCTAATTTTTTTGCTTGTTTTGTCATAATTTTTCTTGTCCGTAATCGGGCACGAACGAACCCTTGTTTTCCACAAATAATCTGAAAATAAGCAACTCATTTTAAATTGTCGCTACATAAATCCTCCTTTGAAAAGAGGAAGATGTCTCTTTTAAAATTACATCCCCCTAACCCCCTTAAAAGGGGGAATTGTTGCGACAAATTATTTAAAATTAGCTATATAAACAATCTGTTTGTGGATAATTTTCAATTTTTAAACGCTTCTTTTTTAGCTTGAATACATATTTTTGCAAATATGATTTCGGCTGTTAAACCTCAAAGATACGGAAAAAAATCAAAACGGACAATAAAAACCGAAAAACTGAATTTTTGAACGTCCGTTCGAGGAGTTTTCAACAATTGAATTTAAAGGATAAAAAATCTTTTTTTAAATAAAAAAATAGGTTATTACTATTATCGTGTTGAAATGCTGAAAAAATAAAAGTCAGAAAATTTGTTTTTTTTGAGTATTGACAATTTATCATCAGTTATTAACAAGATTATTTCATATAATATTCTGATAATAAATAAATTATATTTCATTGTTAATATCTTATTTTGAAAATTAACAGTAGATTTTTGATAAGTTTTTATGTTGAAAATTGTTGATAACTGTTGGAAAAGTATGGATATTTTTCACATAAATAAATTTGCACATTTCGTTGAATGGTTTGTATGTACAAAAAGTTTGAATTTGCAACTTTTTTATTTGTTTTTTACTCCAAAAGTTATTCACAATTTGGGTGTTTTTCATAAAATTCATTTTCAATTATTTGCGAAATTTTATTGACAAAGGTGTTGAAAATAGAGAAGGCTGTTTTTTTCTCTTCGGAACTTCGGTTAAATTATTTTTCCATAGAAATGCGAAAAATTTTTTCATAAATAGAGTAGGGCAGGAGGGACGTATTTTTTTCACTTTGAGAAATATTTTTTAATGAATAGAAAATTTACTTTCATAGATTAAATTTTGCAAAAATAAAATCTATAAGGCGATGTACGCAACAAAGTGTTGGATTTTAGCAACATACGTGTTTATATCTGTAAAACTATGATTTGTTAGTCCGACTAAAATGATATTTTTAAATCGAAATTATTCTTAAAAATTAAAATTTTTAGAAAGTAGGAGAGAAGTCGTCCGAAAAAAAAGCAGTTTCTTCTTTGTACTACTTGTTGTAAATTTAACAAACTGTTTTTCAATCAATATTTTTTAAAAGATAAATCTTTTTGCAAAATCAATTGATTTACCTCTTTAATAGCCTTGTCAAACCGTTGTTTCCAGTCGCCCGTTATTTCTATGAAATTGATGTTGTTTTGCTTTAAAATCTTTCTGTGTGAGAGGTCTAACAGATTTCTGTCGTTTTCGTTTAGGCGTGTTCCGTCTTGTACATATTTCACGTCGTTGGCAAGATACAAATATAAATTAGCTTTGTTGGAATGATAGATTTCAGGTTGCACTTCAAGATTTTTGCCAAAGATGAATTTGGCATACGATTTTGTGATGTATATGTCCGTATCGATAATTACAAGCGGACTTTTCCCTGACATTGCTTCATTGATGCGTTTGGCGTGTTCAAAAGCTACACGATGTAAGTCATTAAATTCAAACGAATTAGAGTCTGAAATGATGTCTCTTCCGGCTTCTTCAACGAAACTGCAATTGAAATGCTTAGCGAGCTGTTTGGTCATTGTGGTTTTTCCTGTACTTTCTGTGCCGAGTAACACAACTTTGATAGCAAAATCAGGTTTTACACTTTCAGGCAAAAAATCCCAATTGGCAAAAATATTTTCACGAATGGCTGTTGCCGACACAGGAATCAATTGTCTTGGAACATCAAACGAAATATGTTTTATTCCCATAAATGAAGCCACGTAATTTCCGTATGCTTCTGAGGTAATCACTAAATCATAATCTGGAAAAAAATTTTTGAATTTCGCTGACCATATTTTGGACACTTCTTGTGAAGATTCAGATGTGTTTGGTAATTCACTTTCTAAATAATTGTAGCTTTTTATTTCAATATTTGATTGATTTTCAAAAGTTTTTTCAATCCATTTTTTTCTTACCTCAGCAGAAATATGTTCTTTATCGCTGCAACAAACCAAAACGGTCAGAAAATCGCATTTTGTCAGAGCGAAACGTATCATTGCTTCGTGTCCTTTATGAAAAGGTAAAAATTTTCCGAATACAAACGCTTTAACCATTTTTTAATTGTTTTTTCCAATTCAATAGTCCGTAGGTTGCCAAGCCCAGAAAAATAAAATATTCTAAGGCTAAAAATACAATTCCTTTCTTGAAAAACAAACATACACAAATCACATCAACCAAAATCCATACGTACCACGTTTCTATTTTCTTTTTGGCAAGCAAAACAGTAGCGACAATGCTCAATACCATCACAAATGAATCCGTAAAAGGAAAAGATGCTTCTGTTTGAAAATAATTAGGCAGATATATGTGAATGTTTGCAAATAAAAATCCTGAAAAAATGGTGCTTACTGTGATTATACTCACAAGCCAAATCCTTGTTTTTAAGTCAGTTAATGTGATGCTACCTTTTTCTGATTTTTGTTTCCAATTGTGCCAACCATAGAGCGTAACGACAAAAAAATAAACTTGCAGAAACATATCAGCATATAGCTGAACTTGAAAAAATAAAATAAACAAAAACAATTCATTAACAATTCCCGTTGCCCAAGTGAGTATGTTGGCTCTTGATGCCAAATAAACTGAAATTAAACCAAAAAGCGTTCCTATCAATTCAACATAACTGACTTGATAACCAATGGTTTCAAAGGCGATATTGTTTATATCAAAAAATGTCATCAGAAACTATATTGAACAGATGCGTAAAAGTTTGTTGGAGCTTGCACGAAATATTTTTTGCTTCCGTTAGCATCAACATACCCGTGATTGAAATATTTGGCATTCAATATGTTATTGAAAAATACAGAAAATTGAAAGTTCTTTAAACCATAACCAATTCTGCTGTTTAGAAGAAAATAAGATTTTAGTTTTTCCTCATTAGCAAAATCAATGTATGAATTGTGTTGATACCTTCCCAGTAAAGCTATCGTAAAATTATTTTTCTCAAAAATAATTTCTTGGTTTATCACAATAGGAGGAGTGAGTATGGGGCTGAATGTTTCTGTTTGTTCTTTGATGCGGCTGTAATTGAATGACGAATTGTTAACAAGCGAAAAAAATCGTGAAAGTTTGTAATTTACACTTAATTCAAAGCCCGTTCTGAAACTTTGTTCCACATTGTTGGTCAAAGCCAAACCGTTAGGACCAAATTTTCCGTCTAAAACAATTTCATTTTTGAAATCCATATAATACAGATTTGCATTGAAATTGAAATTGTCTTTTTGAAATCTGTATCCTAACTCGTGATTTAAAACATATTCAGGTTTCGTATTGGACAAAACTGCATTTCCGTTTGCATCTGACAACAAATCGTCATTTCCGCCGAACATATCATTTCGTGTAGGTTCTCGCCCTGTGTAACCCAAACTGTAATAAACAACTGAATTAGAAGTAATTGCAGCGCTTAATCCCGCTTTTGGATTGAAGAAGTTCCAATCTAATTTTGGCATACTTACAGAACCTTTGTAGTCAAAATTCACATATCGATATTGCATATCAGCAAAAAAGGTAATGCCTTTGAATGTATAATCAGCTTTTACGAAAGCACTTGCTTCATTTTTATAGCCCGTGTTTTGATAAAGTTGCCCCAATGTTTTTTCGCTTCCTGTGTGTTGCCGATTGTAGGTGTTTGCGTGTACTCCGCTGGTCAGATGAAACGATTTTTTTGAGAAAGTATAATTACTGAAAAATCCGACAAAATTCGATTTCACAGCATAATTATATAATTCACTTGTTGAAGCCAATCCTAAAAAATTATTCAAGTCAAAATCATAATTTCCGTTTAAAAAAGTGTAATAAACAGTGGATTGAAGCGATGAAAAATCATTAATTTGCCAAGAGTTTTGCAATTGTGCCATCATCTGAAAGAACTTATCTTTTTCTTTTTCTGTGTTGGCATTGGTTCTTCTGTCGGTTTCTATCAAATGAGCAGGAACACCAATCCAAGCCATATCATTTTGTTGATGACCTGCCAAGAGATTAAGTTTCCAAGTTGATTTTTCACCAAAAACACCACCGCTTAAAAACATTGATTGTGAATTATTGGAAGAGTGATACTTATATCCGTCTGAATAAATCTGTGAAGCTCTTGCATAAAACGCTTTTTTGTTTTTTATGCCACTTTTGTATTCACCAAATAGTCGTAAACTGTTGAAAGAACCATATCCGAAGCCAAAAGTAGTTTTGGTTGAATCTGCCAAATTGGGTGAAAATAATTGCAGGCTTCCGCCGTAACTCGCTACGCCATTTTTAGACGTACCAACACCACGCTGGATTTGAATTTTACTAACAGAATTAAAAATATCAGGATAGTTTGAAAAGTACGCTCCTTGGTCTTCGGGTTCATTCATCGGAACACCATCGAGTGTGATGTTAATTCTGGTTTGGTCGATTCCTCGAATTCTGAAATAAGAATAGCCTTGCGAATTTCCTGCATCGGAATAATTGGTTACTGAAGGCGTTTCGGAAAGCAAGAATGAAGGTTCTTGCCCTGTGGATTTTTCTTTTATTGTTTGTAAATAGATATTTTGAAACGTCACGGGCGTACGCTTATCTGCTTGATAAACAACAGTAACTTCGTCTAAATAATTTGTTTTTTCAATTTGTAAAGTATCTTGGGCTGTTAATTCTCTGAATGAGAGCAAAGTGAGAACAGCCAATATGGAATATTTTGCCATTTATTTGAATTTGTTCTTCGGTAGTGATGTAAAAAGTGTGATATTACAAAAAATTGACAATCAAGAAGAAGAGCTATATAATTTTGTTAAATGCAGATAACAATAACACTCCACCGCATCAAATGTCAAGGACAAAAATAGTAAAAACAGTCTAAAATCCTATGGAAAACAAAATTATTTTTGCAAAGGAATAAATACTAATATAACGATAAAACCGCCATTTTTCAGAAAAATACCTGCTTTTTTGCACGTTTGTTAGGTATGTATGAAAGCTATTGGACTAACAAAGTGAGGTAAATTATATCTGAAATTCAAGTTTATCAATTCAAACTCAATTGAAAAAGAAAATATTTCTAAAAAAAGATTTATTTTTAGTGTCAAATCATTGGTTTTTTTCAAAAAAATATCTTAACTTTATCCTCGAAATTTTAAGCACTTTTTAACAAAAATATTTTTTGTAAATCAGTGTATTTCAGCTGGTTGTGGTTAAGAGATTTTTTAGGTCAAAATTTAAATAGTAATTGTTGGCTTTTCTCTACCAAAAATCTGTTTATTGACAAAAATGTATTGCCTATGTTTTCAGACCCGCTATTAAAACCTTTTATTACAACGATTTCGCAACGTCACGACCACTATTTGCAGGTTGCCCGAACAATGCAGGGCGAGGCTGAGTGTTTGTCTGATAATTTGAACTCACATTTGTTCTACGGGTTGCATTTTGTTGAAAACCAATGGATTCTACGAGAATGGGCAACGAATGCAAAAGCAATTTATCTTTTGTTTGAAGGCAACGATTGGCAAAAAAATGAGGAATATGCTTTTAAAAAAATAGATGCCGAGAATTGGGAAATATGTCTGCCAAAAGATGAATTTTCACACGGCGATTTGTATAAGCTCTACATTGAGTGGGAAAACGGAGCAGGTGAAAGGCTTCCTTCGCACGTGAAAAGAGTAGTGCAAGACCCTTATACAAAGGTGTTTACGGCACAAGTTTGGCAACCTGAACCGTATCAATGGAAAAACAAACGTCCGCAGGAGGTTGTGGCTCCGTTGATTTACGAAACCCACATCGGAATGGCTTCCGAGCATCGCAGGGTCGCTACTTTTGTGGAATTTCGATTGTATGTATTGCCGCGTATTGCCGCTTTGGGCTACAACACCATTCAATTAATGGCTATTCAAGAACATCCATATTACGGTTCGTTCGGGTATCAAGTGGCAAACTTTTTTGCAGTAAGTTCCCGTTTCGGAACGCCCGAAGAACTCAAAGAACTCATCGACGAAGCACACGGATTAGGCATACGCGTCATTCTCGACATTGTGCATTCGCATTCAGTAAGCAATGAAGCTGAGGGACTTGGCTTTTTTGACGGAACGGAATATCTTTATTTCCACTCGGGCGAGCGAGGCAAGCATCCCGCTTGGGATTCACGCTGTTTTGACTATGGCAAACCGCAGGTGCTGAATTTTTTACTGTCGAACTGCAAATATTGGTTGGAAGAATTTCAGTTTGATGGTTTTCGGTTCGATGGCGTAACGAGTATGATTTATTACGACCACGGGCTGGGCAGGGATTTTACGAATTACAGTCTGTATTACGACGGAAATCAAGATGTTGATGCCATAACCTATCTCACTTTGGCGAATCAGGTGATTCACGAACTCTATCCGCAGGCAATTACTATCGCCGAAGAGATGAGCGGAATGCCCGGATTGGCGTCGCCCATTGCTGAAAAAGGCATCGGGTTTGACTACAAAATGAGTATGGGAGTGCCCGATTTTTGGATAAAACTACTCGAAGATTACAAAGACGAACAATGGCACGTGGGCGATATTTTTTACGAATTGACAAACAAAAGAGCCGAAGAAAAAACCATTAGTTACGTAGAAAGTCACGACCAAGCGCTTGTGGGTGATAAAACCGTATTTTTCCGATTGGCGGACAAAGAGATTTACACCGGAATGAGCGTTTTTGACCAAAATTTGGTGGTCGAAAGAGCAATGGCACTGCATAAAATGATACGCTTGGTGACGATTGCCACCGCTGGAAATGGCTATTTGGCGTTTATGGGCAATGAATGGGGGCATCCTGAGTGGATTGACTTCCCCCGCGAGGGAAATAATTGGAGTTATGACCACGCGCGTCGTTTGTGGAGTTTGCTCGATGATGAAAACCTGAAATTCAAATATTTAAACAATTTTGATAAGGCAATGATTCACTTTGTGGCTGAAAATCAACTGTTGGAATCGCTTCCCGAAGTGCTGGTTCGAGACAACGAACGACAGATTTTAGCCTTTGAGCGAAGCGGATTTCTGTTTGTTTTTAATTTCAATCCAACGGAATCGTTCAATCATTATGAATTTGAGGTCAAAGCAGGGAAATATACGATGGTTTTAACCACAGACGACCCGTTTTTCGGAGGGCTAAATCGAGTTAGTTTAACAACCGAGCATTTTACACAATATTTATATAAGAAAAATATCATCAGTTTGTATGTTCCTTCACGGTCAGCGATTGTTTTGAAGTGGAATGTGTAGTGATAAAAAGTAATCCAAAATGTTTTTTATCTAACAATAATAAAAATGGATTACTTTTATTAGGGAAATTAAAAAATATATCTTGTGTAATCGATTTTCCATTAGGGAAATTAAAAAATACATCTTGTGCAAGTGATTTTCTATTAGGGAAACTAAAAAGTACATCTTGTGTAGGCGATTTTCTATTAGGGAAATTAAAAAGTACATCTTGTGCAAGTGATTTTCCATTAGGGAAATTAAAAAATACATCTTGTGTAAGCGATTTTCCATTAGGGAAACTAAAAAGTACATCTTGTGCAAGTGATTTTCCATTAGGGAAATTAAAAAGTACATCTTGTGCAAATGATTTCCCTGATAAAAAATGATAGATTTTAGATGAAAATGAATGTTTTTTATCATATAAACATTAAAAATATAAATTTATGAGTGATGTAAATTCTTGTTTGTTTTGTTTAATTTAATTAAAGAAAGCATAATATAATTGACTAAGTCATTATTTAATAAATAAATACCGATTTTATATGAAGAAAATATACATATCTTTATTGTGTTTAGCTTTTGTAAATGTGGCTTGTTCAAAAGATAAAGCTATTACAAATCCTGATGTTGAAGAGAATAAAGAAGAAAAACCCAAAGAAGGAGAAACATCTGTTTCGGATAAAGAAGCAAAAATTGTGAGCTTCTTTCAAGCAAGCCTAAACGGAAAAAATGAATCTTTTTCAGAAAAACAATCATTGAAAGTATCTGAAATTGAAGAAACTCAAAAATTAGTTTGGGAATATTGGAAAAAAGCAAATCAAAATTTTTCAGAGGAAGGTTTAGGAACGCTTTCACCATTAGCATCGGTTGTGGCATCATCTTGGAAATTGCCCGAATCATTAGAACCGAATGCCATAATGCCTTTTTATTGGGCATCGAAAGGCAGTCAACCTGAAAAAGGGTATCCATTGTTTTTGTATTTGCACGGTTCGGGCAGTAAACACGACGAATGGAGCAATGGAAAAATACTCGCTCAACGCTTTGATGACGCACCTTCGGCATATTTCATTCCGCAAATTCCTAACGAAGGGAATTATTATCGTTGGTGGCAGAAGTCGAAGCAATTTGCGTGGGAAAAATTGTTGCGTTTGGCATTTCTTTCCGGAAAGATAAACGCCAATCGGGTGTATTTCTTCGGAATTTCAGAAGGAGGCTACGGCTCGCAACGTTTGGCTTCGTTTTATGCGGACTATTTGGCGGGCGCCGGACCAATGGCAGGAGGTGAACCGCTCATCAATGCGCCTGTTGAAAACTGTCGGAACATCGCTTTTTCATTGCGAACAGGAAGTTTGGATAATATGTTCCACAGAAATCAACTTACGCAATACACCAAAGAAGCCTTTGAAAAATTTCGGAATGAAAATCCTGATGCTTTCGTTCACAATGTTGAAGTAATTCTGGGTTATGGACATTCAATAGATTATAATCCTACAACGCCTTGGCTCAAACAATATGAACGCAATCCGCAACCGAAAAAAATTATTTGGGAGGATTTTGAAATGGACGGTATTTATCGCAAGGGATTTTATAACATCGTCGTAAAAGAACGTCCGAATGGAAATCGATTGCGATATACGATGGATATTTCAAACAATGTAATTGCAATAAATGTAGATGAAGTTACTTACATTCCTATTGAAATTTCGTCTGTATGGAATTTTCCGATGAAATACGGAAAGACGTTCGCTCCTGCGCAACACGGAAAGTTTTTAATTTATTTAAGTGATAAATTGGTAGATTTTGATAAAGAAATAACGGTTCAGGTAAACGGAAAACAAGTTTTTAAAGGAATTGTAACTCCTGATTTGGAACATATCGTAAATAGTTGTGCGGTCTTTTTTGACCCAGAGCGATTGTTTTCAGGAGCAGTTGAGATAGCATTTTAAAAGGAATATTTTAATGTAAAAACTATATAACTATGTCATACTTAACATTTAAAAAGAAAGAGCTCATAAACTTGGAGTATTCTCTTGATAGGGAATTTATTGGAACAAACAGAGGGGGAGGATATAGCTCTTCTACGTTGGTGTTTTGTAACACGCGCAAATATCACGGATTGTTAGTGCTTCCGCTGGAAAATTTCAGAGGAAAAAATCACGTATTGCTTTCATCGCTTGATGAAACCATTATCCAGCACGGGCGTGATTTTAACTTCGGAGTGCATAAATATCCCGGAACGTATGAACCGCGCGGACATAAGTACATCGTTGACGTTTCTTACGAAAAAGCGTTTACCGTTATTTATCAAGTGGGTGGCGTGATGCTGAAAAAGGAAATTCTGATGGTGCATAACAGTCCGCAAGTGCTTGTGCGTTACACCTTGTTAGATGCACATTCGCCCACCAAATTGCGACTAAATCCGTTGTTGGCTTTTCGTGATATTCACTCACTGAGCAAAGCCAATGATTTGGCAAATAAAAATATTGAAAAAATCGATGGCGGACTGAAAGTAAAACTCTATCCCGATTTTCCGTATCTGCATTTGCAATTAAGCCAAGAATCTGATTTTGAATATAATCCATATTGGAATTACAACGTTCTTTACAAAAAAGAAAAAGAACGGGGATATGATTATATGGAAGATTTGCTTACATTGGGTTATTTTGAACTGACTATCAAAAAAGGCGAAAGCATCGTATTTTCGGCAAGCACCGAAGAAGATGACGGCACCGAACTGAAAAAGAAATTCACTAAAAATTTAAACCAACGCAAGGAACGCAATTCTTTTGAGGAGTGCTTGAGCTATTCGGCTTCGCAATTTTTGATAAACAAAGCCAACCAAACGCGTATTAAAGCGGGTTATCATTGGTATGACAGCAACACACGCGACACGTTCATTGCTTTGCCCGGCATTGCTTTGGCAACCAATGGCATAAAAACGGTTGATGAAGTGTTTGAATCTGCTAAAAAATACTTCTCAAATGGGCTTTTTGAAAAAACAGTCAGCACGCACGTACTTGAAAAACAGTATGATGCCGACACTTCTTTATGGTTTTTCTGGACTATTCAACAATGTGAAAAATATTTCAAAAAAACCAAAAAGAAATTATGGGAAGAATACGGCGAAATGTTCAAAACCATACTTGAAACCTATAAAAACCGTACGCATAAGTCATTGCGAATGGATGATAATGGTTTGATTTGGTCGGAAGACATTAGTCGTCCGCTTACGTGGTTCGATGCGCAATCTGATAATGGCGCGATTGTGTCCCGAAATGGATATGTTGTTGAGGTTAACGCTTTGTGGTACAACGCTTTGTGTTACGCATTAGCTTTGGCAGAAGCTGCGAAGGACAAAAATTTTATCAATGAGTGGAAGCATCTGCCTGAGCAAATTGAGAAAAATTTTATGGAAACGTTTTGGATAGAGAACAAAAAATATTTAGCGGATTACGTTACGTACACACATCAAAATCAAGATGTTCGTCCGAATCAGTTGCTGGCTTGTGCCTTTGATTATTCGCCCATTAGTGAGCGAACCCGAAAAAAAGTATTGGATATTGTCACGCAAGAATTGCTTACACCACGAGGGCTGCGCAGTTTGTCACCTAAAAATCCGTTGTATGAAGGCGTAAGTGTAGGTAGTGTTTATGACCGTGATAAAGCAACGTTCAATGGTTCGGTGCATCCTTGGTTTATTGGTTTTTATATTGAGGCACATTTGAAGCTCTTCGGAAAAACGTATATTCCTGAGGCAGAAGCTATTTTGGAAAACTTTGAAGAAGAACTGAGCTCACACGGAATTTGTTCGATTTCAGCTATTTATGACGGGAATCCGCCGTTTGTATCGCGAGGTTGCATTTCTAAAGCCAAGAATGTGGCAGAGCTTATCAGAGCTAAAAAACTACTCGAAGATAATGCAAAAGTACAGAAACTTATAAATTTTTGAATAAAATGAAAAGAGTAATATTTCTAAGTTTGATAGCTCTATTTATCGGTTGTCAAAGAGAGGAAAATAATATAGCAAGCAAAAAAGAAATTGTAAATGAAAACTTGGAATTAAAAGAGATAGATTCTATATTGAGAACAGATTATGAGATTTTTAATTTTGAGAACGTAAGTGTTCAGAAGTTTGATTTAAAAAAGGCTAATTTCGTGAGAATTTTGAGTTTAGATACCCTCCAAACTAAATTCGCTTCTATGATTATTTTGAGAGAAAAAGATGGTGAGATTAGGAAATTAGTTTTACATAACAAGAAAGTATTAAACCATAGAAAAAGAATTTTAAAGGGAAGGTCATACTCATACTCCTTTTGTCCAGTACATGGTGAACCAAGACCTCCAGGTTGTCTTTTTGAATGTTTACAACACTTGGAAGGAGTGACAGTTGAATACTACGATCCTCAGCAAATTTTTAGTAACACTGATTATTGGGATATAGTAATAACATTGTCATATTCTCCTTACTTTGAGTGTGCTGTGCAAGAGTTGGACTATTTAGATGCTATATGTTGGGACGGAGAATACATAGGAGGAGGTTTTGAATGCTTAGGAGTAGGAGTACCAGAGGAAGAGGACGACGACGACGATAAAGTGGAGGATAGACTAACAGACAAATGCGCTAAAAACATTTTAAACCAAATGCGCAGTGCCACAGGAATGAAAAACTTTTTAAATGAAGCAAAGTTACACGGTGGGCGACATAATTTCTCTGAAATGATACTTGATTTATTTGAAAAAAGCTCACAGACGCATTTGGTGTTTGAAAATGGCACGATAGAAACTGGTGCAAACGGAGCCACCAAAGGAACTACCATACGGTTAGACAACGGCTACCTACGAAACGCTACACAACTTTCCATTGCCCGGACAATCATTCACGAAATGGTACACGCTTATTTGAATGTTAATTATTATGGGTATGGAAACAAGGAAATAAGAAATGATAATTTTTATAACTTAATAGATGATTATTTTAGAAAAAATGGAGTAAAGTACAATAGTGATTATGGAAGACTTCACCACGAATTTATGGGACAATATATTGATGCGATGGCAACTTCCTTGCAACAATGGGATATGCGTTATGGTTCGCAGGCAGATTTAGGTTTTGAGTATTATAGGGCTATGGCTTTTGGTGGCTTATTTCAAATTGATGGAGCAGGTAAAATAAGTAATGAAACAGATATTTTTAAACAACTTGTTCCTAATCTAAAGGACAGACAAGCTATTGCAGATAAAATTTTTAACGAACAAAAAGGAAATAAAGATGCGAAAGGTACGAAATGTAAATAGTTTTTTGTTTTTATCATTTTTTCTGTTAGGAACTTGTTTAAGTGCGTCGGCACAGGAGAAGATGATGGGAGATTTTTATGTAAAAAATTGGGATTTGTCAGGAGAACATTGGGCAAAATTCTCTTTTAGTGCAGATGGTGAATTTGAATATGTGAATGGAGGAGATATAGGTATTTCTGATTATGGTAAAGGTCATTACAATCAGTTCAAAGACTCGCTCATTCTTAGTTATGATTTAACAGATGTTCGTATTAAGGGATATCATATAGCCAAACCTTACACTAACCATAAGGATAGTGTAGAAGTTAAATTAAGTGTATTTGATTTTGATAAAAAACCACTATCTAATGTACATATATTATTGTCAGGAGATGGTAGAAGAATTGAAAAAGAGACAAACAATACAGGTAAAACGTTCTTTTCGTATAAAGCAGAAGAGGGAACGGTAAGGGTTTCTTTAACATACAACTATGAGTCTGTTTACAGTTTCGATTTATATGCAGATAAATGCTATGAAGTAGATATGTATTTTTCAAAAATACCTGATACTGATATAGGGTTTGCTATAAAAAATACCGTCCAAAAGTTCAAGATTCAAAAAATCAAGAAGGACTTCATTGAATTGCAAACAGCCTCTGGTGAAATATTAAAACTCAGGAGAGCAAAAGAAGACAATACTGATGACCCTTTTAAATAATAATTTCTCTCCTAATTTTTAAATTGGGAGAGAAAATTTATCACGAGTTTATGGCGCAACATACTGATGTGACGGATTCTTTTAAAGAATTGGTGCCCAATGAAGCAGACAGAAATAAAATCAAAGAAATTATTAAAGATGAACAAAAAAAGAATGGAAGATTGAAAGTGACATTGGAATATTAGTGATGAGAGAATTAAATAGAGATTTTTATAAAAAAATCTAATGCGAAGAATAATAGTAAGAGTATAAATAAATGCCTGTCGGTGCGTTACCGACCTAATTGTATGAGTGTAAAAGTATTAATGTTCGGGTGGGAATTTCCGCCACACATCAGTGGTGGACTGGGAACGGCTTGCTACGGAATTTCCAAAGGATTGGCAAAACACAACGTAAACGTATTGTTTGTGATGCCAAAAGCCGGCGGCGATGAAGACAGTAGTGTGGCAAGCATCATCAATGCAAGCGATGTAGAAATGTTACAAAACACTGAAAACATCGAAGAATTTTGGAAAAATATCAATTTTTTGGAAATAGGTTCTAACCTCGTACCCTATTTAGACCCTGAAACTTTCGCCCGTGAGCGAGAACAATATCTCAAAGAAGGCGAAAACAGAGAAAAGATTTCTTTCAAAAATAAATTCCGTTTTTCAGGAAAATACGGAGCTAACCTAATGGAAGAGGTCTATCGGTATGCGTTGGTAGCAGGAACGGTTGCCCAAGAACACCAATTTGACGTTATTCACGCCCACGATTGGCTGACGTACAGCGCGGGAATTGTTGCCAAAAAAATATCGGGCAAACCGCTGGTGGTTCACGTACACGCTACGGAATATGACCGAGGAGGAGAGTACAACCGCAACACATTGGTTTATGACATCGAAAAACGAGGAATGGAAGCTGCTGATATTGTGGTTACTGTGAGCAACTGGACGAGAAATATTGTTATTGAAAAATATGGAATTTCGCCCGAAAAAGTTATCACGGTTCACAATGCGGTGGATTTCAATTCAGAAACCGAAGACAAAGAAGAACGTGGCGTGAAAGAAAAAATCGTTACGTTTTTAGGACGAATTACGCTTCAAAAAGGACCTGAATATTTCGTGGAGGCAGCCGCCAAAGTGATAAAACGTTACCCAAATGTGCGTTTTGTGATGGCAGGAAGTGGAGAAAAGATGAATCCGTTGGTGCGACGTGTGGCACAATTGGGCATCGGAACGAAATTCCATTTCACGGGATTTTTAAGAGGCAATGACGTACAGCGTATGTTTCAGTACAGCGATGTTTACGTAATGCCTTCGGTTTCAGAACCTTTTGGAATTTCTCCGCTGGAAGCAATGCGTTCAGGTGTTCCGACCATCATTTCAAAGCAATCGGGTGTTGCTGAGGTTTTAAGCCACGCCATCAAGGTCGATTATTGGGACATAAATGCTTTATCTGATGCTATTTACGGACTTTTATCGTATCCCACACTTGCCGATTTTATGTCGCGTGAAGGATATGAAGAAGTAAACCAACTCAAATGGGAAAACGCCTCGCTCAAATTGAAGAAAATTTACGAGGATTTGGTTTTCGGCAGAATTTAATAGTAAAATAAAATGAACAAGTTATATTTCAAATTTCTTTTTGTTTTGATTTGGTCAATAGGGTTTGGTCAAAATAGTGTTGAACCTTTAAAGCAACAATTACAAATCGGGTTATCGTTTCAAGGTCCCGATGTAACGTTTCAACTTCCTGTGGCGGAGAAATTTTTGCTATCGGCAGGAGTTGGCGGTGGGCTTATGAACGTAGTGAGAAATGATTGGGAGGAGGAAATAGGGATTTCTATGAAAAAAGATAGGATATTCAGTCCATTTACCAGATTGTCAGCGAGATATGTTTATAATCGTGCAAAACGAAAAAATAGAGAACGAAGCCTAATTAACAATGCGGGGAATTATGTGTCATTTCAAAACAAATTTAGTTTCGGAGGGCATTACGGGACGGTTATGATAAACGAGTTTCATTGGGGAACGCAATTGCCTTTGGGAAGATATATTGTGTTTGAAACACACATAGGTTTAGGAAGATTGGAAAATATTGATTATAAATTCGCTAAAATTTTCCCCACAATAGGATTTAGATTTTCGTATGTAATTTTTTAAAGACACGTTCAAGCTAAAAATATAATAAAAGTATAATTAAGTAAAATCCAATAATATTTTTTAAAAATGAAGAAATCAATTTGTATTTATTTTCAAATACACCACCCTGAGCGACTCCGAAAATATCACTTTTTTGATATCGGAAAGAAACACAACTATTTTGACAATTATGCCAACAGGTCTGAGTTAGAAGACCTTGCCGAAACGTGCTACTTGCCCGCAAATGCTTTGCTGTTGGAATTAATCAAAAAGTACGAAGGAAAATTCAAAGTAGCGTTTTCCATTTCAGGTTCAGCGATTGACCAACTTGAAATGCACACGCCCGAAGTTATCCGTAGTTTTCAAGAACTCGCAAAAACCGATTGTGTTGAGTTTTTAGCAGAAACGTATTCACATTCATTGGCTTCATTGTCAGAAGACACAGATGAGTTTGAACAACAAGTGAAAAAACACGTCAGCACGATTAAAAATCTGTTTGGTAAAAAGCCTGTTACTTTCCGAAATACGTCGCTTATTTACTCCAACAAAATTGGCGAACGTGTGTCAAAATTAGGTTTTAAAACGATGCTTACCGACGGAGCGAAACACGTGTTGGGCTGGAAAAGTCCGAATTTCGTTTATAAAAATCCGATAGATGAAAATTTGAATTTATTGTTGAAAAACAGTAAGTTGAGTGATGATATTGCTATGCGATTTTCCGAAACACATTGGGACGAATATCCGCTCACTTCTGAAAAATACACTCGTTGGATTACGCACAGTTTGCAAGATACCGAAGTGGTGAACTTGTTTATGAACTATGACGTGATTGGTTATTACAATCGGGCTGAAAGTGGCATTTTTGACTTCTTGCGATATTTTGTGAAAAATACCATCGAAAATACGGATTTTCAGTTCTTAACTCCCAAAGAAGTTGTTAAAAAACACGAACCCAAAGACGTACTTCACGTGCCATTTCCGATTTCGTGGACAGATGAAGAGCGCGACATCACTTCGTGGCAAGGAAACGAACTTCAAAAAGAAGCATTTTCACAATTATTTAAAATTCAACCACTTGTGAAAAAGAAAAAGAACGAAGAGCTTTCAGATGATTACAGCCGTTTGCAGGCGAGCGAACACTTTTTCTATATGCGAACTAAGTTGTTTTCCGATTCGGATTATCACAAGTATGTATCGCCCTATGATTCTCCGTATGAGGCGTTTATCAATTATATGAACGTTTTGAGTGATTTTATTGATAGGTTACAAAAGTAAAGATAAAGAAGCATTTCAGAGAGGGCAATCGGTAAAAAATTCATTTTTTACCGATTGCCCTCTCTGAAATTTGAGTATACTTACCAAAAATTATTTATCGATAGGAATTGGCATCCAATAGTTTTTATGTGTGCTATCGTCAGGCATATTTGCAGGGTTGATAGGGTGTTCACTTGCATCTCTGTTGGAATTTGCTTTGGCAAGCGTTTCGGTGCGGAGTAAATCAAACCATCGAGCTGCGGGTTCAGGACCTGCAAATTCCCAACCTCGTTCAGCAATAACAGCATCACGGAATTCGGTTTGCGAAAGTCCAGGGGTAAGATTTTCTAATCCAGCACGTTGGCGTACTTGGTTGATAGCCGCATAAGCAGAAGCATCAGGAGCAGTTGCCATAGCTTGTGCTTCGGCATAAGTTAGAAGGACTTCCGCATAACGGATTACGGGAATTGTTTGACTTCCCCACCAATCTGTACCCTTGTGGTTTACTTCATCATAATTATCATACCGATATTTCAAAAAGAATGGATGCTTTGCCGATATGCCTGTGTAATCTACAATAGTAATATTTCCGTCGGCATCTTTCTTGAAGTATTCTTTTTGATAAGTTTCATCTTTTCGAGGTCCTTCTGGAAAATTGTTATAGAAAGTAATTTCGCCATAACCATCTTCCCAACCACCTTCTTCATCTGCACGGAATGCTTGTGGTCCCATTTGGCTTCCATTTTCCCAACTCCATCCAGCAATGTTTGTGTTATAGTAGCAACCAAAAACAGTTTCAGAGGTGAATCGTTTTCGCCATAATTGAGTAATATCTTCCAATGCAAGTCCGTATGTGCCACTATTATCTATCACTTCTTTGGCTTTTGTAGCGGCTAAGGCATATTTATCGGTTTCTTTAAGAGGCCACCCTGCCATAGTGAGATACACATTGGCAAGCATTGCTTTTGCAGCCGCTTTGGCAGGTAGTATATTCACTCCTTCTTGTTTGTAAGGAGCTGATTCCCAATTTACGGGCAAAAGTTCTTCTGCTTTTTGTAAGTCGGAAACGATTAAAGTGTATATTTCTTTTACAGAAGCATTCGGGCGGTTTTTATTTATTGAACCATCGGTATTGATAGGTACTTCGCCCCAAGTGCGGGTTAAAAAGAAATATGATGCTGCTCTGTAAAAATAAGCTACACCTATGAGGTTATTTACTTTATTTTGGTTAATTCCCGTAACTTTTCCGTGACTGTTAATGATAGGGTTAGCGGCCTTAATGGTAGAGTAAAAATATCTCCACCAGTTCGGGATACGGTCATTAGAAGAATTGTGTTTAAACACGTCTATCTCGTGAAAACCCATTTTATTACCGCTATTTTTTGAAGTAATATCGTCTCCTGCATAAGGAGCTCCATAAGTTTGGTTAAAAGCTCCATTGAATTGCAATGCAAGCCCTGGAACAGATAACTCTAAATCTTCGGTGGTTTTATAAAAAGATTCGATAGTTAACGAGCCCTTAGGGTCTTCATCAAGCACATCATTACAAGCTAAAAAAGACATTGTAATGAGTAATATCCCTATTTTTGATATATTTTTATTCATAGTAAAGTGTGTTTTAAATTGGTTATTTTCCGAATGTAATATTCACCCCCAGAGTAAAGGTACGATTGCTTGGATAAGCTCCCATATCTATACCTGCATCGGCATCACTACTGCTTGAAGTAGATGAGTTTTCAGGGTCAAAACCTTTGTACTTGGTAAAGGTAAGTACGTTTTGAGCACTTGCGTAAATTTTCAAACCGTAATTTTTAGTAATTTCTTTGGGCAAGGTGTATCCAATGCTAATATTTTTAATACGAGTGAAACTGCCATCTTGTAAGAATTGTGTCGAAGCCATATAATGCTTGTTAGTGGAGCTTGTAGGAGAAGCCCATTCTGCCCCCGTGTTTTGGGGTGTCCAGTGGTTCATTACATCTCTCATTGTGGGGTAAGTTACATCGCTGGTAGGCATTGCCGCTGCTGCGTAGGTTGTGTTTAGTATTTTATGACCATAAGCACCTTGAATTAAGATATTGAAATCAAAGTTTTTATAAGTAAAAGTATTATCGAAACCGATGACAATCTTTGGCATTGCTGAACCCGATACCACTCGGTCTTCATAACCTATGGAATTATTTCCGCTGGTATCAGTGTATTTATTATCTCCGGCTTTAAACCCAAGTGTAGCATCATCTTGTTGGTAGATACCTTCCCACGGAATTAAGAAGAATGTACCCAGAGGTTCACCTACTTTAATTACTTGCACTTCTGTTCCCATCCAAGCTCCTCCCATTCTTGGTCTGAAAATCATTGTATCTTCACCCAAATCGACTACTTTATTTTTATTGTATGCCAAGTTAAAATTGGTGCTCCATCCAAATCCGTTTTTGGTTTGCAAGTTGTAACCGATAGCCGCTTCAATACCTTTGTTATTTACTTTTCCGATATTTTCTTTTTTACTTCCACCGCCATCGTATTTATTAATTTTGGTGTCGAGTAATAAATCTTTGGTGTCTTTGTTATAAAAGTCTAAGCCAAAGGTCAGCGCTCCGTCAAGAAATGCCATATCAAGCCCTATGTTTGTTTGGTATGAGGTTTCCCAGCGAAGGTCAGGTGTTAAAACTCCATTGGGCAGATACACTTGTCCTGCTGAGGTTGTTCCGAAAGAATACAAACCTTGTGCAAGTGTTCCTAATGTGCTATATGCGGCAATGTTTTGGTTTCCTGTTCCGCCCCAACCAGCACGTAATTTAAGATTACTGAACAAATTTTGTTCTTCCATAAATGCTTCATTGGAAATGTTCCAACCTACACTAAATGAAGGGAATGTTCCCCATTTGTTATTACCTTGGAATTTAGAAGAACCATCACGGCGTACTGTAGCTGTAAGCAAATAGCGATTATCATATCCATAAGTAGCACGAGCCATAAAGGACATCAACCCTCCATTAAAATAACCCGATCCGATGCCGTGTGTTTTGTTTAAACCAAGATTGTCGTAACCATTGGAGGTGGTAACAAGCCCTGAACCATCGGCATTGAAGTTTCGGTTTTCATATCGCGTTGTTTCGTAAAGCAACACAGCTCCTATGTCGTGTTTATCAAATTTTTGTTGATATGTTAAAAAATTACTGTTTTGAATATTATAACTTTCGTAGTAACTTTGTGAAGACCGCATATTGCCAGGTGATATCCAATCATTTGATACAGAACCATTTCGAGTCATATATCCATCAATAGAGATGTTTGTATCAAATTTCAAGAAATCGGTAAATCGATAAGTAGCTTTTGCATTGGCAAAGCCTGCTGTTTTTAAACTTTTGTTGTATTGTTCTTTCAATATCATATATGGGTTGTTAAATATTGGAGAACTTACGTGGCGGATGTATCCGTTGGCAGGGTCGCCATCTACATATATTTCAGAAGTAGGATCCCAAGTGAGGGAAGCCATTACAGGATTTCCTTTTGAGCCTAAATCGCCGGTATTGCGTGAGTCAGAACGTTCTACATACATTGTTACTGAGGCATTCAGTTTGTCTGAAATTCTGAAATCAAGATTAGAGCGAATACCTCCACGAGTCATATTTGTATTGAGTAAAGTTCCGGGTTGGTCTTGATAAAAACCTGAGACGTAGTAACGTATATTTTTGTTTCCTCCCGTAACGGACAGTTGGTAGTTCTGAGTGAATTGATCGGTGTTAAACATCAAATCTTGCCAATTGGTATTCGCATTTTTGAATCCCGCAGGAAAAGCAGTTCCGCCTGATATTAAATTGGCGTGAGTTGCATATTCACTGCCATTCATCAAGTCATATTTTCTGATAGGTTGCGTAAAACTTGTATAGGTTTTAAAATCAATGAGAAGCATATCTGTTTTTCCGGTTTTGGTGCTTATTAGAATAACTCCGTTTGCACCTCGAGAACCATAAACCGCTGTTGCTGAGGCATCTTTCAATACATCAATTGTTGCAATGTCGTACGGGTTAATGTCTTGCAAGCCTAAACTACCCATTGCTACGCCGTCAAGTACAATCAAAGGAGCGTTGTTATTATTCACAGAATTCGCCCCACGAATACGTATTTTAACTTCTCCTCCGGGAGCTCCCGACGTATTGGAAATGCTAACCCCTGCTACGCGTCCTTGCAAAGCGGAAGAGGTATTTAACACAGGTTGATTTTTAAAAGCATCAGCTTTTACTTGTGAAACAGCTCCTGTAAGGTCACTTTTGCGTTGTGTTCCATATCCCACAACTACTACGTCGGTAAGTTGCTCAGCTTCTTCTTGTAATAAAACATTGATTGTTAGTTTATTACCACCTCCAGCTGTTATTTTTTTAGTTTGGGTTTCAAATCCGACAAAACTAAAAACAAGTACGTCGCCCTCGTTGGCTTCAATTTGGTAATTTCCATCAAAATCGGAACTTACCCCCTTGGTTGTTCCTTGTACCGTGATACCAGCACCTGGTAAAGGATTGTTCATTTGGTCAGAGACCTTTCCTGTTACTCGAACTTGTGCTGACAATGGTAGTGCTGAAAGAGCCAACACAAGGAAGTAAAATAATTGTTTGCTCATAATGTTTAAATTATAATTTAGTTAAGTTTGGTTAAAGATTTACAATGCAAAGATATAAAAAAATATGCTCTCCGTTGAATTTTTTTTGTTTTTTTTCGATTAATTTCGTTTAGTTTTTTTGTAAATATCAGAAAATCATCAAAATAAACTAAAATAATTTTCTTTTTGTGCTTATATTTGATAATTATTGTAA